>JAGOZU010000100.1 GCA_018058545.1 Promineifilum sp. | reverse complement strand
TACCGTTTTGTCCAATGTGATATGATCAGTCATGAGAACCCCCTGTTGTTTGGTTGGTTTGGTCACCCCATGATAACAGGTGTGGTTCTCTTTATCTTATCCTTTCCTGACTTTGGAAAAGCCCTGGGAGCAAAAACGTGGAGGTTGGTTTGACAACTCATATGCCCATAGTATCATCATTTAGGGAGATGTAGATGATGGAGATAACAGTTTGCATGGCGCGACAGGACCGGATGCCATGACTGAAAAAACCTTGGCGATGCGTGCCCTGGACGGCAAGCGAATCCCCTACGAGGTCCTGACCTACCCTGATGAATTGCGCGATGCCGAAGAGATCGCTTTGCTCCTTGAACTCCCGGCGAATGCCGTATTCAAGACACTGGTCGTGTTGCCGCCTGAAGCCGGGAAAAAGCCGATGCTGGTGATGGTTCCGTCCGATGCCCACCTGGACTTGAAGAAGCTGGCGACCGCTGCAGGCGTGAAAAAACTGAAGATGGCGACCCATCGCGAGGCGGAACAGTTAACCGGCTTGCAGGTGGGTGGGATTTCGGCCGTAGCTCTGCTCAATAAGAGCTTTGCCGTCTATATCGATTCATCTGCCCGCGCCCAGGACAAGATCTGCATCAGCGCCGGAAAGCGGGGGATTCAGTTGAGAGTGCCGACGGGGGCATTGGTTAATCTAACGAATGCGCGATGGGCCGATGTGGCCGAACGAGAACTGGGCTAGAACAGACCCCAATCGCCCCCTGCGCCTTCCTCCATCATGGAGGGGTCCCACAATTCCGTGCCGATCTGAACGTGCACCCCACCCGGCATCACCTGATTGCCGACAATCCGCACCTGTTCGATTATTTGGGGACCGTAAGGGCAGAAGGGCGTGGTCAGGATCATGGTGATATCGGCATGTCCCTTTTCCTCATCAACGTCGAGGTTCCGCACCAAGCCCAACTCGACGATGTTCAGCCCGATCTCCGGATCGATTACCGAGCGCAATGATTCCAACAACTGTTCTTCCTGATTCGCGATCATCCAAATCCTCTAACTATATTATTCAATTAATTCAGGTCGATGAAAAGGCTGCTATTTGGTCGTTGCCATCCCGTTTTCGATGGTGAATCGACACGTGTTGGCGCCATGCAAAATGCAGCTCTCCTGAATTACGGTCAATTGCAGGATGCCGCTCATGAGCAGCCTGTCAAATTGGCATACCTCGTCATGGGTGCTGCCGATGGACATATAGGGGCAACTATACTCCACCAGCTTGTAGCCGTCGATCGTGTGCTCCCAAGTGGAGAGAAATCCCTCTTCGGAGAGTAAAGCCGTCAGATAGTCGAGACGCTCCTCCACCGGAAGATGCTCAAATTCCCCGCGATGTTCATTCAGCACTGTCTCGACAACCCCTTCAAATATCTCTCCGATGGCCTCCTGAGGCAATCGATCTTTTAATTCGTCGAGGAGGCGGCTGGTCAGTTGAACGTAACGTCTGGGGAATAGCTCCTGGCCACGCCGGCTCAAAGAATAGACATAGTAGGGGCGGCCGACCTTTCGCCGGATCGTGGTTGTCTCAATTGCGCCTTCGGCCAGCAAAGCGTTCAGATGATGTCGCACTGTAACGGGAGAGACATCGGCGATCTCGGCCAAATCCTCAACGGTCGACTGCGGCGATTGCTTGATGCCGTGCAGTATAATTTCCCGGGTTGTGCGTTTCCTGCGGCTTGTATAATCGTCCACTAATTAACCTGCATCAATGATGGAAAAAGCAGCGCGTCTCGACCTTGTCTTTTCGATTCCAACGCTCCCGTATCCCATGAAAATTATAACAATCAGGGTAGGGGTAGTCAATTTCCCCTATTATTATCATTATTATCATAAATATTGACTGGTGTCAATGGGCATGCTATAATTTTACCTGTCCGATATTGCTATCAGACTGCCTAACCGTGACACCATGGGCGGGAGCCCGCCTATTACTTTCTAGGAGCATACTTGACGATGACTGTTGCATTGGAAATCAACAATCTCCATGTGAATATCGGGGAAAATCGAATCCTAAAGGGGATTGATCTGACGGTGAAACAGGGGGAAATTCACGCCCTGATGGGGCCGAACGGATCCGGAAAGAGCACGCTGGCTTATACACTCGCCGGCCATCCCCACTACGACGCCTCGGCTGGACAGGCCCTTTTTGATGGCCAGGACTTACTCGAGCTGGAAGCGGACGAACGTTCCCGCGCCGGCCTTTTCCTGGCGTTCCAATACCCCGTTGCCGTGCCTGGCGTGACCGTGGCCAAGTTCTTGCGCCAGGCGATTAATTCGCGTCGCAAGGCCGCCAATCCCGAAGATACCGGCATGCCCATCCCTGAGTTCCGCCGCCTGCTGCGCAACAAGATGGATGTTCTGGGCATCGATCAGAAGTTTGCCGGTCGCTATCTTAACGAAGGATTCTCCGGCGGCGAGAAGAAGCGCGCCGAAATTCTGCAGATGGCCATGCTGGAGCCAAAGATCGCCATCATGGACGAGACCGACTCCGGACTGGATATCGATGCCTTACGCATTGTGGCCGAAGGCGCTCAACGTCTCCATGAGTTGAACAACATGGGTGTGCTGGTCATCACTCACTATCAGCGTATCCTCAACTACATCCAGCCCGACAAGGTTCACATCATGCTGGGCGGCCGTATCGTTGAGAGCGGTGGTCCCGAGCTTGCCCTTCATCTGGAAGAGAACGGTTATGATTGGCTGCGTGAGAAGTATGGTACGGCGGAGGTCGCATAAATGGCTGATCAAGTAATTGAAAAGATGACTGAAGAAGAGCTTCTGGCCGGTGTTCGCGATGACTACGCCACCAAATATGGCTTTTCCGACGTCGAGAACTACGTCTTCAAGGCCGAGCGCGGACTGAACGAAGGCGTCATTCGCGCCATGTCGGCTATGAAAGGTGAGCCTGAATGGATGCTGGACATTCGCCTTGAGGCTTACCGCCACTTTCTGGCCCGGCCGATGCCCGAATGGGGCGCGGATCTGTCCGAGATCGACTTCGATAATATCTACTACTACATCAAGCCGAGCGAGAGACAGGAAGATTCCTGGGAGGATGTGCCCGGCTATATCAAGAACACGTTTGATAAATTGGGTATCCCTCAGGCTGAACAGAAATTTCTCTCCGGCGTTGCCGCGCAATACGAGTCCGAGGTTATTTACCACAACATCAAGAAGGACCTTGAAGAGAAAGGTGTCATCTTCCTGGGCATGGACGACGGCCTGGCCAAGTATCCCGAGCTTGTCAAGGAGTATTTTGGCAGCATCATACCGCCCAACGACAACAAGTTTGCTGCGCTGAACACGGCCGTCTGGTCGGGTGGAAGCTTCATCTACGTCCCGCCCGGTGTCCACGTCGAAATGCCGCTGCAGGCTTATTTTCGTATCAACGCCAAAAACTCAGGTCAATTCGAGCGCACGCTCATTATCATTGACGAAGGGGCGTATGTTCATTACGTCGAGGGCTGCACCGCGCCGATCTACTCTTCCGACTCGCTGCATTCGGCTGTCGTGGAGATCATCGTTAAAAAGGGCGGCCGCTGCCGCTATACGACTATCCAGAACTGGTCCAACAATGTCTACAACCTGGTGACCAAGCGTGCCATGGCCTACGAAAACGCGACGATGGAGTGGGTGGACGGCAACCTTGGCTCCAAGATCACGATGAAGTACCCGGCCGTTTACCTGATGGGCAAGGGCGCTCATGGCGAAATCCTTTCCATTGCCTTCGCGGGCAAGGGACAGCATCAGGATGCCGGTGGCAAGGTTGTCCACATGGCGCCCCATACGACCAGCCGGATCATCTCCAAATCTATCAGCAAAGGCGGCGGCCGCGCTTCCTATCGTGGTATGATGAAGGTCGCCGAAGGGGCGAATGATTGCAAGTCCAACGTCGTCTGTGACGCACTCTTGCTGGACGAACACAGCCGCTCCGATACCTATCCTTACATCGAAATCAACGAACAGGATGTGACCATCGGCCACGAAGCCTCGGTTAGCAAGGTTGGAGAGGAGCAAGTCTTCTATCTGATGAGCCGGGGTATAGCCGAGGATGAGGCTAACGCCATGATCGTCAACGGCTTCATCGAACCGCTTGTCAAGGAACTGCCGATGGAGTACGCAATCGAAATGAATCGCCTGATTCAACTTCAAATGGAGGGTAGCATTGGCTGAGTTGCTTCCCTTTACCCGCGATGCTGTCATTCAACTTTCGGCATCGCTCGATGAACCTGAATGGATGCTGGAACTTCGCCTCAAGGCTTGGGAGGCCTATGCCTCCATGCCCATTCCAACCACTCAGGATGAGGCCTGGCGACGGACCGATATCCGCCGTTTTAAGCTCGATTCGTTCGGCATATCGCTTAACGGCAACGGCTCGGCCAACATCCCCGCACCAGGTTATCTGGGCGAGCAGTTGACTGATGATGCCGCCGGCGGCGTGCTCTTCGAGGTCGACGGCTTCGTTAAGCAATACGAATTGAGCGATGAATTGCGCGCTCAGGGCGTTATCTTCTGTGATATGCATACGGCCGTTCGCGAACACGGCGAGCTTGTGCGTAAATACTTCATGACCCAGGCCGTTCGTGCTGATGAAGGCAAATTTGCCGCTCTGCATGGTGCGTTCTGGCGTGGTGGTGTGTTCCTCTATGTGCCGCGCAACACCACGGCCGCTGCCCCGCTTCATAGCGCCCTGTGGGCTACTGGCGGTCGCACCTTCACCCATACCCTGGTCGTCCTGGACACAAACGCCGAGGCTACCTTCATCGATGAGTACGCTTCCCCCGCGCAGGGAGAGGGCCAGGCTCTCCACAACGGCGCGATCGAGTTGATCGTCGGCGACGGAGCCAGCCTGCACTATGCATCGTTGCAGGATTTCGGCACGAACGTCTGGCAATTCAATCATGAGCGCGGTCGGGTAGGGCGCAACGGCAAGCTTGACTGGATTACAAGCGTCATGGGCACGCGGCTGACCAAGGCGTTCCAGACGGCTGAGCTGGACGCGCCGGGATCGTGGGCGCGCATGTCCGGAATCTTCTTCACCAACGGCCGGCAGCACATCGATCTCGACACCCAGCAGAACCACAACGCGGCCGACACCACCAGTGATCTTCTCTATAAGGGGGCGCTGAAGGACAACTCGCGTTCGGTTTGGCAGGGTATGATCAAAGCGCTGCCCAATTCCCAGCGTATCGATGGCTTCCAGGCGAATCGTAACCTGATGCTCGATCGAACGGCGCGCGCTGATTCGATTCCGGGTCTGGAAATCGAGGCCGACGATGTGCGTTGCACCCATGCCTCGACCGTCGGCAAGCTTGATGAGGAAGAGATCTTCTACCTGATGAGCCGGGGTATCCCGCGGCCAGACGCAATTCGTATGGTGATTCAGGGCTTCTTTGACCCGATCATGCAGCGCATTCCGTTTGAAGGGGTGCGGTCACGGATCTTCGATCGCATTCTGGAGAAAGTAGGTTAAATCATATTGCCGGGGGTGTGGAATCATATCCCCGGCTTGTTTCACCCCAACCCAGCTACCCTGACATCCGTATTGGTGATTTCTGGATGGGGCGGGTGGCCCGCTGGAGCCTAACAATAGACCCTCCAGGGCAAAAGTGTGAGTGAATCGTGTACGACGTTGAGCGAATTCGAGCCGACTTCCCAATCCTGAGCACCGAGGTTTATCCCGGCGTGCCGCTTGTCTATCTCGATAGCGCCGCGTCGTCGCAAAAGCCCCTGCCTGTCATCGAGGCGATGGATGATTATTATCAGCGCTATCATGCTAACGTGCACCGCGGCGTTCATCGTCTGAGCGAACTGGCGACGACGGGGTATGAAGAAGCGAGGGCAAGGATCGGCCGCTTCATCAACGCGCCCGCGCCTGAGCAAATCATCTATGTTGGCAACACTACCGAGGCCTTCAATCTGGTTGCTTACACGTGGGGACGAGTCAATATCGGCCCCGGCGATGAGATCCTCCTGACTGAACTGGAGCATCACGCCAACATCGTTCCCTGGCAAATTCTGGCCGCGGAGAATGGCGCCGTCCTTCGATACTTGCCTATTCTGAATGATGGCACGTTAGCCATTGAGCGGTTGGGTGAATTCCTGACCGAGCGGACGAAACTGTTCTCCTTTACGGCCGCTTCCAATGTGACAGGCACGATCACTCCGGCGCGCGAGCTGGTGGCCGCTGCTCACGCCGCCGGTGCGCTGGCGATGGTCGACGCTGCTCAACTTGTGCCCCACATGCCCGTTGACGTCCAGTCCCTGGATTGTGATTTCCTGGCCTTCTCCTCCCACAAGATGTGTGGGCCGACAGGTATCGGCATCCTCTACGGCAAGCAGGCGTTGCTCGAGGCCATGCCGCCGTTCATGGGTGGCGGCGATATGATTCGCCGGGTGACGTTCGACGGTTTCATCCCGAATGAGTTGCCCTGGAAGTTCGAGGCCGGCACGCCGCGTATCGCCGAAGCCATCGGGTTAGGCGCGGCCGTCGATTACCTGTCCTCAATCGGTATGGAAGCCGTCCATGAACATGAGCGCGCCGTCACCGGCTATGCGCTTGAGTCGTTGAGTGATGTGCCCGGCATTAATATTCTTGGGCCCCGCGGCTCGCAACATGGTGGATTGGCTGCCTTCACCCTGGACGGCCTTCACCCTCATGACATCGCTGAGATACTCGACAAGGAAGGCATCGCCATTCGCGCCGGTCATCATTGCGCCATGCCGCTCCATCAGCGACTGGGTATTGGCGCCTCGGCGCGAGCCAGCTTCTACGTTCATACGACGTTCGAGGAAGTCGATCGACTGACGTCGGCGTTGCATCACGCGCGTTCCGTGTTTAGACTAGGGTAATGAACTCCGGCATCAACCACTCGTGAGGGGCACCTATGGACGCAAACATCTATCGCGAGCAGATAATCGATCTCTATGAAAACCCGCTTAATTACGGCGAGATCGAAAACCCTGATTTTTCCTATGAGGAAGACAATCCTCTGTGTGGCGACGTCATCCGAATCGATGTTCGTCTTGACGATCAAAACCGTGTGGCCGAGGTCGCCTGGCGTGGAGACGGCTGCGCCATTAGCCAAGCCTCCGCGTCCCTTCTCACTGAAGAGATTAAGGGCAAGACCCTCGATGAGGTCAAGGCTTTCACCAGCGAAGAACTGCTGGAAATGATCGGCGTTCCGCTAAGCATGGCCCGCGTCAAATGCGCCCTTCTCTCCCTTAAAGTACTTAAGGCCGGGGCTTATGGTATTCCCGACCCAGGAACTATGCGTTCTCATGACTAATATGATCCCCGTTGCCCGCGTCGAAGATATACCGGCCGGGTCTCGCTTGCATTATGATTTTGAGGAAGAATCCGTCATTGTGCTCAATGTCGATGGGGAGTTCTTCTGCATAGCCGACCTCTGCACTCACGATGGCGGCCGATTGGAAGATGGCGACGTGCTCGACTACCAGATCGAGTGCCCGCGGCATGGTGCTCGCTTCGACATTCGTACGGGCAAGGTGACTCGTTTGCCGGCTACGGATCCCATCCCCACCTATCGGGTAAAGATCGAGGACGATCGAGTCTATATCGAAGAGCCTGAACTCTGGTAGTCAGGCCTGATCTAGAGCGCCGGATCTAACCTGACGGTCGAATTCCCCTCAAAATATTCAAATTCGCCGGACTGGTGGGTTGACACCCGCTTGATGTCCCGTCTATACTGGTATCGCATGGGAGCCAATATAACGATAGAGGAGGTACCTATGTGATCCGCCCTAACCCGAATCAACGATGATGAATAATGTCACAGAAACCAAGTTGAGGAGGTTTATCCCATGTTTTTCCCCCGTCGATCCATCCAGTGGTCGTTACTGACGACCGTTTTCCTCGTTGTTTTGTTCCAGGCTGCCTGCATGCTGACCCCGACGTTCAGCCATCAGGGACGCCTGCTTGACGCCAGCGGTAATCCTGTTCCTAACGGCACCTATCCCATAAAATACGAGATTTTCCAGTCGGAAACAGGCGGCACGGCTGTCTATACCGAGACCGATAATGTCCAGGTGAAGGACGGATTGTTCACAACGTCGATCGGTCTATCGGAGCCGGCAAGCAGAATCGATCCAACCATCTTTGACCGGCCTACATGGCTGCAGGTGACCATTAACGGTCAGGTGTTGACTCCCCGCCAGCGTTTGCAAGGCTCACCCTATGCCTTTTCCCTGGCGTCCGGAGCTGTCGTTCAGGGCGCGGAGAAGCGCGACCGTACGTATAATGGTCGGGCTAACAGTGGCGCGGCGTTGCTGGTTGCGAATACCGACGCTTCAGCCGACGGCGGCAACGGCCTGATAGCGATTAACACGGCCGCGGCGACCGACGGCGACAGTGATATTACCGCAGCCGTACAGGCGCTGGCCGATGGAAGCACGTATGGGGCCATCATCAAGTCGGCCGACTATCGCGGAATGTATGTTAAGGGAGCGTCGAGTTTTTTTGATGCGATTTTTGACGGTCTGAATGGCATTTGGGTCAACGGCAGTTGCACGGGTTGTGTCATGTCCTATGTGGCTCAAAACGCGGGCGATGCGCCCATCCGTCCCGGAGACTTTGTGGCTGTTGAGAATGTGATCGTAGATCCCGACCTCGGCACGCCGGTGATGCAAGTACGCCGGGCGAGTGGTCCCGGCGACGCCGTCATCGGCGTGGCATCCGGCGCGATGACCCGGCAGCCGGTGGGCGACGTCAACGGTATGAGGACTGGCGGCTTTGACCCGACCGACGGCGCGGCCGCGGCCGGCGACTATCTGTCGGTGGCGGTGCAGGGTCTGGTACAGGCTCGCGCGGCCGGCACAGGATTGCAACCCGGAGCAAATCTGTCGGCCGGCCCGGATGGCGCGGAGGAGGCGACCGGCGCCGGCTTCGCCCGCGCTCTCAGTGGCGTGGATGCCGGCGGCATGGTCTGGGTCATGCTCGGTGGACAGTAGGAGGCAGAGCCATGCACAAATGGAAACGCTTGGCGCTGATTGTGCTGCTGGTTGCGGCGCTGGTGTTTGCCGGCGCAGTCGTGGCCGCTCTGGCGCTGGAGCCGGCCGCTCCGGCCGCCAATAGTCTAAGCTGGCAGGTCATTGCCAGCGGTGGCCAAACCATGAGCGGTGGTTCATACACGATGCTGAGCACGGTCGGCCAACCGGTTGCCGGGCAGGCGACAGGAGGCAGTTACACACTGATGAGCGGCTATTGGCAAACCTTCCAGGCGGCCGTTCGCTCAATACTATTGCCGTTTATCGTCGGCAGCCCGTAAGGCTCCGACAATTCCGGCCAAATGATGAAGGGACGAAGCTTGATGGAAATTCAAGCTTCGTCCCTTGGTGTTTAGTTGACGGCGTAATACAGTTGGGCGATGATGCCGCCGGCTTCTGCGGCACGAGACGATGCGTCGCCATGCAGAAACTCGACCTGGCTGCCCTGTCGCACTGCCTGCAGCAGCATTGGTTCCAGCGCCTCATCGGCCGGATAGGGCAGGGCCAGCAGGCGAACGGCGGAGCGATCCAGCGCGCGGCCAACGGCCACCGTACCCGTCGCGCCGCGACCGCGAGCCTTGGCCTGGCCGATTACTTCGGCTACCAGCGCGTCTTCATACTCGCGTTCGTGCTGCTCGGCCGTTTCGCGGATGCGACTGGCGATCACATGCGCCGGTGCTTCTACCGGAATGGACAGGACGGCGATAACCTTCTCCTGGACCGACGGATGTACCGCCCCCAGTACGGCGTTGGCCAGCCGCTGATCGCCACCCAGGATAACCCGCTCGATATCGGGGTGCCCCAGGAAATATTTGTTGGCATCTTTGGCGATCGATTGGATAAATCGCCGGCTCAGTTCATCCTGGCGTGATTCGATATTGGCGGCGTGGGCCGCCTTGCGCTGCCGGCGTAGCCAATGTTGGTCGGCGATGACGGTCGCATCTGTCGCCGTGCGATCCAGGCCGATCTGTAGCACCCGGGCCTCATCCTCGGCAAGCAACACCACCATATGTGCCTCGTACTCATCCACTGCCCATAGGAACTCCTGAATGTGGGGTTTACCGAAGTGATGGACGTTCGACAATTGCACCGGCAACTCGAAACGATATTCACTGCTGGGGCTGATGAATAAGGCCAGTGTCTTGCCTTCCGGCCGGTAACTGGTGAGGTACTTGTCCAAACGTTTGCGGATACGCGCCCAATCCTTGTTGGGGTCGGTATCGCTGAGGCGCACGTTCTTCCACTGCTTGGTCTGAGTGGAGTCGAGGCTTGCCTCGATATCAGCGATGGCGTTTTTCAGATAGATGTGCCAGGCCGGGATTTGACTCTGGTTTTCCGAATGGGATGGATCGACCAACAAGTAGATGGACAGATATTTTTCTTGTGCGTTGGCGGCGGCGTAGTCGGCAAATTCGCGCAAATCATCAAATAGCTCTTGGGTCATATTTAGTCCGTAAACTCCTGCAAGATTGGCCTCTGAGGCTGGTTTTTCAGAGGGGAGGATAGCATACTATGGATCGATCTGCATGTGGAAGTCACGGCGTTAACCGTTTCCATATGAGAGTTCCTGCAATACAATACTCGGCCATGATTCAACTGATCGCGTTCGACGCTGACGATACGCTCTGGCACACCGAACATCTCTATCGCGAGGCTCGCCGGCAGTTCGATGAGCTTCTGCGACCGTATGGTGCCAATTCCGATGAACTGATGCATGTCGTCCATGAGACCGAGATGCGCAATCTGCCCTATTATGGTTTCGGCATCACCAGTTTTATCCTGTCGCTTATCGAGACTGCCGTAGAGGTCACCGGGGGCCACGTTACCGGAAAGGAGGTCGGCCGCCTGTTGGATATCTCGCGCGAGATGGTCTCAGCCGACATCCGGCTCATCGACGAGGTAGAGGCGACGCTGGCCGCTCTTTCGATCGATTACCCGTTGTTACTCATCACCAAGGGAGACTTGTTGCACCAGCGAGACAAGGTCGTCAGGTCAGGCCTGGGTCGTTATTTTGCAGGGGTAGAGGTGGTGGCCGACAAGACACCTGAAATTTACCGCGAGATCCTGGCGAGGTATAAGGTGGCTCCGGAGCGATTTGTCATGATAGGGAATAGCCCCCGGAGCGATATCCTGCCGGTGGCGACGCTTGGTGGCCGGGCGGTTTACGTGCCCGATGCGTTGACGTGGGCGTATGATCTTGTAGACATCCCCTCTGATTTACCGGGCCGGATCTATCGAGTCAGCCAAGTCGGCGAAGTTATCGATTTAATACGCCGGATTGGGGAAGAATAGTCCGCTCATTGGATCGTGGGTTTTGTGGCCAGGTAGCCCGCATGGGAGATGCCCAAAAGCGTCACAAAGCTTTGCGAGAACTCCGGTAGCCGCACCGAGGGTACGAGATGAAATACCTGCGCCGCCTGTGGCATGCTCAGGATCGACCATACCAGCATTGCATAGGCGAGAACCAAGGCGATTGTGATGAAGAACATCTGAATCTTGCCTAAATCGGCGAACTGGAAATTGGCGATGGTGTCGCCGCGTACCATGTCGCTCCAACGAGCTTCGGCCAGAGTAGGGTGGGTGTGCAGTTCGCCGATGGCCGTTTGCTGAGCAGCTTCCAATTCGGCCGCTCGTCGGGCGGCCCGGTCGGCATCGTTGCGCGTCGTCCTTAGTTCCGCCTCCATGCGTGCCAGTCGTGCGTTGATCTCGCCCATAGCCGCTTGGTCGATCGCGGCTCCCTCGCTCATTGACTCCAATCCATCGGCGGACATCGCCTCCAATGTGGAGCGATCCCTTTCCATCGACGTTACCGCTGCCTGAGTTTCATTCGCGTGTTCGCGTGCCGCCTCCGTGCGGGCCGCGGCTACATCCTGGGCGCGACCGTCCTCTCGCGCTGCCTGATTGGTTCGAATTGCTCCGGCACCGGCCAGTGATGCCAGGCTGATACCCAGCGCCAGTAAGACTTCCTGAGGGATGGTGATTTCAAGGGCCTGATAAAGGCGTGTCGCCGTCTGGTCATTCTCCTCGACCGTCAGTGTTGCTTCGGATCCCATTACCTGCTCGACCACGGCTGTGGCACGTCGTAGGAGGGCCTTGTCAACCGAATCGTTCCCGGCTAATACTTCGGCGATGGTCTCTATCAACTGAGTGTCCGATGAAGCCACGTTTCCAAGCAGGATGGGCGTGACCCGATGGAGCGCCAGGG
>JAGOZU010000170.1 GCA_018058545.1 Promineifilum sp. | reverse complement strand
CCCCCCAGAGGTTAAGCGCCAGCGTCTGGATGCCCAGAAAATTCGTCTCAAACGCCGTCCGCACGGCCGCAATCGCCAACACCAGCGCGCCGAACGCCAGCACGATAGGCGCCACAACCTGGATGATTCCCCAGAGAACCGGAATGACCACACTCGCAATGGCGATCCCCAGCGCCAGCAACACATCCTTCCACGACACAAACGACGTAATCGCCTGCGCAATCGACCCCAGCACATTCCCCACGGCCGTCAGAACCCCCCCAATCTGCCCCTGCAGCGTCGCCGCCTGCTTGGCCGGCATCCCCAACATCTCGGCCATCCCGGCGACGGAATCGGCAAAGGCCGTGATGACCGGCGTGCCGTCCATGATCGCATCGAAAAACGACGCCAGCGCCCCGCCGAAAGCCTCAAACGAATCCACGATCATCGGCAAGCCCGCCGCCGCCAGATCCGCAAACGTCCTGGCCAGCGCCGTCAAGACAGGCAAAAACGCCGACCCGATGCCGATGCGGATCGTCTCGATCACCCCGTCCAGCGCCTCCATCGCCCCGCTGAACGTCTCCGTCCTCGCTCGCGCCACCTCCTGAATCGTCGCCGCCGCCGCGATGGCCTTCTCCATCGCCGTCCAGCCCTCGGTGCCCTCCATCAGCAAGGACGCCATCGCCTTCATGCCGTAACTGCCGGCCAACGTCGCGATATACTGGTTGCGCTGCTCCTCAGTGAGTTGCGAGGTGGCCGTCGTCGCCTTCCCGGTAATAGCCTCCAGCCGCTGAATCTCCGCGTTGGCAGCCGACTGCTGGCTGATGTACTTCGCCAGTTGCGCGTCCGTCAGCGTCTTGAGTCCCGCGTTATGCTTGTAGATCGCATCAGTCGCCTGAGCATACGACTTCTGCGCCAACTCCAGTTGATGGTTCTGCTCCGCCGTCCGGCCGCCGACCATAACCGTGCTCTCGTTCATTCCATAGAGCGCCTGGCTCAGATCACCGATAATCTGCGGCAACTGCCGCATCGTGCCGTCGGCATTATAGATGCTCACCCCCAACTCGTTCAGCGCCTTGGTGGTGCCCGGAGTGGTGGACATCAAATTATTGAGCATCGACTTGAGCGCCGTCCCCGCCTCGGCCCCCTTGATCCCTCGCGTGCTCAAAATAGCCAGCGCCGTGTTGGTGTCTTGCAACGAAAATCCGAACTGCGCCGCCGTCGGCCCGATCGTCTGCATCGCCGCCGCCAGATCCGCTACCGACGCCATCGATGCGTCGGCCGCCTGAACATAATTGTTCATGGCCATATTCACAAACGCCGCCCGCTCCTCTGTCGTCTTCATCTCGCTGCCGAAGGTCGCCAGTGTAATCGCCGCCAGGTCGGCCGCCTGTGCCATACTCAGTTCCGACGCCGCCGCCCCGTCAATCGCCGCTCGCAGCGCGCCGCTCAACTCAACGTTCCCCGCCAAATAGCCGTTCAGATCACCGAAAATCTCACCTGTCGTCAAGCCGGCTTTGTACAGCGTCGTCATCGCCTCGGCCGCCCCCGCCGCGCTCACCCCCACCAGCGAGGTATCCGCCCCCACCGCCATCGCCGCGTCGCGCATCGAACCAAATGACTCCCCCGCGCCCTTGGCCGCAATAGCCAGCAACGTCACCGCGTCCTGAAAATCGGCCGCCACCCCGATACTGCTCGCAATAGCCGCTCCCGCCGCCACAGCCGCCACCCCAACGGCCGCAATCGCCGCCACCCCCACAGCCTGAACACTCTGCACCCCCTTGGCCGCGATAGCCCCCGAGTCGCCCAGCCCTTCGACCTCGCCCCGAAGCGCGTGAATACCACGCGAGGCGTCATCCTGAAGTCTGGCGATGATTTTCAGTTCGGCGCTCATAGTTTCCTATCTGCGGGTTTTCCGTTCCGCGTCCTTGCGCTCCTTCTCGTTGTGCCGTCCCTCGGCCCGCTGAAATGCCAGCAACTCCTCAAGGAACTGCGGGTCAAGCGCGTTCACCTCTTCAGGCGTCCACCGGTAGCGCGTGGCCATCACCACATAGAGATCGAACTCCCCACAGGCCACGTCAACCCCCTTGACCCCCTGCAACCGCGCGAACCAGCGGTTCTCCACGCGCTCCACATACAGCGCGCGCGGGTCGGCTACTCTTCCCCGTTTGGGCTTTTCGCTGCCTTGGCCGCCTTGGGGTCATCTGTCCGCGGCGCGTTCAGTTCATTGATCCGCCCGTGCACCAGTCGAATCCACCACTCGCACTCGGCCGGGTCGATGTCGTCCCAGATCGGCCGACGGTAGCGGATCCCCTCGAACAACGGCCCTTCCCACTTCACGACCGCGTGCCGCAACGTGGCGATCATCTGCCCGATAGGCGACACGGGAACCCGCAGCGCCTGCGACTCGTCTGCCTTCCCGTCATCCGTCCGCGCGAATTCCAGCCGGTAAGACGCCTCCTCAATCTGAACTGTGTCGCTCAGGCTGAACCTGGCCTTGACATATATCGTGTTGACTTCCAACCCGTCGTCGGGTTCGTTCCCAAACCGCACGGCCACCGGCGGTGTGTTGCGATCTACCAAAATGCCCATTTACGTGTGTCTCCTTGAAAAGCGAAACGCCGCCTCAGAAAGGCCATCCCTTCCCGAAGCGGCGTGGCCCTCCCAAAGCGGCGTGTGTCATTGTTTCACGTCGCGATACGCGGCGGGTGTGCCGCGTAAATCAATTGTCGTTGTGCGCCGTTGCGGCGCCCCCGTCGCCTAGAGCACCGTCCGGTCGTTCTGCACCAGAACCCGCCAGTCCGCTCCCAGCGTCGCGTCATACTGGCTCTGCACTTCCAGCGTGATGGTCCGGTTGGTCCCTTCCAGTTCGCCCCAATCGGTGAAGTGCAGCGGCCCGTAGGTATCGACCTCCACAAAATGGTAAAAGCCGGTTTCGATCAGGTCACCATTATGACGGATTCGCAGCTTGCAGTTCGCATCCTGAATAAACAGGTTGTATTGCTCCAAATCAAGCAGTTCCAGCGTCACCTTGGTCGTGATCGACCGCTTGCCGCGACCGACCCGCTGATACGTCTTCGCGCCCGTCGGCCCAACAGCCAGATGCTTGTAGGCGTAATTGGCCGGGATCGTATGCTCGGCCGAGATAAGCCGCCCACTGATTTCAGTCGTCCCGATGCTGTCGCCGCCGGTATCGAGCCACATCTGCATCCCTGCGCCGGAAATGAGCGGAGCCGACAGGATGCTCGGAAACACCGGCGCGACCTTCTGCACCTCGCCACCGGAGTCATAGGTTGTATAAGCCGTTGAATCAGTACCGGCCAGGCTGAACGTCGAACCGCTGGGGGCAGCCACGGTATAGACCTTGTCATTGACCTCGGTCATGCCCGCCACACCAACGATCCGCACCTTCGCCCCCGCCGCCAACCCGTGCGCCGCCGAAGTTGTCACCACCGCCGTGCTCGCCTTCGTGATCCCCGTGATCGTGTATGTATCGAAGTCCTGCATCTGCGTGCGGCCGCTCGCGCTCATCGTCGAACCGTCCGTCCCGGCCGCATCGGCCGAGATGGTCAACTCGTCGATAGTCCCAAACCGCCCCTCGAACATCTGCACATTGCGATCACCCCAGTAGATCGTCGCCGTCTTCAGATCGTTGGACGTGATCGCCGGCTTGAATGTCCACTGTCGTGAATTCGTCGCGCCGCCCGGTGTGGTCGGCTGGCTGGTCATGTTGCCCGTCGCTATCATGTTGAGCAACACCGGCAGCAGGTACACATCCAGCGGCCCCTCGCCCGACCACTCGCTATGCTCCCGCACGATCTTCGAGCGATACGCCT
>JAGOZU010000169.1 GCA_018058545.1 Promineifilum sp. | reverse complement strand
GGGCAGCGCGCTCGGCCCGACCGCATTGCCCTGGGCGCAGGCGACAGCCGGCGTGTTCTCGGTCATCGGCCACAACTGGTCAATCTTCCTCAAGTTCGGTGGCGGGGCGGGGACGGGGCCTAATGTCGGCTGGTCAACCGCCATCTGGCCGTGGGTGTTGCCTATCGCTTTCGTGGTCATGGGCGGCATGCTCTACTTCGTGGGCATGGCTTCGGTGGCTTCGCTGAGCATGGCCGCGGTGACGATCGTGGCCTTCGCTGTGCGTTATTTCATGGGCATCGACACGACGGCCGCCTATCTGGCGGGCAGCATCGCCGCGGGTCTCGTCGTCACTTGGGCGCTACGACCGAACATCAAGCGCGTCATGAACGGCACGGAACGCCTGGTGGGGCGACGCGCCAAAAAGCGAGAGCAACAGGAAAAATGAGCGGCCGGACGCTAGGCCTACTCAGTCCCCTCTTTCGTCAGCCATTCGTAGTGCATTAAACCCAGCGCGTCGACGCGAACGCCGCCGATAGTCGTCAACGAGACGGCCCGTCGAGGCTCCTGGGTTAGCGGCAGGGTCGGCAACTCCTTGGCCCAAAGCGTCTGAATCTGGCCGTATAGCTCCAGTCGCGGCCCTTCCTCCACTTCCGCTCGCGCCTCCGCCACCAGTTTGGCCATCTTGTCGCTCTCATAGTTGGAGCAAAAAACCCGGTTGGTGTTGGTGACGAAGAAGTCCGTCCAACTGGTAGCATCGAGGTAAATCGTCGGCTGTCCCGGAGAGGGCCAACCGATCAGGTACATGGGAAAGCTGCACTGCGAGATCTGCAGGCGGAACTCGTCCCAGCTCGCCCCGGCCGTCTCCACCTGGAAAATATTGGTCTCCTCCAGTTGGGTCTTGATGGTCGCGGCGTAGGTATCTTCCAACGGGCTGTAGCGGCCGTCGTTGACGTACCACAGCGTGATCGGCAATTTCGTGGCCTCGGTGTAGCCCTCGGCGCGCAACAGCGCCCGGGCCGCGTCCAGATCACGCGCGGGGAAAGTGGGCAGATGCCCGGGGATAGTATCGGGAACCGGGCTAAGGAGCGGCAGGCGCGCCCCACCAAACAGCGCGGCCAGGGCATCGTGGTCGATGGCCAGCGCGGCCGCCTGTCGCACCCGCTCGCTATCCCACGGTTCGGTCCCTTGCTCGAAGATGATGTAGCTCTTGAAGGTGTTGCTGCCTTGCCAGCCGGTGTAATCCGCCGTGCCGTCGCCGTTCTCGTCCAGTCCGGACAACTCAACATAATCATGGAACATCAACCCCGTCCAGGCCAGATCCACCGAGCGGAACTCGACCAGCGAGCGTCGCATCGAACCGGCATCGGTGTAGAATTTTATCGTAATATTCACGAAAGCCGGTTTCGGCTCGCCTGGCCAGTCGGGGTTGGCGCGCAGACGCAGGCGATCGTTGAGTTCCCAACTCACGATGGTGTATGGGCCAATCGCGCCGCACGTGCTGCCGGGGTCTCCGGCTTCGGAATAGCAGTCGCTGCTGATGGGGAAGAAGGGCGGCACAGCCAGAATCGCGGGGAAATAGCCGGTCGGCTCCTTCAGGATGATCTTGACCGTCGTCGGGTCGATGACCTGCACCGCATCTTCGTCGGCGAAATGATCGCCATTGCTGTCCTTGAGATAGGTATTGACGAGGAAGTTCCCCAGTCCGGCCGCGCGATTGAGCGACCATTTGACATCATCAGCCGTGAATTCGCTGCCATCGGGAAAACGCAAACCTGCACGCAGCGGGATGGTATATTCCAGCTTGTCCCCGGAGACGGAAGGCAGCGCCGAGGCCAGCAGCGGCTCCAGTTGATTGTCTGGATTAAAGCGATAGAGGCCGCTCATCGTATTGGTCTTGACCTCCCAACTGACGAAATCGGTCATCAGCGAGGCCGGATCCATATCGGAGAATTGGCCCACCACGCCGATGAACAACTCAGTGGTGGGTGTGCCGACGCGAGATTCGCCGGGATCGACGGCCGCCGCAGGATCAGCCTCGGAGATGAGCCAGGAGACGGTCAGCTCGTCCAGCGCCCCTGCCTCGCGCAAACCGTCAATGGCCGAGTTGAGTGTGTCAAGAAGTTCGGCGTTGTCGGCGGCCACGGCGATACCATAGGCGCGGTGATCAAGCCAAGCCTCTCGCCCCTCGCCGCCGGCGATGCGCACCTGCTCAGGGAAGCTGCGCGAGAAATATTCGGCGATATAGCTGTCGACGATGACCACATCAATGACCTCGTCGATGAGCGCCTGGAAGAGTTGCGACGGCCGATCGTAGGTGGCGAATAGATCCGACTCGGCAATGCCCAAAGCCGCCGCCGCGTCCTGGCCCGCGCTGTCCTTCAGCACGCCGACGGCCATCCCCGGCTGGATGTCGGCCGCGCCGTTGACTGTCTTGTCGTCAACAAGGACGGCCAGAACTTGCCCGACTTCCAGATAGGGGTGGGTAAAGGCAATACCCGGTGGCGGTATGTCAGGGATGACCAGGGCCGACATGACGGCATCGAAGTCGCGAGCCGAACCGGCGGCGATATTATCGAGGACGCCATCGCTGGGGGTGACGACGAATTCGTATGCGAGACCGGTCCGCTCGGCGATGCCTTCGACGACGGCGTTATTGAAGCCGATGACGTTACCGAATACATCAAAATCGGCGTAGGGCGGCAGCGGGGCGTCGGTGGCGATAACCAGCAAGTCACCGGCGGCATCGACCGGCAGATCGGCCGTCACGGCGACGGGGACGGTGGCGGTCGGGGCGACTTCGCCAACCTCCGTCTCGGACGACCCATTGCAGGCGACCAGCGCCGTCATCGCCATGATAATCAGGATGATGATTATTCGTTGGAGGGAAAGCCAGAATTTCACAGCTTGCACAGGTTAACCGGATAGATGGCGGCCATTATTTTGGGCCACGGCGCAAGTATACCGATTTTGGCCGGATCGGCAGAGGTGGAGCGCCATATTTCACCGATTACACACAAATCAGGCGATAGCCGCGCGGGCGGCAGGCATTAGCGAACCGGCTCCTGTAGCCCTAGATGACGTTATATTCGTGGGCAAGGCGACCGGCGGCGAACCGTTCGTAGGCCAACTCGCTGATATCGAGTGTGTGGGCGCGGCCGTCGAGGATCATTTCCGTCACCAGCAAACCGGCGATCGGGCCGTGCATGAAGCCATGACCGGAATACCCGGCGACCACGATAAAGCCCTCCAGATCGGGCACGCGGCCGATGATCGGATGTGCATCCGGCGTCACCTCATAGAGACCCGCCCAATGAGCTTGCAGACCGGCCTTGGCCAACAGAGGCAACCGCTCGACAGCCGCCTCCAGATGAACCAATTCCCAATCATCGTCGACGCTCTCGTCGAACCCGGCGGGCTGGTTGGGATTCGACATCCCGGTCAGCAAGCCCTCACCTTCGCGGTGAAAGTAGAGGCTGTGGGCGAAGTCGATGACAAAGGGGAAGTTCGGGTCCAGTTTGGGCAGAGGCGAGGTCGTCACGATCTGGCGACGGACGGGTGTGATGGGGATGGGCACGCCGGCCATTTTGCCGACCAAACCGGCCCAGGGACCGGCGGCGTTTACAACTGTCTGGCAGGCGATTCGGCCGAGCGGCGTGTTCACGGCCGTCACGCGGCCGTTCGTGACCTCGATGCCCGTCACCGCCGCGTCAGTGAAAGCCCGCACACCCAGCCGGCGCCCGGCGCTGATATATCCGGCCACGACCCCGTTGGGATCGGCCAAGCCGTCCCCGCCATGATAGGTGGCGGCCAGCACGTCATCGGTCCTAACTTGCGGGATGCGCCGGCGAACCTCTTCAGCCTCCAGCCATTCCGTGGGCACGCCCAAGCTGTGTTGCAGCGCGATGTTGCGCCGAAACTCGGCCACGTTTTCCTCGGTGGTCGCCAGCAGCAGATAGCCGGGATAGCGTAGATC
>JAGOZU010000099.1 GCA_018058545.1 Promineifilum sp. | reverse complement strand
CGCCGGAGGCGACATAGGTCCCCGATCCGGCGCGGCTTTCGACAAAGCCCTCGGCTTCCAGTTGCCCATAGGCACGGACGATGGTGATGCGGGCCACGGCCGCCTCGCGCGCCAGTGCACGGCTGGCCGGCAAGCGCGCCCCCGGCGCAAGCTCGCCGGACAGGATGGCGACGCGCATCTGGTCGTAGACCTGCCTGTAGGTGGGTTCGGCCCCTTGCTTGTCGATTGACAGGCGCGGCATCACGTTGCGACTCCTCTCATCATTCTGTATGATTGATTGACATTATGCCATATCGGAGCACCGAAAACACACGACGCAAAAAAGACGCCAAACGCACCGCCATGATGCAGGCGGCGGTGCGCGTGTTTGCCGAGAAAGGGTATCACGCGGCCACGGTGCGCGACATCGTCGCCGCGGCCGACGTTGCCGTCGGCACATTCTACTTCTATTTTCCCGACAAGGAGACCCTCTTCGACCATCTGTTTGAAGAGACGGCGGCCTTCATGCTCCAGGCCCTGGATCAGGCGTTGAACAGCCAGACCGCATTCGCAGCCAAAGTGGACGCGGTGATTCGTGCTTATGTCAATGTAGCCTTCTATGAACCGGCGGTCGTACAGTTGCTGTTGGTCGGCGGCATGGGTTCGCTGCCGTCGCTGGCTGAACGACGGTCGGAGTATCGCGAGAAGCTCATTCGTCTCTGGCAGCGCACCCTGACGACTGCCCTGGATCGCAAGGAGATCGTGCCCCAGAATGTTCGCCGCACGGCCGAGGGTCTGGCAGGGTCGATCGACGAGATCGTTTATAACCTGCTTCTGTCACCCGGCAAGGAGCACGAGGGGCAGCAAGCCATCAACGACATGATCCAGTTCGGCTTGCGCGCGGCGGGGTATATTTACTCGTAGGCCGTGGCCGCCAAATCTGACATTCGCTTGCTGAAGGTCGATCGCCCTAAATCGTCACGACGGAAAAGCGGGAACCGTTGGTGGTCTTCTCCACGTCGATGCGGGCCGGGAACTTGTCGCGCAGCTCGTCGATGTGGGTGATGACGAGGATGCAGGCGAATTCGTCCTGGACGGTGTTAATCGCTTCAACCAGACGCTGCCTGCCTTCCGGGTCCTGGCTGCCGAAACCTTCATCGATGACCAGGGTCTGCAGCCGCGCTCCCGCCCTTCGGGCCAGCACCTGCGACAGAGCCAGGCGAATGGCGAAGTTGACGCGAAACTTCTCACCGCCGCTGTAGTTCTCATACGGCCGCACGCCGTAACTGTCCCCAATGATGATATCGAGCGTCTCGATTGGATTATCCCCTTTGGCCTTGGACGCCCGTTGGGTCTCGAACTGGATATTCATGTCGCCGCCCGACAACTGGTAGAGCAGATCATTGGCGTAGGACTCGATCTCCGGCAGGGCGGACTCGATGAGGAGCGCCTGGACGCCCCTGCGGCCGCAAGCATCCTCCAATTGCCGCAGCAGGCCGATCTGATGCATCAGGGCTGTCTTTTGAGCGGCTATCTTTTTCCGGTCTTCCCGGCGGACGTCGAGGACGTCTACCTTCTGTCGGGCCACGCCGGCGGCGCTGATGGCGGCGACGGCGCTTTCGCGCAATCGCCGGAGTTCAATTTCGGCCGAATTGAGATCGCCGATGCCGGATACCAGTGCTTGCAGTTGCGCCTCACCTTGTTGGCGTTGGGTATGTAGCTCGGCGGCGCGTTTCTCATCGATCTCGTGGCGTCGCTCCAGTTCGGCCAGGCTCTCGGCCAGCGGTTTGACGGCCGCCTCAGCCTGCTGGAACAGCTGATGCTCCACGGGAGCGTTGGCGAGATGGCCCAACCGGGAGCGGGCGGCCTCGTGAGCGGCGACATCGTAGGCGACGGCCGCCAGCCGGGAGTTCACCTCGGCCAGCGAGGCGCGCTCCTCGTCGGCGAACTCCCCTTCGGCCAGTTGGCGCCGGGTACTTTCAAGCGCCGCTCGGTCATGAGATTCCCACTTGTCGCGGATGAGCGACAGGTCTTCGCAGCGTGTCTTGTCGCGGGTAATCAACGCCTCGACCTGCCGGAGCGTCTCGTCCAGTTGGCGGGCCTGCTCGGCCGCGGCCTCGAGATGGGCCATGCGAGCGGTCAATTCGGCCGACTCGCCTGAATCGGCGAGCTTCTTCTCCAGCTCGGCCGCTTTCGCCTCCTCGCCGTTCTCGCGCCAGGTAGCGATCGTGCCGTCGATAGTCTTCAGCCGTTCCTCAAAACGGAAGACGGCCGCCTGATGACCATCCCGTTTTTTCTCCCAATCCCTCTGACCTGGAAGATCGCGATTCAGTTCCCCGGTTTCTTGTTCCAGGGTTTTGAGAAGGGCCGTGATCTCGTGGAATCGCGCGGCGCGTTCGGTGCCTTCATCATTGATTTGCTCGATGGCGTGGCGTCGATGCTCGGCCGTGAGAGCCTGACCACAGAGCGGACAGTTCTCCCCGCCTCCTGTTTCCAGCGTCGTCATGCGAGCCTTGAGGTCATCCATTTCGACTCGTAGATGTTTCTTTTCGCCATCGAGCGCCGCCTTCTCTCGGCTCTTCGCCTCCAGCGACTCCCGTTTGTCGGCCAACTCCTGCAGGATGAGCCGAGCGTTATCCAGAGAAGTCGAATCGGCGTGCAAGCTTGTTTCAACCTGCTTGCGTTCCTCTTCCAAGTTGGCGATCTCTTTGGCGCGCGACTGTAGCCGGTTCAACTCCAGCCGGGCTTGCTCACGCTCGAACTCCACCGTCTGCAAGCGATCGCGAGCTGCCTGCCATTCGGACTGTTGCTCTGCTAATTTGTCCAGCTGCGACCGAATATCGCTTCGCCGGGTTTCATGATCGATCAGACCGGCCTGGAGGTTCGCCAGTTCGGCCGCCGCTTGCCCGGCCTTCGCCTGTTGGGACTCCAGCTCTCTCACCTGTTGCTGCAGCCGGCTCTCGGCGCGGGCGATGGCCAGTTCGAGGGGATGCATCTCCCGGCTAATGGCGGCGTGTTCCTCGGCGCAAGCCTGCAAGGCGGTCAATTCGGAACCGGCTTTTTGCCAGGCCTCGAAGGCTGCGGCGATCGCCTCCCGCCGGTCCAGCGTGGCGTGATGACCGGCCAGTTCGGCGCGTTGCCGTGCGGCCAGGCTTTCATTTCTCTCCAGTTCTGCCTCGAGTTTGGCCAGGTCGGCCGCCGTCCGACCCAGCAATTCCCGTTGGCTCTCAGCCATGGCCTTGTTCTGGCGGGCGGCGGCCACGAGCGCATCCTGCCGGTCGCGTTCGGCGGTGACGGATATAACCTGCAACTCGGCTTTTTCCCGCGCCTGAACCAGCTCCTCCTCCTGGATCAGCTCAGCCTCAACCTCGGCGATCCGCCGGTCAAAATCGGCCGCCTCGTTGTCGGCTTCCTTGCGTCGCTCGGTGGCGCGTTCCTTGTACTCATCCCACAGGTTGACGCCCAGGATGTCGGCCAGAATCTCCTTGCGCTTGTCGGCCGTTTTGGTCGTGAATTCGTCCGCCTTTCCTTGCAGCAAAAAGCTGGCGTTGGTGAAGACCTCGTAATTCATGCGCAGCAGCTTCTCGATCTCGGCCTGGGTCTCGCGAATCCTGGCCTCGGTTTTCACCTGCCAACGATCGCCGTCCTCCCCCGAAGCCCGGGCGTTGAACTCCAGCTCGGACGTCTTGCCGGGAGCCTTGCGCCGCATGATCCGATAGACGGCCCCTTCCAGTTCGAAGGTGAAGGACACCTCCGCGGCCTCTCCCTTGGCGGCCGCGCTGCGGTTCACCACGTCGTCATCACTGCGGACGCGACTCTTGCCGAAGAGCGCCCAGGTCATGCCTTCAAGAATAGTGGATTTTCCCACACCGTTGAGGCCGGATATGCAGGCCAGATGGATGCCGGTCAGGTCCAGTTCGGCCGTGTCGCGATAGGACAGGAAATTGCGCAGAGTCAGTTGTAGCGGGATCATGATTCGATCGAGGCCGCCGGGCGGGGAGCGTTGCCCTCATCCGGGGCGTGGATATTCAACACCGTTTTGGCCAGAGCCAGCAGCTCCTCCGTCTCGGCTTCGGTTTTTCCTTTCGTGCGCCAGTAGAGCCGCAACAATGCATGCGGCCCCAGCGTTTCGACGGCCACGAGGCCGCCCAGTTTGGCATGTTGGCTGCCGATCCTGTCCTTCGTGATGCGCAGTTCCAGAGCGGCCGCGTAGTGGTCGCGGATGCGTTTCTCGTCCAGCAGGGCATCCAGCTCGTAGGGATACTCCAGTCGAACCCGACAAATAGCGCCGGTGATCTCCTTGGCCGGGGGCAGGTAGCTCATGACCCTATCCATGAAACCGTCCGCCTCAGAAATGCGAATATGCTTGTCATGGAACGGCCGGCTCTTCAGCGGGACAAAGCGCCAATCCGTGTGACCGCGCGTCACCTCGGCCAGCACGAACCCTTTGGGGTCGCGCCACTCGCCGAAGTCGACGCGCTCGATCGAGCCGGAATAGATGACTGGCGGGTGTTGTTGCCCGTTGAGCGACTGGTGCTTGTGGATGTGGCCCAGGGCGACGTAGTCGAAACGCGGGTTGGCGACCAGCCCCATGCTGAAGGCCAGATCGTGGCCCAGCATGACCGCCCGCTCGCTGCCGTATTTCGCGCCGTGGATGCTGGCGTGGGCGGTCAGAATGAGCGGCAGGGCGGGATCGATTTCATTGGCCAGGGTCTGCTGGATGGCCTCGTTGATGCGGTCCAGCATCAGATCATGAATCTGATTGACGGTCTTGCCGGCCATGTCGTGGCGAGCCAGGAATCGACTGCGGGTGATCCAGGGCAGGGCCATCACCTGAACAGGCACGCCCAACTCCTCGGGCCGCCACACCTTGAGCCGGTCGGCGACGAAGATGTTCGGGACGGCCAGCGTGGCGTATTCCTGGAGGGTGTGGGCGCGATTGTCGGCCGGGGCGATGTCATGATTGCCGACCAGCAACAAGGTGGGGATGCCCGCCCGCGACAGGCGCATCATGCGCTCTCCCCAGGCGCGCTGGAAGGTCGGCTGGGGATTGCGATCCTTGTAGGTATCGCCGGCGAAGATGACCAGATCGACTTGCTCATCGATGGCCGTATCGACGATCTGGTCGAGCGCTTTCAGGAAATCGACGACGCGAACCGGCAGGCCTGATTCGGGATCGTGGCGGCCGTAGTTGGCGATATCGATGTGGGCGTCGGCAAAATGTAAAATACGAACGGGCTTGGCAGATTTCATAAATCGATCCGGTCACGAGAGGTCGCACGGCTGCGCGACTTGGGCATCATTCAAGAGCTTCAAAAAGGCTTTTTCTTATGTCGATCATGGCCTTTGGAGAATCAGCTGATACACCTGATTGGGGTCGGGCATGTCGCGGGGGAACGCCCGTTCGACCACCACAAAGTAGCGGCCGGGCAGGAGCGTCCTCGATACGGTCACGTTACCCGTTATGGGGACGGATTCCTTGACGAGCCGGGTTTTGTGGATATCGAGAACCGAGAGAACCAGGTTACTTTGATCGGAGACATTCACCAAATGGACGATGGCTTTGCCGAATGTGGGCCAGTCAAAGAAATAACCGTTGAAGAACTGCGTCGATTCGACGAAATTGCCCGCGACGGGAACGTTCAGGTGTAACGGCGTGCTGCCGACCAGGAAATTTTCGGCGCCGGACATGGTGGCCAAGGGGAACATGATCCGGTTGGCCAACGGCATGGCATCGACGCCCAAGGTCATCCGCTCGGCCGACGAGACTACACGGTTTTCGTTGGGCGGGGTGTTGCCGCCAAACACGTACAGGTTGTTGCCCCAGAACGCGCCGCGAGGCCAGACGCGAGCCGGGTTTTGCGCCGAGCCGCCCAGAACAAACTCGCCGCCCAGGACGCGCCAGGTGTTCGATTGGGCGTCGTATACCTCCGTCTCCGGCACGCCGCCATTGGCGTCCAGCCCGCCGAAAATGTACCAGTTGCCGTCGGGGCCGATGGCGCTGCCGGCGTTATAGCGCGGGAAGTTGAGATCGCCGGTCGGCTGCCATACGCCGCTGGCCGGATTGAAGCACTCGCCGGCGGTCAGGAGGACCAGAACCGGTTCGTTCTCATCGTCCACGCCGTGGGTCAGGCCGCCCGCGACGCACAGCCCGCGATTGGCCGTGGTCACCCAGGCCGCCGTGTGGGCGTAGCGGGCCGTGGTCATTGGCTGGCTCGCGCTCCATTGGCTCGTCGCGGGAATGTAGCGGTAGACATTGGGGATGACCACCCCGTCGGGGTCGAGGGCCGGGTGGCTGGTCAATCCGCCGGTGACGTAATAGGAGGTTTGATCGGGCGTGGCCACGGCCGACGACCAGGCGAACATCTTCCCATTGGGCAATAGCCCGGCGGGAACCGGGGCGATTTGATCCCAAAAGTTGTCCACAAGATCGTAGGCCAGATGAACATTAACATAGTCCGACGTATTGCCGTTGAAGCCGCCGGGGACGTATATCTTGCCGTTCAGGTAGACGGCCGTGGTATTCGAAACGCCGGAGCCGGGGAGATCGGCCAGTTCATCGTACCGGTCATGGACAACGCTATAGCGATAGAATTTTTGGGAGATGACAGGGATCAATCCCTGGCCGTTCTCGATCGCCGTTTGACCGCCGATGATGTACATATCGGGGCCATTGGAGGCAAAAGCGTGGCGGCTTACGCCGCCAAAGCGCAGGTTTCCGAGCCGGGTCCAACTCGTCCCGCCGTCGTGCATGACGGCCGAGAATCGCAGCAGCGCCGCTTGCGGCGCGCCCGGCAGGTAGTCGGCCACCTCGATCAGGTAGGTCTGGCCGCGGATGACGCGAAAGGATACCCTGGATTGAAAGCTGCGAAAGTCATCGCTGCAGGCCAAGTCTACCGTCGATGAGCAACCCCCGGCAAAGACGGCGAGGACGGTGTCGTACTCGGTCCCCTCGGTGGTGATGGTCACGATGCCCGTGCTACCCGGCGTCAGGGAGTACCAGGCGGTGCGATATCCCTGCAAGGTTGTCGGCACGCCAAACATACATGCCAGGGCGGGATCGGTTGCTTCCTGGGTGAAATTGTTGGTGGTTGTGCCGCTGCCGTCGGCGGTATGGGTGAAGGAGAGGTTGAGGGGCGTGGCCTGGCCACATTGGTCGGCGGCCGGTTCGGCGTCCGGCCCCCGCGGGACCGGGACCAGGTCGGTGACCTTGATCCCCTGCTCAAGCCAATCCCCCGGAGGATCCACGATGATGAGGGGATCGGTTCCCTGACCCGAAGCGTGATCGGCAGCCCAACCGCCGGCGGCCAAAACCGCCAGCATGATCATGAACAGAATGGGAACAAGCGTGCGACGCATATGGTCGCAATAATAGCAAGCCGCGCCGGAAAAGGCACATCCGATGGCGAGCGTCGCGGGCCACTCGACCCGCGACGCTCATCCGAGCCTCAGCCCTCGACCTTGCGCAGGGCCAAGTTGACCTGCTGCTCGCCGACGGTGACGGTCTGCCGGAAATCGGCGTCGGACAGTTCTCCATCCATGAGCCGGACGGCCAGCGTCTCCCCGCCGATGAAGGCGGCGAAATTGACCAGCGTGGCGGCGACGTCCCCCGTCGCATCATACCCCAACTCGATGCGGTCGGAGATGTCATACCCGGCTTCCTTCCTCATGTTGTTGACGGCGCGTACCAAATCGCGGGCGTAGCCTTCCTGCACCAGTTCCGGCGTCAGATGGGGATCGACGGCGACGGTCACGCCCTTTTCCCCGGCGACGGCCAGCCCACCCAGTGGCTCGGTCTGCACGAGGACGTCATCACCGCTCAGGCCGACGGTCTTGCCGTCGATGACCAACTCCAGCGTTTCGCCGGATTGCAGGGTCGCGGCGGCCGCGGCCTGATCGAGGGCGGCCAGTGCGCCCCGGACGGCCGGGAACAGGGACCCCAGCTTCGGCCCCAGCGTTCGATTATTGGGCAACACCTTGTAGCTGACCAGTTCGCCGACCTCGGAGACGATCTCGATCTCCTTCACGTTGATCTCCTCGGCCAACACGTCGGCCAGGTCGCGCAGGTCGTCGCGCTCCTGCTGCGAGCCGACAAACACCTTGGCTTTGGCCAGCGGCTGGCGCAGCTTGACATCGGCCGAGCCGCGCGCGGAGCGGCCGAGCGCAGCGGTGTTGATAGCCAGACGCATCTTGTCCAGCAGGCGACGATCGTATTGCGCCTCGTCGACCTGCGGATAAAAGTGGTGGTGAACGCTGGCCGGCGCGGTGGTATCGACGGAACGCACGAGGTTCTGATAGATAACCTCGGTCGTAAAGGGGATGAACGGGGCCAGCAATTTGATGAATTCGACCATGACATGATAGAGCGTGGCGTAGGCGGCCGATTTGTCGGCGTCGGCCTCGCTCTTCCAGAAGCGGCGGCGCGACCGGCGGACGTACCAGTTGGAGAGATCGTCCAGCAGAAGCTCCAGATCGGCTACGGCATGCTCGGCGTCAAAGACATCCAGCGCGTCGCGGACTCCGGCGGTGGTCTCGTTCAGGCGGGCGACGATCCACCGGTCGAGTTGGGCGTTGCCCTCCACCGGGCTTTCATGCTCGCCGTAGCGGGTCGATGGCGTCCAGCCGTCGGCGTTGGCGTAGGTGACGAGGAACGAGTAGACGTTCCACAACGGGATGAGGAAGCGGCGGCGTGTTTCGTCGCTGCGATTGTAGCCGAAGAGCAGGTTTTGCTCCGGCTTGCAGCCGGCGTAGAGCCAGCGCATGGTGTCGGCGCCCATCCTCTCGGCCGCCTCGTTGAATTCGATGGAGTTGCCCCAGGATTTGTGCATCTCACGGCCGTCCTCGGCAAAGAGGGTGGCATAGCCGAACAGGTTCAGGAACGGCGGTTTGTCGCTCAGCACGGTGCTCTGGGCCAGAACGCTATAGAACCAGTTGCGGAACTGGCCGGGGAAACTCTCCGAGATCCAGTCGGCCGGGTACCATTTCTCCCAGAAGGCGCGGTCGCGACGATATTCGAGGGTGCTGAACGGGACGATGCCCGCATCCAGCCAGGGATTGCCTACGTCGGGGATGCGGCCGGCTTTGGCCCCGCATTGGGGACAGGCGATCTTCACCGCGTCGATGTAGGGCCGGTGGGGGGTGTGGCCTTCGAACGTCTCCCACCCCTCGACGGCCCGCTCGCGCAGTTCGTTTTCGTTGCCGATCACGGTGAAATGGCCGCACTCGTTGCACTCCCAGATGGGCAAGGCCAGGCCGTAGTAGCGCTTCTTGCTGATCATCCAGTCGTGCATGTTGCGCAGCCAGTCCAGTTCGCGGTCGTAGCCGAACGAGGGATACCAGGTGGCTCCGTCGACGCGATCCATGATCTGATAGCGCAGGTTGGCCGCCTTTTCCTCGGCTGTCACCTCCCCGCGTGGTTTGTCGAAGGTCTGGCCCATGCTGATGAACCATTCATCCACCAGCCGGTAGACCAGTTCGGAGCCGCAGCGCCAGCAGTGGGGATAGCGATGGGTGTAGCGCTGCTTGCGATAGAGCACGCCCTTATCGCGCAGGCTGTTGAAGATGTCGTCGGCCACTCCCATGACATCGCGGCCCGTCAGCCAGTCGAAGCCGTCGAGGTAGACGCCGTCTTCGTTCAGCGGGGCGATCACCGGCAGGCCGTACTCCTTGCTAAGTCCGAAGTCCTCGGCGCCGCAACCCGGCGCGATGTGGACGATGCCCGTGCCTTCCTCGGCGCCGACATCTTCCCAGGGGATGACGCGATGGGTATAGGCCGCCTCCGCGAACGCCTCGCGAGGGCGATCCAGCTCGTCAAACGGCCCGGTGTAATTCCAGCCGACCATCTCGGCCCCCTTCAGGCGGCCGATGACCTCGTTGTTCTTGCCGATCAGCGTGTTCTTCATGGCCCCTTCGGCTAAGTAATAGATCCATCCGTCCTCGGATCGAACCTTCACGTAATCCAGATCGGGGCCGACGGCCGCGGCGACGTTGCTGGTCAGCGTCCACGGCGTCGTGGTCCAGACGAGCAGGGCCTCGTTCTCGCGGCCGACGAGCGGGAAGCGCACGAAGACGGATTCATGGGTGACGTCGAAATAGCCGTCGGTGACGATCTCGTGCTGGCTGATGGCCGTGCCGCAGCGGGTGCACCAGGGCATGACGTCCTTGCCCTTATAGACCCAGCCGTGGTCATCACAGGCCTTGATGAACTCCCAGATGAGATAGTTGTTCTCATTGCTGAAGGTGAAATAGGAGCCGCCCAATTCAGCCAGACCCAGACGAGCGACGATCTGCTCGACGGTGTCGGTGACTGGGCCGCGTGGTCCCTCGACGGTGATGACCTGATTGGGATCGGCGTTCAGCAGTTCGCCCAGCCGCCGCAGTTCGTCGGGATCATTCCAGTCCATCCAGTAGCCGAGCCGTTTGGACTGCTCGGTCTGGACGGCGGCATAGCGCAATACGCGCGCCTTGCAGAACTTGACGAACTCCGCCAGCCCCATGAGTTCGATGTCGCGCTTGTTGCGGAAGCCCAGCTCCTTCTCGGCGTTGACCTCCACCCACAGGCCCTGGCAATCGAAGCCGTTCTGCCAGCGCAGGTTCTTGCCCTGCATGGCCTGATAACGCTGGTACAAGTCCTTGTAGGTGCGTCCCCAGGCGTGATGAATCCCCATCGGATTGTTGGCGGTGATCGGCCCGTCGATGAAGCTGAAGGTGCCGTGTTCGGCCTCGGTACCGGCGCGCAACCGGCGCAGTTCGTTGAACGCGTCCGTCTCGTGCCAGAATTCGAGCATCTCTCGTTCCAGGGCCACAAAATCGACCTTGTTGGATACTTCCCTGAATCCCATGTCTTCTTCTCCTAATCGTTCAATCAGATGTCAGCGATATCGCACCAGGCGCTCAGCCACGGCCGTTAACCCGTCGTCCCGCCGCAACCGCAGCGGCCGATTTTCCGGATCGAGCCAGACAGTCCGACGCTGGTCGCGCCAGGCGACGGTCAGCGGCTTCACGGTTAGATAGTCATCGGCGACCGGCTCCACGGCCGATTCGCCCCACTCGATGGCGACAGGCGTCTCGTTCAGGGCCATGAGCCGCGCTGGGTCGCTCGTGTCGGTCTCAATGGTGACGCCCCGGGTTTCGCCGGCGCTCCAGGCCAGCAGAGCCAGACCGGTGCCGGCCGGGAACCAGAAGGCAGCGCCCCGTGCCGTGTCCTGCCAGGCCGTGCCGTTGACTTCGCGCGTGGCGACAATATCGCCCTGGTCCCACACGGCCGTGCCGGATGCCTCCTGCCCGTCGCCCCAGAAGCGGTACTTGATTTGTTCCGGGCGGCCGACCGGGTTGAGGGTCACATGATAGAGCCAGGAACGACCCGAGGCGGCTTCGCGCGCGTCCAGATCCACGCGCAGGAAGCGAAAGCCGTCGACGGCGTTCGTCAGCCGCCACGATTCGACCGCGCCGGTGGGCACGCCGTCGCGCTCATAGCGCAGTCGCCCGGCCGACAGCGGCCGCTCATAGGGTTGTTCGTGGATGATGGTGCGCATGGTTTCCCAACTCGATCGTTCCTTGCCGTTCGATTAATCCAGTTCCAGGTAGATCCGCTTGTTGATCTTCCCCTTGCTCTTATAGTCAGTGATGCGGATGCGGCCGACCTCGGATGTATTGGCCACGTGAGTCCCGCCGTCGGCCTGCAAGTCCAAACCGACCAGTTCCACCGTCCGCACCTCGCTGATGCCGGGCGGCAGCAGGTTGATCTTGGTGCGGATCAGGTCAGGGATCTGGAAGGCCTCCTCGCGCGGCAGGATGCGCACGCGGACGGGGTGGGCCGCGGCGACCTCGACGTTGACCGCCGCCTCGATGGCATCGACAAGTTCGTGGCGCATCGTCTCGAACTCGAAGTCCATGCGCCCCTGCAGCGGGTCCATGTTGCCGCCGGTCACCTGCGCGCCATAGTCGCGAAAGACGACGCCGCACAGGATGTGCATCGCGGTGTGAGTGCGCATGAGGGCGTAGCGTCGCTCCCAATCGAGAGCGCCGCGAACCATCGCCCCGACCGCGGGCAGATCGCCGGTGATGAAGTGAATCAGGCGGCCGTCGACCTTTTTTACGGCGGTCACGGGCCAGGTCGTGGCGCCGTCGCTCAGCGTCCCGGTGTCGTATGGCTGGCCGCCGCCGCCGGGGTAGAACGCGGTGCGATCCAGCACCACGCCACCCTCGACCTGTTCGACGACGGCTGCATCGAATTCCTTCACATAGGAATCCATCACATAAAGCAAGTCGGTCATCCGCTCAACCTCTTCAAGAAATCCCGTTTCTATTCCTGTCCGCCAATAAAAAACGCCTTCATCCCCATTGGGACGAAGGCGAACTGTCTCCGTGGTACCACCCAGTTTCCGGGCGCGCCGGCCCGGCTCTCGTTCCGGCATCGTCGGGGAGGGATTCCCCAATGCCGCAACCCCGCTAACGTGGGGTGAATCCGGCCAGGTCTACTCGGCTCACGGCCTTTCGGCTGGCGGCTCCCGAGGGATTTTCGGCTGGGGGTTCGCGCCTGACTTGCACCGTCTCAGGCTCGCTGGGCGTACCGTGCCCGCCTACTCGTCTCGATCAACGCCTGTCAATATGTCCGATAAAGTATAGTCGAACGGCCGTCTCTGTGCAACCGGGGGATCGATGATGAACGCCAACAACCGGCCCCCTCCTCCCGGAATAAATTGAAATAATTGATTTAATTGAATAATTCGTCGTGCCAGGGAGATTAAATACTCTGTAACATAATTTAACTCAAAGTATTGCGCCAGGTATAAAAGAGCGGTACGCTGGCGGCATGAAAAAGGAACATGTTCACCTCAGTGACAGCGATCGAACCTACCTGGAAAACCTGG
>JAGOZU010000098.1 GCA_018058545.1 Promineifilum sp. | reverse complement strand
AGACGGGGTTCATGATGATGACCACATCCGGGCGATATGTCTTCAGAAATAACGGCGCAACGATCTCCTGTCCGGTTCCGGCCATGAAGGTGCCGGTCTTGATGGGATTAATATCGACGGCACAGGCGATATCCGCCAGAGTCTGGCCGAGGGTCGTCAGGAAGGCAACCCCCTTGGAGCCCCCCCCCCACAGCACAGCCTTCCGGCCGGTCGACTTGATGCGCGCCAATTCGCGCCGCCATTCGTCACGCTTTTCTTCATAGCGCTCAACAAAATACTCGACCAACTCCATCGTCTGCACCGGAGTTTCCTCATCGGGAAGCGATTCGGCGATCGACGCGCCATCCGTAGGACGCGCCTCAATCATCAGGTATTGATCGTCGTAGGCTGTCCACAAATCCCTGACCTCGAACCCGTTGGCTCTGAACAGGCGAGCCAGCGAGCCTTTGGTGAAGTAGGAACAATGTTCATAATAGATATCCCAGAAGGCTATGTCGCCCAGGACATAACGGGCATTGGGAATCTGGAAGAAGACAATGGTATCGCCGCGCTCGCCAATTGAACGACGGACGGTGGCGATGAAGTCACCCACGTCAGGGATATGTTCCAGGGTCATCTTGCAACAGATGAAATCGGCATGGTAGTTGGCGTACTTCTCGGAATAGAAATCGGGAATGAACGTCAGACGGTCGGCCGCGGGGCTGGGATGGCGACCGGGGACATAGGCCGGGTCAAACCCTGTCCCGCGATTGTCACCCATCTCACACAACATGGTGATGAAATCGCCTTTGTCGCAACCGATCTCGATGATGTCCTTGCCATGCAGGTCGTAACGATCGATGAGGTCCTGAGCCAGCTCCCGGTGGAATTTATTGAAAGTGGGCGAATACCCCTGGGTGGCCTCGTATCGAGCCGTATATTGGGTCAACACCTCGTCAAAGGTGATATTGGAGATGAAGCCGCAGGCCGGGCAAACAGCCAGGGTGATGTCGCCGGTCTGGAAATTCAATGCCTCTTCGCGACTCGTCACCAGAAGCACGCTGTTGACCGGGACATTGGCCACTTTGTAGAAAACATGCATTTCGGCCGAGCCGCAACCCGGGCATGCGTGATTAACGCTTATCATGAGCGAACCTCTCGATGGGGTGGAAACAAAGCAACGCAGACAGATGCAGACCGCCGGGGCTAATCTTCTCCCAGCTTTAACACCGCCATAAATGCTTCCTGGGGCACTTCAACATTGCCGATCATCTTCATGCGCTTCTTACCCTTCTTTTGCTTCTCCAGGAGTTTCTTCTTCCGGGTAATATCGCCACCATAGCATTTTGCCAGAACGTCCTTTCGTAACGCCTTAACATTGGCCCGACTGATCACGCGCTTGCCCGTCGCTGCCTGAATCGGCACCTCATACATCTGGCGAGGGATGAGGTTTTTCAATTCGGTGACGAGACGCTGCCCGCGGTGGTAGGCGTCATCGGCATGGACGATCATCGCCAGCGCGTCGACCGGCGTCTTGGCCACCAGCACTTCCAGCTTGACCAAATCGGAGGCACGATAGCTATCGAATTCATAATCCATCGAGGCATAGCCTCGGGTTCCGCTCTTTAGCTTGTCGTAAAAATCGATGATCATCTCGGCCAACGGCAGGTAGTAATGAAGCACCACACGGCCGGGAGCCGGATTTTCCTGCTTAATGAACTCGCCACGCCGCTTGCGAGCCAGGTCCATGACCGTGCCATAGAACTCTTCGGGCGTAAAGATCTGGACGCGCATCCATGGTTCGCGAATCTCGTCGATGGCGGATTCATCGGGCAGATCCGCCGGACTCTCGATGAAACGTACTTCATCGGTGCCGGCCATGACGACCTCATACTCTACACTGGGCGCCGTAGCAACGAGGTCCAGATCATACTCACGTTCAAGCCGCTCCTGGACAATCTCCATATGAAACAGCCCTAAAAAGCCGCAACGAAAGCCAAAATTGAGCGCGCTGGATGTCTCCGGCTCGTATACCAGTGAGGCATCATTCAGTTGCAGCCGCTCGAGGGCCTCCTTCAGCAGTGGATAATCCTCGCCATCGCTGGGGTAGAGGCCGGCGTAGACCATCGGCTTGACGGCCTTGTAGCCGTGGAGAGGCTCAGTCGCCGGTTTGTCGCGCGTGGTGATGGTGTCGCCCACACGACATTCGCGGACTGTCTTCAAGCCGGTAGCGATATAACCAACTTCCCCGGCGGTCAATTCGTCCACGGGAATCATGCCCGGGTTAAAGATGCCGATCTCAATGGGTTCAACAACCACATCATTGGACATCATCTTGATCAACTGCCGGTTGCGGACAGCGCCTTCAAATACACGAACATAGGCGATGACGCCCTTGTAGGAATCATAATGGGAATCGAAGACGAGCGCTCTCAAGGGTGCATCGCGCTCACCTTTCGGCGGCGGCACCTTACGCACGATGGCCTCAAGCACCTCTTCGATGTTGACGCCGGTCTTGGCGCTGATCGGGATGACGTCCTCAGCGGGGATACCAGTGATATTCTCCACTTCCTCGGCCACATCCTCCGGCGCGGCCGCGGGCAAATCGATCTTGTTGACGACGGGCAGCAACTCCAAATCGGCTTCCACGGCCATGTAAAGGTTGGCCAGGGTCTGGGCTTCGATTCCCTGCGTGGCATCGACCACAAGGATGGCTCCCTCGCAACCCTGCAAAGCCCGGCTAACCTCATAAGCAAAGTCGACATGGCCAGGAGTATCGATCAGGTTCATCTCATAAGTCTCGCCGTCATTGGCGCGATAGTTCATGCGTACGGCCGAAGCCTTGATCGTGACGCCCTTCTCCCGCTCGATGTCCATGCTGTCGAGCACCTGGGCCTGCATCTCACGATCGGAAATGGTCCCGGTCGCTTGCAACAGACGATCAGCCAGGGTCGACTTGCCGTGGTCGATATGGGCGATGATACAAAAATTGCGTATCCTGCTTTGATCCATGGGCCTAAGTATAACAAAATGGAGGATTTGAGTAACGGGACTGGTGGGTGTCGGTTTGTTTCGGGTAACGGGTGGCTGTCAAGGTAACAACGCACCGATACCTAGCGCATCGCCTCATCAATCAGGTCGGATAACGGCCTCGTTTGCTCCCCCTGCTGCAGCCAGACAAGAAATTCGATATTGCCGTCCGCACCCTGAATGGGAGATGGTATCAGCCCCATGACACGCCAGCCCTCGGCAACGCACCAACCTGACATGTCGGTCAATACCATGCGGTGGACGGCCGGATCACGGATGACGCCGCCCTTGCCGACGGACTCCGGTCCAGCCTCGAATTGGGGCTTGATCAGAGCGATGACATCGGCCGCTGGCGCAAGCCACTTTTGCACCGCCGGAAGGATGAGCCTCAGCGAAATGAACGACACATCGATGACAACCAGATCGACAGGATTGGCCAGCGTATCCAGATAGCGGGCATTCGTGCGTTCCATGACGATCACTCGCTCATCCCGGCGCAGCTTCCAATCGAGTTGGCCCTGACCGACGTCGATGGCGAACACTTGTGCCGCGCCCCTCTGGAGCAAGACATCGGTAAAACCGCCCGTACACGCGCCAACATCAGCGCATGTCAGACCCTCAACCTCGATGCTGAATGCATCAAGCGCCCCGGCAAGCTTGTAGCCGCCACGGCCGACATAGGGCATGGGCGTTTTTAGCTCGATTTGAGCGTCGCGAAGCACGGCCGTGCCCGCCTTGTCGATTAATCGGCCGTCGACGGTTACTTCACCGGCCATGATGTAGGCCCGAGCGCGGGTACGTGTTTCGGCCAAGCCGCGCTCCACCAGAAGGATATCGAGCCGTTCCTTATCTTTAGCCACGACAGGTTCAGGAGTTGTGCAGGCGGGCTTCCCAATCTGCCAGGGCATCGGTCAGCGATTGCTGCAGGGAAATTTGTGGTCGCCAGCCGGTATCGGCCTCGATCTTCCCGTAGCTACCATAGAGGCAAGGAATATCGCTGGGATTCACGCGCCGCTCGTCGATGGCGACTTCCACATCGACACCATTGATGACGATGAGCGTCTCCAGTAAAGTACGCACGGAGATTGGGCGGCCGGAGCAGATCAGATAAGGCTCTCCCGGTCGTCCAGCCTCGGCCAACCGCAGATAGGCGGCAGCTACATCGCGCACATCAGTGAAATCGCGCTGAGGTTCCAGATTGCCGACGCGGATGACAGGGGCGCTCTGCCCCAAACGGATGGCAACGAGTTGGGAGGCGAAATCGGGGACGACAAAGCCGGGCGCCTGTCGTGGGCCAATGTGGTTGAACGGCCGCGCCTCAATGACCGGTAACCCATATCGCTCCCAATAAGCTCGCGTCAGTTCCCCGGCGGCCAGCTTGCTGACGCCATACGGATGGCGCGGGTGCGCTTTCGTCCTCTCCGTCAGCGGCAGATCTTCGGAGGAGATAGGGCCATAGATCTCAGCACTTGTGACAACGACGACGCGAGGCCGGCCAAATTCAGCCGCGGCACGCAACAGGTTCGCCGTGCCGCCGGTGTTGACGGCAATGGTCTGCGCCGGTTCCAGCCACGAGCGAGCCGGATAAGCCTGCCCGGCCAGATGAAAGATGACATCCGGGCGGGCCTGACTCACGGTTGCGGCCAGTCCATCGGGATCCAGCAGATCGCCGATAACCGGTCGCACCCGCACGTGCTGCGGCAATCCCTGATGACTGGTGGCTTCGTGCACCAGAGCCAGGACGTCATGACCTCCAGCCAGCAATAGATCGACCAGATGTGACCCGGCAAAACCCGTCGCGCCGGTGATGAATACGCGCATTAGCAATCTCCGTGAGCGACGAACCTGGCCCGGCCCGACGCCTGAGGCGTAATTATACCCGTCTATGGTCGATCACCTATTCCATTATGAATCCTGCGTTGATATTTCTGGATCAACGTTGGCCGAGTCTTATAATGAGTGTGCCTATGATGAGCCGGAATCAACTCGCCCCCGCACACATAAGACTCTCTTTTGGCATCGGACTGCGCTTGCTGGGCATCGCCATCATCCTAAGTCTCCTGCAGCCCACGCCGTCACGCATCACCTTTGGGCCGCCGGTCGAAGTTGTCACGAACAAACCCATCATGGGGGTTCATACGAGGCTGACGGATGAGGTAGAAGAATGGAAGATCCAGCGCACGCTGCAGATGGTGCGGGAGATGGGTGCCTCGTGGATCGTGGAGTTCTTCCCCTGGGCCTACTATCAGGCCGAGGATGGCCTCATAGCCTGGGAACATCCTGACCTGGTCGTGGGCCATGCCAAAGCCAACGGGCTGAAGGTGATCGCTAGGCTCGGCTACACACCGGAATGGGCGCGGCCGAAGGACACACCCCTGACCTATCTTGACAGGGATAGCTATGATGAATTTGCGGCGTTTGCCGCCGCCTTTGCCGCACGGTACCGGGGAACCGTCGATTATCTGATCATCGGCAACGAGCCAAACCTCAGTTTCGAGTGGGGTTATCGGATCACAACTCCGGAAGATTATGTCGACTTGTTGCGCGTCGTCTATCCGGCAGTCAAGGCGGCCAATCCCGATATCACGATTCTGGCAGGGGCGCTGGCTCCCACGCTGGAGCCGGAAGGTTCGCCTTGGGCAACTAATGACCTGGTGTATCTGCAGGGCATGTACGAGGCGGGCGCGGCCGACTACTTCGACGGGTTGGCCGTCCATGCCTACGGGCTGACATTCCCCGCGGATGCAGAACCGGGTGAGGATATCCTGAACTTTCGCCGGATCGAACTGTTGAGGGCGATCATGGTGGAGTTCGGAGATGAGGCCACACCGATGTACGTGACGGAAGCGGGATGGAATGATCATCCACGCTGGTCAATGGCCGTGCGACCCGCGCAACGGATCGAATACACCCTTGATGCGCTGAACTACGCGGCCGCAAACTGGCCCTACGTGAAGGCACTGGCCATCTGGGCTTTTCGCTATCCAGCCCCAACCCGCAGCTATCCCGATTATTACACGCTGGTGACGCCTGAATTCGTTGCCAAACCGATCTATGAGGCACTGAAGGAATATGCAGGTCAATAGACGACAACGATTGAATATTACTGGCGCGACCGTTTTGTTGCTGTTGTTTGGGATCTCCCTGATCCTCAGCACAGGCTGCGGGAAGAATCGCGATTCATGGGCGCGCATCCAGGAATCGGGCGTGTTGCGTGTCGGCGTCGATCCCACATTCCCGCCATTCGCCCTGGCGAAAGGAGAAACCGTCGAGGGTATCGATATCGACTTGGCGCGCGCCCTGGGCGAGTCGATAGGGTTGGACGTTCAATTCTCATACTTCGGCTACGACGGTCTCTATGACGCCCTCACAACCGGGCAGGTAGACGCCCTCGTGTCGGCCCTGGTCATCATGCCGGAACGGACAAAAGATGTCGCTTATTCTGATGCCTACTTTGACGCGGGCCAATTCCTGGTTGCGCCGGCAACTACCGGTATCGGCGCGATGACCGACCTGCGCGGCCGCACCCTGGCCGTCGAACTGGGCGCGTTAGGCCATGTCGCGGCTCGTGATTGGGAGAGTCGTATAGACGGTCTGGAGGTGCAGACGCACGGCAGTGTGGCGGAAGCGCTGGCGGCCGTTGCATCAGGGGACGCCGACGCCGCGCTGGTCGACCGGGTCAGCGGGCTGCTCTACATCAACGATCCGGCCAACGATGCAACCGGACTGATCCTGCTGGAAAAACCGGTCGTCTCGGAACCTTATGCCATCGCCTTACGTATAGATGATGGAACGCTAATGAAGAATATCAACACATCTTTGGACCAGTTGAGGAAATCGGGGCGGCTGGAGACTATCATCAGCCGCCGACTGGCAGATAATTAAGCGGCAAATAGCTAAATTTCGTTTATAATACCGTTGATTCCCCTTCGAAAATAGGATCACAGTCATTAAGGCGACACAAAATGACCGAACACAATCCACCCATTCAAATGCGACAAAAACCCCTGATTCTCATTTTTCTGTTCTCATTGCTCTCACTTGTCATTTTCGCCTCTCCCGCCCTGGCACAAACAAAAACATTTCAGTGGCTTAACTGGGACATCGATATTGTCGTCAATGAAGACGGCAGCATCGGCGTCACCGAAACTCAAACCCTGGATTTTCAGGGCGCACCTTTCACCTATGGCTTCCGCAGCATACCCATTGGGTCTTTTGGCAATAACGACGGCATCAGCAATGTGAGCGTCCGTGAAGGCAACCGCGTTTTCGAGGAATCTTCGCTCAACGGGTATGGAACATTTGAAGTCCGTGAAGAAGGGAATGAGGCTTTCATCAACTGGTATTTCGAGCCGGCCCTGGGAACCCATACCTATACCTTCGCCTACACTGTCCACGGCGCTATCCGCACAGGAACGGCCGAAGAGGGATCGGGCGATCAGCTGTTCTGGACGGTCATCCCCAGCGATCATCCCGCCACAGTAGGCAGCAGCCGCATCACCATCACCCTGCCTGAAGGCGTCGCCCCGCAAAGATATTTCGACACCAATGAGTACCTCGTCGCCGCCTATTTGAATAATTATCAAACGGATGGGCTTGATATCAACGTCAGCGAGGACGGGCGGATCATCACGTTCGAAACTCGACAGGCCGTCATTTCCGGCGATAAGCTGGACGTTCGGGTTCAGTTTCCCCACGGGTTGCTGGCGATCGAACAGTCTAAATGGCAGAGAGATGAGGAAGTGAGCGACGCGGTCGGCCTTGGGCTTATCTCCGTATCGCTCTTCCTGTTGGTCGCCGGGCCTCTGGCGGTCATCGCACTGTGGTACGCACGCGGACGTGATCCAAAATTAGGCATCGTCGTTCCTGATTACCTCGCCGAACCGCCGGACGAGTTGCCGCCGGCTATGGCTGGATCGTTGATCGACGAACGTGTTGATATGCAGGATGTCATCTCAACCTTAACCCATCTGGCCAGTCGCGGCTATCTGACGATGGAAGAGGACGAGAAAAAGGATCACTCCTTTTCGCGAACGGTTAAATCGACTAGCGACCTGAGACCTTTTGAAACGAAATTTCTAACGGACATCTTCGGCGCCGGGGACAACCGCAAACTGTCGGACCTGAAATACAAATTCTCCACCAAGATCCCCCACTTGCGTAATATGATCATGGACGAACTGATCGCAGAAGGTTATCTGCCGGCGAAACCATCCTCAGTTCGCAATCGCTATATCGCCTTGGGAATCATCGTGGGGGTGCTTGGCGTCATCATGTCATTTATGATAGGCGTTCTGTTCCCTCCGGCAGCAGGATACATTTGCTTCCCACTATTCACCTTCCCCCTGATCGGTCTCGCGATACTCATCGCTGCGCGATTCATGCCCAGAAAAACCGCCAAGGGCGCGGAGTCGGCCGCCAAGTGGAACGCATTCAAAACATACCTGAAGAACATCAAACAATACACCGACATCGAGGGTGCCGAAGAGATATTTGACAAATATCTGCCCTATGCCGTCGCGTTCGGGATGGAAAGGTCCTACATCAATACCTTTTCACAATCATCGACCGCTTCAATGCCGCCATGGTACATGCCATATCCGCGAGTCAATACGATGGGCGGCGGTATGGCAAGTGGATCGCGCCCCTCATCCGGGACAAGCGGAAGTTCTGGCGGCGGCATGCCCAACCTGAACGACGTTTCTGGTGGGTTAACAGGTGGGCTGGCGGGTATGTCTGCCGGGTTGACGCGCATGTTAAATAACACGTCAAACGTGCTGAGGAGCACACCGCCGCCATCCAGTACTGGCGGCAGCCGCTCCGGCGGTGGTTTCAGCGGTGGCGGCTTCAGCGGCGGGTTTAGCGGCGGCTCGTCGGGCGGCGGTGGTTCATCCGGTTTTGGTTGATTCCGATCGTTGGGATCGCAAGTCAGAAAGGGTATATGGTTATGGGAAAGACGTTGGGAATTATCCTGATCATCGGCGGCCTCGTCGTGGGCGGCATCATCATTTTTCTGATGTCCGTCTACCGGAGCGAAGGCAGCCTGACTTCCGGAGCAGCCACACTGGGCATGGTGCTTGGCTTCCTGGTGCTGGTGCTGCCACAATTGGCTATCGGCACGTTTATTCTCATGCGCGGCAAGAAAGAGGCGGGCATCGCCGAATCGGCCGCCAAACAGCGCAAGATGCTGGGCATGATCAAGGCCCACGGACAAGTCAATATCGCCGATTTGGCCATCGATTTACAGTCGAGCCGTGACGAGGTCAAGGGTATGATCTACGAACTGGTCAACATGGGTCTCTATAGCGGCTATATCAATTGGCCCGAGGGAACACTTTACTCCAGCGAGGCCAGTGAGTTGCGAACCCTCGACCGTTGCAAGAGCTGCAACGGCCAGCTGGAATTGGCAGGCAAGGGCGTGATTCGTTGCCCTTTTTGTGGGACGGAATATTTCCTGCCCTGACATGCGAGCAGACGGCATATCGGCTTGCAACCAAGGGAACTCTTTGGGTATAAAGTATCGCTGGTTTTTCGACTGGAATCGAACATACGTCGAAGCCACACATGTTGATGAAGGAGTGCAATAAGAAAATGGTCGACAAAGTAGAAGGGTTTTACGAAAAGATAGTGGGGGACACCGGCACATTGCAAAATTTGCTCGGCAAGCTCCCCGGCCTCAGAGGCTACATGGAGCGCGGCAAGCGAAGGGAAGCCGACCAGTTGTTGCGCGACACAATCACCGGCCGTCTGGAGCAGATTAGGCTGGATTACAGTTCCGCTTTTCGGGCGGTCGGCCGCGACATCGTTATGGCGATGGAGTACGCGGAACAGATGGGGCGAGCAGATAATTTGATGATGGGTCTCATCGGCAAAATCAAGGATGCACCGGTGGGCTATGCGGGCTTCTTCTCGGCCGTCAAGGTTGATGAGGAGGATCTGGCCCGACTCTATTCGTTCGATGAGCAGATGCTCAACCACGCCGATCAGATCGGAGCCGAGGTTGATGCTCTTTCCAAGGCGGTCGCCGATGGCGGCAATCTGCAAGGCTCGCTCGACGCGCTGACATCCACATTGCTGGAAGCCAACGCTACATTTAACTCCCGTCAGGAAGTCCTGAACGGGATCAAGTAAAACGATAGGAGGATTTTCAACAATGCCCAAGATATTTGATCGCGTCGCAGTAGAAAGCTGGCAGCGAGACGAAGTCATCCAGAAGTTCCCCCGCGAGGGGTTGGGCGACATCAAGCTCGGCTCGCAACTCATCGTCAACCCGGGCGAGATCGCGGTATTCGTGCGCGGCGGCGAGGCTATGGGGACATTCACCCCCGGTCGCCATACCCTGACGACCGAGAACCTGCCGATCCTTACCAACCTGCTCGAGGCGGGATTGTTCGGCGGAGCCAATGTGTTCACCGCCGATGTCTATTTCGTCAAGACAACCGACCTTACGCTGAAGTGGGGCACAGTCAATCCGATCATCGTTGAACACCCGCAGCGGATGCCGGGGGCCAGCGCCATCGTCGGCAACGGTACCTACGTGACCAAGGTCAAGGACCCGTGGCGCTTCCTTAATGCCATGGACGCCTTCCGGCCGAGCGTACGCTTCCAGGAAGTGAAGACTCGCCTCGACCCGATGCTGGCCGTCATGATCCAGGATAAGCTAAGCGAGTTGGCCATCGCCAAGGGTCTAGGCCCTGCTCAGCTGCAATCCTTCACCAAGGAGCTAAACGATCTGCTCGTCGGCCTTCTGCAGGAAGAGTTCGACGCCATTGGCATGGTGTTGGTTAATTTCGCCATCAACCTGTCGCTGCACCCCGATTCGCTCAAGGTCGTCACCAACATGGGTTATGGCACCAGCTATGTCCAGATGCAGCAGGCCGATGCGCTCATGGCCGCGGCCAGCAACCCGTCCGGCGGCGCGTTGAGCGAGGTCGGTTTCGGCGCAATGGGTATGGCTGCCATGCAGCAACAGCAACTGATGCAGCAACAACTGCTTCAGCAGCAACAAGCCGCGCAGCAAGCTGCCGCGGGCGGTCAGGTCCCCGGAACGCCGCCCCCCGCGGCAGCCGCCCCTGCCCCTGCCGGCGCCCCTCTCCCCATGCCGGACATTATGACCCCGGAACAGGCGGCCGAGTTCCTGCAGGTGTCGTTACCTGACGTGGTATCGGCCATCGAGGCCGGGGAGTTGAAGGCCAGGAAGATCGGCTCGTCCTATCGCATCAGCAAGGCCAATCTGGAAGAGTTTTTGGGCGGCTAATCAGTCAATCAATCCAACTTATTGGAACGACGCCGGGATCGCGCTTTGCATCCCGGCGTTTTTATTGCCGGCCCAACCATGCAATAGAAAGGCACAGGCCGGAGAGATGATTCGGGGAGACTGGCTAAACAAAATTCAGGAACTCGCATCAATCTGATCGAGCAGGTCGTGAATACACCCCAGAGCCTGAGGAACGGCCGCAGCGACCGCCGGCGTCAATGATTCCGAAATCTCGAAAGAACCACCGGTAATAGTCACCATATGGGCCGGAGGACAGCGGCCGAACAAATCGGCGGCCATCGACAGGATACCATCCGGAGTAATTTGGTGCGAGCCAGGATGGGCCATGGCCGGCCAGATGGGAAAACAGCGCACCTCCCCCGGTACATCGCCTATAGCAGCATCGACAAAGATGACTTGTTCGGCGGCGCTAATCGGCTCGGCCCACTCCGGCGTCAACTGGTGAATGGCTACGGCCGTCTCATCGGGAACCAGGCCGTCCAGCGCCTCGATCACGTGCCATCCGGCCGCGTCATCGCCGCAGAGAGGGTTGCCATAGCCAAGGATGAGAAATTTGGTTTTATCGCCCATGGCAGCCGAAAGTCCAAGGGGCATGCTTCTTCGTCAAGCACGCCCCATCAACTCAAAACCTTAACCTTGACGTACTTCATCCAGCAATTCGCCATCCGGCGAGCGCAACTCGATTCGGAGCGGCATTTGGCCGAAGGCATGGGTTGAACAGCTAAGGCAGGGATCGAAGGTGCGAATGACGGCTTCGACCCGGTTAAGCATACCTTCCTCGATCTTCTCACCATGCACGAAGTAGCGCGCCACCTGATAGACCCCCTTGTTCATCGCCAGGCTGTTGTGGCCGGTAGCGATGATCAGATTGGCCCAAACCATCATACCCTGACGGTCGATCTTGTAATGATGCATCAGCGTGCCGCGCGGGGCCTCGCTGACACCGATGCCTTCCAGGCTATTGGGGTCGGCCTTGGCGCGAATGTGGTCGCTCAGGATATCGGGTGAATTCAGCAGCTTATCGATCTTCTCGACACAGTAGAGCATCTCGATGAGCCGGGCATAGTGATACTGGAAGGAGCTGAGCGACGCTCCACGTTCCAGCATGCGAAACTCAGCCCACTCCTCATCGGCCATCGGCGTGCCAATGCGGTCGATGAGATTCAGACGGGCCAGCGGACCGACGCGATAGATGCCGTCCGGATAACCCAGCGCCTTGTAATAGGGCGACTTGAGATAAGAATCCGGCTCGACAGCCTCCTCGATATAGTCTCCAAACTTATTCGGTTCGATCTTGTCGGCGATGATGCGGCCGGTGGCATCGATGAAGCGCAGCTTGCCGTCATACATCTCTAGTTCACCGTCATCCGTGACAAGGCCCATGAACAACGACGGGAAATTGGCGAACGTACGTATCTCGGCGTCGAAATGGCCGAACACCTCCTTGTACCAGTCCAACGTCCGGCGAACACGGATGATCGCCTCCGGCACCTTGGCCAGGATGGTATCGCGCCGGTCCTCCGTCAGTGGAGCGCTCACCCCGCCAGGACGGCCCCTGCCCGGTGGGTCCCGTTTCCCGCCCACCAGGGCATCCGTTTCTGGCCGTTCCTCCCCCGCCCGGATCCCGTCCTGGCGAAAATGGGGCTTTTGCTCAGCCCCCCCAA
>JAGOZU010000168.1 GCA_018058545.1 Promineifilum sp. | reverse complement strand
TACCGTTTTGTCCAATGTGATATGATCAGTCATGAGAACCCCCTGTTGTTTGGTTGGTTTGGTCACCCCATGATAACAGGTGTGGTTCTCTTTATCTTATCCTTTCCTGACTTTGGAAAAGCCCTGCATCCACGGATGAGCGCTTTTGACGCAATAAGCTATTTTGCTATACTGCGTGAGCTTTGGCAACCTTGCGGAAGTCCTTCTCGGAGCGAATTCACGGCCTGTCCCGCTTGGGATGGGCTTTGTTGCTTGTGGCGGTGCTGTTGGCCGCCGGCCTGCGTCTCTACCGGTTGGGGGAGTGGCCCCCCGGCCCTTACCGGGATGAGGCCTACAACGGCCTTGATGCGTTGGAAGTTCTGCGCGGCAATTTGGCCTTGTTCTTCCCCGCCAATAACGGTCGCGAACCGTTCTACATCTATCTCGTTTCGGTCGCTATCGCCCTGTTCGGACAGACCACTTTCGCGCTGCGCCTGCCCGCGGCAATCATCGGCGCATTGGCGACCATCCCGACCTACCTGCTCGGCCGAGCGTGGTTCGGCCGCACGGTCGGCATGCTGGCCGCCTTTCTTTGGGCCGTCACGTTGTGGCCCGTCCATCTCGGTCGTATCGGACTGCGGGCCGGGCTGCTGGCCCTGTTGCTGCCGTCGGCCTTCTGGCTGGGCACGCGGGCCTATCGCGAGCGGCGAGCCTTCCTGTGGTTTCTGGCGGGCGTGGTCTACGGTCTCAGCTTCTACACCTATCTGGCCGTTCGCTTCACGCCGCTCCTGTTGCTGCTGTTCGCCGCCTATCTCGTCGTCACCGGCCGGGGGGAGCGGCTGTGGGACAACGGCCGAGCGCTATGGTTTATTCTGGGTGGGGCATTGGCAATCGTGCCGCTGGCCACCGTATTCATCGCCGCCCCGTCGTTGTTTTTCGGCCGCGCCGGGCAGGTGTCGGTCCTCAGCCCGGAGGTGAGTGGCGGCAACCCCATCGGCGCGCTGCTGGGCAATAGCGGCCGGGCGCTGGGAATGTATCTTTATCGTGGCGATGCCATCCTGCGCCATAACGCCTTGCTCGCTTATGACGCCGTCCTCAAGAGCGATAACCCGATGGGCCGCCCGGTCTTTGACTGGCTGATGGTCGGGCCATTTCTTGTCGGACTATCCTGGTGTTTGTGGCGCTGGCGACGGCCGTCGGCGGCGTTCCTCTTGCTCTGGCAACTGGTGATGCTTGGCCCGACGATCCTGGCTGAGGACGCGCCTCATTTTCTGCGGGCTGTCGGCGTGTTGCCCGGGGCCGTTTTCTTCCCGGCCATCGGGCTGGCGCTCCTGTGGGACTGGAAAAAGCTGCCTATTCCGGCCCGACGCGCCGCAGTCGTGCTGCTGCTGGTCGGGAGCGCGATGCTGACCATCCGGGATTATGCCGTCTACGCTCGCCAACCGGACACGGGCTTTTTGTTTGAATCGGCCGCGGCCGAACTGGCCCACTCCGTCGCGGCCGACGTCGATGCCGGATCGTCTGTCTTTCTCGACCGGCGCTTTCCCGATGGCTGGCCGTCCGTGCGCTTTCTGCTGGGCCAACGGCCGGTCGCGCTTTTCGATGGACGGCAGGGCCTGCCGGATTTATCCGGCGGCCCGGTGACGATTTACGCCTGGCCGTATGAGCCTCTGGATTTCCCTGGTGCGTCCGTTGTTCCCCCGGTTGTCGTCGATATCTCTCCCGGCCCTCTGGCGCGCGGCGATTTGGAGCCGGAGCCTTACTCCCTCTACACGCGCTACGCCATTACCCCTGGAGCGGAGGAGGCAACGCCCACTGCTGACTTTGACGGCCTGATTAGACTGCTCGACACCACGGTCGAGCAGATCGCGCCGGACGAAATCGATGTTGCCCTGCGTTGGGAGGCGGACGAGGCGCTCCAAACCGGCGGCCGCCTGCCCAATTTGTTCGTGCACGTGGTTGGGCCGGAGGGCGTCGTGACGCAGTATGACGGTCCCATCGGTTGGGGATTATGGCCGGTCGGGGGCTGGCGGCCGGGCGTGGTCATTGCGGAGCGTCACCGCTTGCAACTGCCCCGACCGTTCGATCCGGCGGGCGACCAGATTAAAATTGGGCTATACTGGTCGGACACGAACGAGCGCCTGCCGGTGCTCGATACCCGGGGTCAGGCCATCGATGACAAGATTCTTCTGCGGCCGGCACCATAAGGGCAAGGAGTGCAAGCTGTTTATGTCCAGGTTTAGGCTGCCGCGCCTGCTCCTGCTAATCGGGCTGTTGCTGAGCGTCGCGGCCGCGCCTCAGCGTCAGGATGATCCCGCCCCGCCGCCCGTCTGGGTGTCGCCCACACCGGACGAAACGGGCGCGATCATCGTCATCGTCCAGGCCGGAGATTCGATGTGGAGTATCGCCGCCCGCGCCGGCATCAGCCTGCCGGAGTTGCTGGCTCTTAACAACCTGACCGAGAATTCGATCATCAGTCCTGGCGACCCGCTCATCATCGGCTACGCCACGTTGGAGGCCATCCCACCGGAAGATCTCATCCCAACGGCGACGTTGCCCCCGCCCACGCCGCAGCCGAGCGTCACCCCTTCTGAAGCGGCCATTTGTCTGTCGGCATTTGACGATTTGGATCGGAACGGGGTTCGCGACGAGGGGGAACCGTTGCGAGCCGCGGTTGCATTCACCATCTACAACACCCAGGCCGTGGTGGCCAATTACATCACCGACGGTCGCTCGGAGCCGAAATGCGTGACCGGTCTGTCGCCGGGGGAGTACCGCATCACCCGTTCCGTGGCCCCCGGCGAGATACTGACCACCGGAGGCAACTGGACGCTGACGCTGGCTGCGGGCAGCGAACTGCACCAGGCATTCGGCAGCTTCTTTGCCGAACCGCAGACGGCCACGCCGGCGGGCGCGGCGCTATCCGGCCCGGCGATGCAGCCCACCGCGCCATCCGGCCCACCTGCTACCCCTGAACCGGATGCTTCCGGCATCTCCGGGATGCTGCCCCAACTGGCCGGGATCGCCGTTCTCTTTATGGGGGGTTTACTCTTGTTAGGGGCTGTGTTAATCTTGCTAATCAGGCAGTCGCGGAATTCCTCATCGGACGGCAACGATGAACGACAGTTCCGCAACATCGACGACCTTGAATAAATCCTGGGTTATTCACGATACGATGACCCACCATGCCGCCATAACTGAAAGATGAAAAACAAGAAATTATTATCCTTCCTGATCCTTTTTCTGAGTTCAATGGTCCTCATCACCGGTCGCGGGCATGCTGCTCCGGCTGAGCAGGGGGCCAATCTGCTGCAAAACCCCAGCTTTGAGCAACCCTTCAGCAACGGCGTGGCCAACGGCTGGCAGCGATGGTTTATGACCAGCCCAAGGCAGGACGAAGAATGCCTGGTGGCCTATCACTACGAGCCTAAATGGATCGTCGAGACGAACCCCGCTCTCGTGCGCGACGGCTCGGCCTCGCAGCATGTCGGCAACACCTGGGACACGTGGGCGGGTGGCGTCTTTCAAACAGTGCCCGCCACGCCGGGCACGACCTATCGCTTCTCGTTCCAGGGCCGCGCTCGCGGAGGAATGGATCCTTATCCCCAGCCGTCTGAATCCACGCTGCAGGTCAACATGCGCGCCGGTATCGATCCCAATGGCGGCGGATCGTGGAGTGACGGTGATGTGGTTTGGGGAATGGCCGGCTCACCCCACGACACCTGGCAGGAATTCTCGGTGGAGGCGACGGCGACAGGCGACAAGATCACCGTCTTCACGTCATCCAACTGGGCTGTCACCGGCGTCAATCAGTGCCGCAAGTTCATGGATGTATGGTTTGATGCCGGGCAGCTCGTGGCCCAGAACCCACCCACCAACACGCCTGCGCCTCTGCCGACCCTGGCTCCTGCCACCCAGCCGCCACCCACAGCTCTGCCCGCGCCCACCGGGGGCGTTCCCACCGAGGCGGCCGCGGCCACGGTGGCGGCGACGATGACCCAGGCTGTTGCGACAGACACACCGACGCCAATCAACACAGCGACCATCTGTGTCAACGCTTTCCTCGACGCCAACGCCAACGG
>JAGOZU010000167.1 GCA_018058545.1 Promineifilum sp. | reverse complement strand
AACATCGCCGGGATATACGTCCGCCGCTTGAGCAAGGCCCGCGCCAACTCGATATTGCCGCCAAAATAGTGCGCGGCTACAAGGGCCGTCGTCATGACCTCGGCGTCACTCATTTGGCATTGTCGGTTTTCAACGCATTGCATCGCTTTGAGCATGTCGTCACAAAGACAGTATACGGCTATGATCTCGGTGTCCATGAACTACTCCTTTTTGGTTGAGGATATTGTCGTGTCTCCAACCAATAGGATAGTTCATGGACTCTTTTTTGTTAATCGTTAATCGAATTAATCAAGGTAGCAACTTGGGTGAATTAATAATTAATAATTCCTAATTCCTCAGAATATGCGTCACCGCCGTCGCCGCCATGCCCCCCAGGTTCTGGGCCATGCCGATGTGCGCGCCGGGCACCTGGCAATCGCCGGCCGTGCCGCGCACCTGATGAGCCAGCTCGACGATCTGATAGAGGCCCGTGGCCCCCAGCGGATTGCCGCGCGCCTTCAGGCCGCCAAACGTGCTGATGGGCACGCGGCCGTTGCGCCCGATCTGCCCGTCCCGCGCCAGCTGCCAGCCCTGCCCGCGAGCGGCAAAGCCGCAAGCCTCCAGCGACAGCGCGGCCATGATGGTGAACGAGTCATGCAACTCAAACACGTCGATATCGTCGGGCGTCAATCCCGCCTGGGCAAAAGCCAGCTGCGCGCTGCGCTCGGCCGCCGCCGGCCACAGCAAGTCGCGCCGGTCATGGAGCGACAGCGTGTCCGTGGCCAGCGCCGAGGCGACGATCCGCACCGGCCGGGCCACCATATCGGCCGCGCGCTCCGACGAAGTGACCAGCACCGCCGCCGCGCCGTCGCCGGGCGGGGCCTCGTCAAACAGACTGACCGGATCGGCCGTCATCGTCGCCGCCGCGAACGCCTCGGGCCGCAACTTGTTGCGATACATCGCCCGCGGGTTGGCGGCGGCGTTGGCGTGGGCGTTCACGCTGAACCCGGCGAAATCGGCCAGCTCCACGCCATATTCGTGCATGTAGCGCCGCATCAGCAGCGCCGCCGCCCCGCTCAGCGTCTGGCCGTGGATCGCCTCGAAGTCGGCGTCCAGCGCCGTGGCCAGCGCAGCGGGAATGGTGGAGCCGGACTCATCGGTCACCTTCTCCACGCCCACCACGAGCGCCGTCTCCACCAGGCCGCTCTGCACGGCCAGCACCGCCTGCCGCAACGCCGCGCCGCCCGAAGCGTCGGCCGCTTCCACGGTCAGCGCCTCGGCCCCGCGCAGCCCGGCGAAGTCGGTGATGAGCGCCCCCAGATGGTTCTGGTTGCTCAGTTGTCCGGCCAGCATATTGCCGACATAGACGGCGTCGATCTGGTTGTGATGGGCGTCGTCCATCGCTGCCTCGATGGCGTACCACGCCAAATGGCGGAGCGAGGCGTCCCAGTGCTCGCGCACGTCCGTCTGGCCGATTCCGATGATGGATACGTTGGTCATAATAATTAATTGTAATTAATAATTGTTAATTCATCTTCAGCTTCTCGCGGAAGCGCGTATACGTAGCGTAATCAATGGGCGTGCGGCGAGCGATATAGGTCTCCGTGCTGGTCGCCAGCCCGCGCACCTCGGCCAGCCGCTCGGTCGTCGTGAGGTCGAAGGCATCGCTGCCCGCGCCGGAGCCGTAGCTGACCATGAGGATGCGGTCGCCCGGTTCGGCCGCGTCGAGGATGGCCGTCAAGCCGATCATCGTCGAGCCGGAATAGGTGTTGCCGATGCGGCCGCTCAACAGGCCCGGCGCGATCTGCTCCTTGCTGAAGCCCAGCATCTTGGCCGCCCGCTCCGGGAACTTCACGTTGGGCTGGTGGAAAACAGCCCAGCGGTAGTCGGCCGCCGTCGTACCCATCAGCTCCATCAGCCGTTCGGCCGCGCCGGTCACATGCTTGAAGTAAGCCGGCTCGCCCGTGAACCGATCGCCATGCGAAGGGTAATTGGCATGCTCGCGCCGCCAGAAGTCGGGCGTGTCGGTGACGAAGGAGAACGAGCCGTTGATGACGGCCACCGCCTCATCGCCGGGGCCGATCAGCATGGCCGCGCCGCCGGCCGCCGCCGTATACTCCAGCGCGTCGCCGGGCCGCCCCTGGGCCGTGTCCATGCCGATGCTCAGCGCATATTTGGCCATGCCCGAACCGACAAAGCCCATGGCCGCCTGCATCGCCTCGGTTCCCGCCTTGCAGGCAAACTCCCAGTCGGCCGCTTGCGTGTTGGGCACCGCGCCGATGGCCTCGGCCACGATGGTGCTGCTGGGCTTCACCGCGTAGGGATGGCTCTCGCTGCCCACCCATACGGCGCGAATCTCCTGCGGGTCGATCTGCGCCCGCGCCAAAGCGTCGCGCGCCGCCTCGATCGACATCGTCACCACATCCTCGTCCAGCCCGTTGACCGCCTTCTCCTCGATGGGTGTGCCGCCCGTGCCGCCTTTCCATATGCGCGAAATCTCGGTGGCCGGCAGTCGATAGCGCGGCACATACGCGCCGTAGCCGACGATGCCCACCGGTCTGTCCGGCTTCAACAGCCCGTTTTTTGAATCGTTAACCGTCATAATTGTCCTCGTCCGCGGGTTGTCTAACCCGTATCTTTCATCGCTCGTTCGCCGTCAGGGAGCCGGCGCGTTGGTTTGATTTCCGTTTAACTCCAGCAATTCCTGGGCGCGGTCGATGCGCACATTGCCCTCGGCCACCATCAGGTCGGCCAGCCATTGCACCTGGTACTCCCCCGCCCCGGCGGCCAGCGCCACCTGCCGGGCATGCAGCCGCATATGGCCCTTCTGAATGCCGTGCGTCGCCAAAGCCTTGATGGCCGCCAGGTTCTGGGCCAGCCCCACGCAAGCCATGACTTGCGCCAGCTCCCCGGCCGACGCGACAGCCAGGATCTTCATCGCCACCTGGGCCGTCGGATGCACCTTCGTCGCGCCGCCGACGATGCCGACGGCCAACGGCAGGGTCATCTCGCCCGCCAGATCGCCATTCTCATTCACCCACCAATCGGTCAGCGCCCGATAGCGGCCGTCGCGGGCCGCGTAGGCGTGCGCCCCGGCCTCGATCGCTCGCCAGTCGTTGCCCGTGGCGATGCACACCGCGTCCACGCCGTTCATGATCCCCTTGTTGTGCGTCGCCGCCCGATAGGGATCCACCACAGCGAAGGCGTTGGCCTCGGCGATGAGTTGGGCCACCTCGCCACCGGGGATATCCGGATGGGTCAGCGCGTCGGCCGGAATCACGCAGCGCGCGGTGGCCGTCCGCCGATCGGTCAGATTGCTCAGGATGCGCAGGTTCACCCGGCCGCCCGTCAGTTCGGCGATGCGCGGCGCGATAGCCTCGGCCGCGGTGTTGATGGCATTGGCTCCCATCGCGTCGCGAGTGTCATAGAGCAGGTGGATGACCAGCATCGGCCCCACCGGCGTATCGGGAAACGGCCGCACCTCGATGCCGCGCGCCCCGCCGCCCCGCTTCACGATGTTGCGGCTGCAGGCGTCGGCCAGCCTCATCAGCTCATACTTGTGCTCATCCACGGCCAGCGCCGCCGCGATCATATCGGGCACATCCAGCACCTGAATCTGCCCGATCATCACCGGCTCCGACGACTCCGCCCGGAAACCGCCGCCGGCGCGAATGAGTTTGGCCGCGTGGCTGACGGCCGCCAGCACGCTAGGCTCCTCGACCGTCATGGGGATCAGGTAGTCGCGGCCGTTGATCAGAAAATTGGCCGCCACGCCAAGCGGCAGGGCATGCGTGCCCAGCGCATTTTCAATCATCAAATCGGCCTGGGCCGGGGACAGACCGTCGCCCAACACGGCCGCTTCTTCATCGCTCAAGCCCGCCCACTCGGCCACCACAGCCACCCGCTCGTTCAGCGGCAACTTGTAGAAGCCCGGCAGGCGCGACGTTTTAACTGCCTCAATCGTTTCCATTCTCACGTATCCTAAGGTGTAATAACCACTTCGGGAGATGATCGATTCGGAATATATCGCCGTAACACTGTCAAAATCTATCACCTTGCCTACGCCCCCTGTAGCGCAGCCATTCCTGGCTGCCTCTTCCTCA
>JAGOZU010000166.1 GCA_018058545.1 Promineifilum sp. | reverse complement strand
AATCCAGATAGGCTTGTCCAGACCGTATCGCTCCTGGATGGCGCGCGTCTCCTGGACCAGTTCCTCGACCGTCTCCACACGAAAATAGATATGGAGGGTGATAACATCAAAGAAGTAATGATTAGCTGCGCCTTCCGGGTCAGCGGTGGCGACCTGCAAAAATTTGCCCAACCATGCCGGATCATGCCAGTAGGACCAACCGGCCAGATGAATGACGGCCTCCGGATCATTGGCCTTGGCCACTTGATAAGCGACTTTCAACAATTGATAATAGTCTCTGGTTGAACCACTGAACTCATGCCCATACACCCCGACTTCGATCTCCGGTTCGTTCCAGATAATCCAGTGATGGACACCAAGGGGAGCGTAATATCCAACAACCTTCCGGACATATCCCGCCCACAGATTATTGGGGTCGTCGACCGGCAAGTAAAGGCCGCGAGGCACGCCGGAGTACGGTTCGGCATCGGTAGCCCATGGCGGCGTATTCTTGAGCAATCCCATAACCATACGATTTCCGTCGCGGGCGTCCTGGAGCCACTCTTCGAGGACATGGAGGGTATTCCAGTCGTCGGGACCGGTTGGCTGAATCTCGTTCCAGTAGAAGAGGATACGATCCCAGCCGACACTCAACTCGGCGGCGTCATCCGGATGCCAGAAGGCCTCGACGATTCCGAATCGAGGATCGTTCAATTCATCATCGGCCTGAGGTTGCGGCTGATTGGGCTCGCCCTGTCCCAGCACACTCATAGCCGGCTGGGCAATCAACAGCAACAACCAACCGGTCAATAAAATAATGGTTCGAAATTTCGCTTTTTTACCCATAACCAATGCAGAGACCAACAGGCAGATGACGCAAACTCCACAAGCCCACCTCGCCGCTTTTCTTGCCGGCGTTTTGGGAAGCCTGTGAATTCTGTGATGCTATAAGTGTGTAAGGAAAAGCCCCCGGGATGCGGGGTCATGAAAGCATGATTATAATGGATGTCGGTACACTTCTCCAATATGAACGACTCAACAATAACCCCTCGCTTAATATTACGCCCGGCCCAGGAAGAAGTCCTGGCTTACAGTGGCGGCCGCATGGCCGTCAGCGCCGTGCCCGGCAGCGGCAAAACCTTCACCCTGTCGTTGCTGGCGGCCAGGCTCATCGCCGACGGCCGCATCAATTCCGATTCGGGCCAGCAGGTGTTGGTTGCCACCTTCCTCAATACCAGCGTGGATACATTTCGTGCGCGTATCCGCAGACGATTGCTGGATATGGAGTTGCCCGATACAGGCTATGATATACGCACCTTGCATAGCTTGGCTCTCGAGATCGTGCGTTGGGCCGGAGAGACATCAGGAGATGAATTAGCTGTTATAGATGAAGTTCTGAGCCAGCAGATCCTGGAGGGAAGCGTTGACGGCTGGATAAATGACAACCCTCGCCTCTGGGAGGCGTTTTTGCCCGAATCAAACCGGCAGCTCAGCCCGCGAACGATCACTCGCCGGCGCGACACCTTTGCCAACACAGCGGCTACTTTTATTCGCGCCGCTAAAAACGAACGCTTCACGCCCGATACAATCCTGGCCACCATCCGCGAAGGTTATGACAAGTTCGAAGGGAGTGATGATGAGCCGAATATCGCTCGCTCCCCTTTGATGATCATGATGGCCGGCATCTACAGTCGTTACCAGGCAGCGCTGTCGCGCCAAGGCGGCCTGGACTACAACGATCTCATCTGGCGCGCGGCCGATCTGCTGGACTATCGACCTGATCTGGTTGAGGGTCTGCGGGAACGCTGGCCGTTCATCCTGGAGGATGAAGCCCAGGATAGTGTCCCGCTGCAAGAGACTCTGCTGGACCAACTGACCGGACCGCAAGGGAATTGGGTGCGCGTCGGCGATCCGAACCAAGCCATCACCAGCACTTTCACTGCCGCACATCCGCGTTTCTTTGCAAAGTTCATCGACCGGCCGGATGTGACTGCTAAAACTTTGCCTAACAGCGGCCGCTCCGCCCCGCTCATCATCGGTGCAGCCAACGCTCTGTTGAACTGGGCCATCGATAGTCATCCCGTGCCTGAGGTACGACGAGACGCCTTTCGACGACAGAATATTTTGCCCACTCCACCGGGCGACAGCCAGCCCAACCCGCCTGACAGCGAAGCGAATATACAAATACGGGTCTATAAACATCGCGAGGACGAGGAAGTGCCGACCGTAGCCCAACTGGCGGCGGACTACGCTCGGCAACACCCAGAACACACCATCGCCATCCTCGTGCCGACCAATCAGGTCGGATTCACAATTGCCGAGCGTCTGGACGCGCTCAAAGCCGATTACGATAACCTGTTGCGGGGCAGCAGCCGCGAGCGCGAGGTGGCAGCGGCGATCCATGCGGTTCTGTCTGTGTTGGCCGACCCTCTGGATACCAAAGCATTGATGGCGGCCGATAGCGGCCTGGTAGAGTTGCGCGAAGCCGTACCTGATTACGAAATCGATGCGGGAGATACCTCTCGCTTTCAGACTTTGCTGCGAAGTGTCCATCCCGAGTTGCTTCTCTTTCCCGAAGAAGACGATGAACCCATAGCCGATACCTTACCGGCCGGAGTATTCACTGATGAGGACAGCGACCGGCTGGAGCGACTGGCCGGGTTCCTTCGCAATAATTTCGATCTGCGAACGCTGCCGATCGACGACCTGACACTGGCACTGGCCGACGAGTTATTCGCGTCCCAAACCGGAGCGGCCGATAGCGACAATACAGGCCAGGAGCAAAATCTGGCTATCGCCTATCAAATTGCCACCTTGCTCCGACAATGGCGAGAAGCGCAACCGGATTGGCGGCTGCCCGAACTGGTGGCACAACTGAAATCGGTGGCGAATGGGCGGCGAACACTCAATGTCATGCGAGAAGATTCAGGCTATGAACCCGGAAAAGGACGTATCACGCTGGTAACGCAACACAAAGGAAAAGGACTGGAGTGGGACGCTGTCTTTCTGGTCGGGATTGATGGATTATGGATTCCCGGTAGCCTGGAAGGCCCATTCCTGGGCATCCAGGATTTCCTGGGTGGAGACCCCAATGCCGAAGTGACGGCCCAACTATATTATTTGATGAGTGGCGAGGCGGGCATCTATCCCGGCCGGACAGCGACGGAATCAGCCCATATAGAGACGATCTGCGAGCGACTGCGACTACTTTATGTCGGCGTGACGCGAGCGCGTCGGTTTTTGCAAATCAGCCGCAGCCGAGCTACTCGACGGCAGCGGAGCGATCAGGAGGCGGAACCGGCCACGGCGCTCGGGGTGTTGTATCGCTATTTGCAGGAACGTAAGCCAGACGACGACCGTTCCTAACCATAGCGGAACCAGCTTTAACTATTACCATCGCAACATTGTGCCCAGTGATATCCATTGTGGGCGATCAGTCGATCAGCCTCGCTCGGGCCCCATGTGCCCGACTCATAAAAATACAGCGGCGGGGCACTCGGTAGTTCCCACCCGGCGATGATCGGATCAACCAGCTTCCATGACAACTCGATGGCATCGCTCCGGGTAAAGAGAGAGGCGTCCCCCTTGATCACATCCAGCAACAAGCGTTCGTAAGCCTCAGGGATAGACTGGGCACCAAATGTGTCCTTGTAGTTAAACTGCATCTCGACCGAGCGCATCTCGGCCGCGGTGTCAGGGACCTTGGCCTGGAAGGTAAAGTCGATGCCTTCGTCAGGCTGGATGCAAATAGACAGGCGATTGGGTTCAGGCTTGCTGCCCGGTGTCATGGGAAACATGACATGGGGCGGCCGCTTGAAGAAAATAGAAATCTCCGTCACCTTGGCCGCCAAGGCTTTGCCGGAACGCATGTAGAAAGGCACGCCTTGCCACCGCCAGTTATCGACATAGAAGCGAACGGCCGCGTATGTGGGCGTATTAGAGCCGGGGGCGACGCCCTTGGTATCCCGATATTGCCGGTACTGGCCCCGCACCGTGCAATCTTCAACATCATCCGGCTTGATAGGGCGTATCGCGCTCAAAACCTTGGATTTTTCGTTGCGTATCGCCTCGGCATCAAAAGAAGAAGGCGGTTCGGCCGCCACCAGC
>JAGOZU010000097.1 GCA_018058545.1 Promineifilum sp. | reverse complement strand
AGGCCGCCTTCGGCCGTTGGCTGGTCGCTCCGGTTCGGCTGCCGCGGGAAATGCGTCTGGAGTTTATGCTCAAGCTTTATTTCGCCGGAGAGGAAGGGGCGGAAACGGTCGGCAAGTTGATTCATGCACAACAGGCGGTATGCGAGAAATGGCCGGGAATGTGGATGGACGATGAAGAGACGGCCGGCCCGTTCGGCCGCGCTGTCAAGCTCTATCGCCGCAAGCATATTGAGGCGATTCGGGATTGGCTGGCGTCGCTGGCGGCCGAGCATGTCACCCCGGCCCACGACTCCGTAAGTGGGTTCGAAACCGACTGACGGTTACCGACTATCCAATATGTTTGGTAACCTCTCACGCCGCAAGCAAGACCTGACCCATGCGACCGGGCATCAGGCAATGAGTCTTTTTGAATACAAATGAGGAAGAACGATGGTTAACCGCTCGTCAATTGTCAGGTTGGGATTATTGTTGACTTTGCTGATTATGCCGGTCGTTATGACGATCGGCTGTGCCGGAGAGCCGGCACCAACAAGTCAGTCGCCCGCGACTGAAGTTGCCGTGCCGACCGAGGAAGCCCCACTGCCGGCGACCGAAGCGGCCGAACTGCCCCAGAAGCTCGAAGATGTTACCCTGACCGTTTTTGCGGCCGCATCGCTGGCCGACGCCTTCACTCAAATGGGCAAGCAGTTTGATGCGGCCAACCCGGGCGTCACAACGGAGTTCAATTTCGCCGGGTCCAACCAACTGGCGACGCAGATCAACGAGGGAGCGCCGGCCGATGTGTTTGCCAGCGCCAACATCGCCCAAATGGATGCCGTGGTTGAATCGGGTAGGGTGGCGGCAGACGCGCCGGTCCTGTTTGTCACCAATCGCCTTGTCGTCGTTATCCCGGCCGACAACCCCGGCGAAATCCAGTCGCTGCAAGACCTGGCCGAGCCGGGCAAGCTGATCTTACTGGCCGCGGAGGAGGTCCCGGTCGGCCGCTATTCGCTCGAGTTCCTCGACAAGGCGTCGGCCGATCCGGCGTTCGGAGATTCCTTTCGCGATGACGTGCTGGCCAATGTGGCTTCCTATGAGGAGAACGTTCGCAGCGTGCTCAACAAGGTCGCACTGGGCGAGGCCGACGCGGGGATCGTCTATACCAGCGATCTGTTCGGGGTTGCCGGGGTCGAGAGCCTGGAGATACCCGACGCGCTTAATGTCCTGGCTGAATACCCTATCGCGGCTCTTAGCGGGAGCGAGAACCCGGGCGTTGCCGCGGCCTTCGTCGAGTACGTCCTGAGCACCCCCGGGCAGGCCGTCATGATGTATTTCGGTTTTTCGCCGTCTGTTCGGTGATGGCCGTGATCGATCTGCCGCAGGACAGGCAACAAAGCCGTCCCGCCTTGCGGCGGCACAAGGCGGAAGGATGGTGGGCGCTTTCGCTGCCTCTGCTGTTGTTCCTGCTGTTGCCGTTGCTGGCCCTCATTTTTTATAGCTCTCCGGCTGAACTGGTGGCCAATTTGCGCCTGCCCCAGGTCCGGCAGGCGCTGGGTCTCAGCCTGAGGACGAGCACCTGGGCGACATTGGCGGCCGTCGTGTTGGGGATGCCGGTTGCCTACTTGCTGGCGCGACGGCAATTCCCCGGCCGGGTTCTGCTCGATAATCTCATTGACCTGCCCATCGTGCTGCCGCCAGCCGTGGCCGGACTATCGCTGCTGCTGGTGTTCGGCCGTCGTGGCCTTCTGGGCGCGCCGCTGAACGAGCTGGGGGTGCGCATCACCTTCACCGAGCTGGCGGTCATCATCGCCCAGACCTTCATCGCCGTGTCGTTGTTCATTCGCGCCGCGAGCATCGGCTTTGCCGGGGTTGAGTCGGAACTGGAGGACGCGGCGGCTATTGATGGGGCCAACCCGTGGCAGATATTCCGGCGTGTTACCCTGCCGATCTCTCGCCGGGCTGTCCTGTCGGGGGCGGCTATGGCTTGGGCACGGGCTTTGGGCGAGTTCGGGGCGACCATCATCTTTGCCGGCAACTTTCCCGGCCGCACGCAGACGATGCCGCTGGCGATCTACCTGGGGTTTGAACTGAACATGGATGTGGCGGTGACGCTGTCGATCATTCTGGTGGCTTTTTCGTTTGTGGTGTTGCTGCTGGTGAAGCTGGTGCTGGGACGAGGCGAGGGAGGCCCTTGAACGGGAGGGAGCGAAACAACAACCCGGGGTCTTGGGCGTTCGAGCACCCGGTTTAACGGTCGGAATACCCATTCCAGCAGAATCCCGGTAATCTGATTGTATTAGGCTGACCGGAATACGAAGCTCTTCCAAAGTTAATTCGAGCGTCGACATGCCTGCTGATTCGGTTTACAATACACTCCGGATGGTGTTCTTGCGGACTCGCGAACTCCGCCAAAGATTTATTTATGGACCCAAAATTTCCCGAGAGAGTTTCGCTTGGATTCTTCCCCACACCGATCGAGCGCCTGGATCGGTTGAGCAAGGTTCTGGGCGGCCCCGAGATTTGGATCAAGCGCGACGACCAGACCGGCCTTGCCTCTGGCGGCAACAAGACCCGCAAACTTGAATTCCTGGCGGCCGACGCGTTGGCCCAGGGAGCCGACCACCTGGTGACGATCGGCGCGCCTCAGAGCAATCATGCCCGCCAGACGGCCGCCGCCGCCGCGCGCCTGGGCCTGGGTTGCAGTCTGGTGTTGCGCGGCCGCAAGCCGGAGATGACCACCGGCAATCTTCTGCTGGATCATCTGCTTGGCGCGTTTGTTTACTGGAGCGAGGCGGGGGATGGCAACGAAGAAATAAGCCGTGTCATGGGCGATTTGCGAGCAATCGGCCGGAAGCCGTACCTGATTCCCCTCGGCGGCTCCAACGTCCTCGGGGCGACCGGCTACGTGCTGGCCATGCGTGAGCTGATGGACCAACTGACAGAGCTGCAGCTGAACATCGACTTCATCGTCTTTGCCAGCAGCAGCGGCGGCACACAGGCCGGGATTGTCCTGGGCGCGCGGGCGTTTGGCTATCACGGCTCGGTTCTGGGCATCAGCGTTGATAATCCGGCCGACGCGCTGCAAACTCAGGTGGCGGCCCTGGCGACCGCTACCGCCACGCATCTGGGCTTGGGCACGATCTCCGTGGCCGATCTGGTCAACGTAAACGACGACTATGTGGGCGAAGGGTATGCTCGCGTCGGCGAAAACGAGAGAGAAGCCATCAAGCAACTGGCTCAACTGGAGGGTATCCTGCTCGATCCGGTCTATACCGGCCGTGCGTTTGGCGGTTTGATCGACTTGATTCGCTGGGGCGCGTTCACTCGCGGCCAGCGCGTGCTCTTTTGGCATACCGGCGGCACGGCCGCTCTGCCCGCTTTTGCCGACCGGCTGCTCTAGCATCAACTATAAATAGTCGAATATCCGGTTATCCTAACATGTCCACCTCGATAGACCAAATAGTGCTCCGGCGGTTTGTGGAGATGTTTGGCGAACCGTCGTCATTGCTAGTTCGGGCACCCGGTCGGGTGAATTTGATCGGCGAGCATACTGACTACAACGATGGCTTTGTGCTGCCGATGGCCATCGATCGCGCCGCCTGGATCGCGCTGCGGCCGCGGGAAAGCCAAGGGGTGATCGTCCACTCGGTCGATTTTGGGGAAACGGCCGAGTTCGATCTGGACAACCTGCGGCATGAAGACGGCGGTTGGGTGGAATATATCAAGGGCGTCGCCCACATCCTGCGCTCGGAGGGTTACCCCGTGCGAGGGTGGGAAGGGGTGGTCGCCGGGGACGTGCCTATCGGCGCCGGTTTGTCGTCATCCGCGGCATTGGAGATGGCCACGGCGCGGACGTTTGCCGCTGTCGGCGGGTGGTCATGGGATGCGGCGGCGATGGCCAAGGCCGGACGACGGATGGAGAATGAGTGGATCGGCGTCAACAGCGGCATCATGGATCAGATGATATCGGCCGCCGGTCGGGCCGGGCACGCCTTGCTCATCGACTGCCGTACCCTCGAAACACAGCTTGCCCCGCTGCCGCCCGGCGTCGCCATTGTCATTCTGGACACGATGACGCGGCGCGGGCTGGTCGATTCCGCCTATAACGAGCGACGGGCGCAATGCGAGCGAGCGGCGGCCGTGATGGGGGTTCCTGCGCTACGTGATGCGGATATGGCCCTGTTCAGTCGCCGGGAAAGCGAACTCGATCCGGTGGACGCCCGGCGAGCGCGGCACGTCATCAGCGAGAATGAACGGGTGTTGGCCGCGGCGGCGGCTATGGCCCGAGGCGACGCGGCCGGGATGGGGCGGTTGATGAATGAGAGCCACGTCAGCATGCGCGACGATTTTGAGATTTCACGGGCCGAGATGGATAAAATGGTCGAGCTGGCCCAGGCCGAACCAGCCTGCTACGGAGCGAGGATGACTGGCGGAGGATTTGGCGGCGCGGCCGTGGCTCTGGTACGCGTGGACGGCGCGGACGCGTTTGCTGTGTCTGTGGCCGGCGCATACCGACAGGCCACCGGGCTGGATCCGCAGGTTTATATCTGCGAGGCGACCGACGGCGCGGCCGTCATTATGTCGCAAGAACCTTGACCTGGCGGCCATGCAAGGCCGGTGAAACGTGTTAGAATGGGGGTGAGCGCAATCCCAACGTGCCCGCTCACAAAGAATGATTTATGACCCATACAAATTACCCTTACGAAACCTCTCTGGAAGTGGCCTTTCGCGATATCGACGCGATGGGGCATGTCAACAACGCGGTGTTCTTTGCCTATTTTGAGACGGCGCGCATCAAATATCTGGCCGAGATCATGGAACGGGGCGGTCTGATGGGCACGGAATTGCTCGATTTGCCGCTTATTCTGGTTGAGGCCGCCTGCACCTATAAGTCCCCGGCCTTACTGACGGAGACGCTTTATATCGGCACAGGCATTTCGCGCTGGGGGACGAAGAGCTTCGACATGCTTTATCGGGTTCAGGGGCAGGATGGACGGCTTGTGGCCTATGGGCGAACCGTTCAGGTGATGTACGATTACATCTCCCGCAGTGCGTTTCCAATTCCCGCCGCGGTGCGCGATTACGTCGAGGCGTTTCAGGATGGGTGGGAGCCGCCCGGCTACCCTTAGGCGATAGAGAGGCTTACAGGATGAACGGATGCGGCCGTTGCGACCGGCATCCGCTCATCCCGATTCGTGGTTCATTCCAGCCGCCGATGGAGGCGACTGGTGCGTAGCCAGATGATCCGGCCCTCCCCGTCCCGCAGAAACTCCGCCTTGGCATTGATCAGCGGCTCATCGAGGGCGATAGCCATGTCCGGCCCGAAGAAAGCCAGGCGGCTCGGTGGTGGCGCGGGCGACGCCGGTGAATCCACGTCCGGGAAGCCGCCCTTGGGTGTCAGCCCGACCATCAGCTGCCCATTGTCGAAATACAGGTTCAATATCTCCATCTGGGCTTCGTAGGAACCGATATATTCGCTTAACTTCTCGATGCCCGGATCGAGCAAAATCCGCTCCGGCTCCTTTAAGCCGAGGTATTGTTCCAGTGCCCGGCTGACGACGTTTTCGTTGAGGAGGCTGCCTTCCTCGGCGTTGGTCAGCACCGTGATGGCGAAATCCTTGGCGGGAACCATGAGAAACGCCGACAGCTGGCCGTTAGTCGCGCCGCCATGCATGACCGCTCGCGTCGCCCCATAATCCTTGATGCGCCAGGTTAGCCCCATTCGCATGCCCAGATTGGCGAGGCATTGCACCGATTGCATGGCGGCCATCGATTCGGCCGACAGGATCCGTTGCCCGGCGGCCGTCGTCCCGTCGCCCAGATGGAAGCGAGCATAGCGCATCTGATCGCGTGCGCTGGAGCAAAGCCCGCCGATGGCGTAGGAGGCGCGTGATAAAGCCCAAGGTCGCTCCACAACCGCTCCCAGTGTCGGGTCGACCCGATGCCCCACGACGAAAGAACGCGAGATCACGTCGGCCGGAAAGAAGAAGGAGTTGTCCATGCCCAGCGGGTCGAGGATGAGTTCCTGAGTGACGGCCTCATAAGTTCTGCCGGTGACCACTTCGATCACCCGCGCCGCTAACCCGAACCCGGCGTTGTTATAGGCCCACACTGTGCCCACGGGTGCCAGTTGCTCCAGTTCGGCCATCTCGGCGACGTAGCGGGTGAGGGCATCGTCGCCACTGCCGGTCTCGCGGAAGAAGTCGCCGGCCCAACCGCTCATGTGAGTCAGCAGGTGACGCATGGTCACCGAGCCTTCGGCCGCCTTGTCCGCCAGCCTCAAGTCGGGGAGATAGGTCTTCACCGGCTCATCCAGATCGATCAGCCCTTTCTCCACCAGGGCCATGACGACGGTGCCGGTGACGGTCTTGGTCGTTGAGCCGATCTGAAACAAGGTGTCGGCCGTCACCGGCAGCGGGTTTTCCACGCTGGTGATGCCGAACCCCGCCAGATGCTCGCGACCCTTGTGATGGAGGCCGACGGCCACGCCGGGAACCCCCAGCCGCCGCATTTCGGCCACGACGTAATCGCTCAGCCGGCCGAAGCCGGCATCGTTTGTCTCATGATGCACGGGGATGGCGATCATGTTTAGCGTCCCGGTTGCAGAACCATGTGATCCTTGGCCGCGGCCTCAACCGCCTCACGGCTGAAGATCATCGGATGATATTGGCCGTTGAGCCATAGTTCGATCATGTCGTCGTAATGGGCATTAAACGGATGGCCGCTCTGGCCCGTGGGAATAACTGCCCGGCTGGCATCAAAGTTGCTCATATCAACGATCATGCGCATCGAGGGGTGGGAGGACACGGCCGCCGGTTTGCTCCATCGCCAGCTGTTGGCGTTGACCAGATCGCTGCCGCCGTCGGCCGGGAAGGGGCCGCGATTGACGATGTTCTCGATCAGACTGATGCCGCTCGCGCCCAGCGGATTGCTGACGAAGGTCGCCTGATGGAGGCTGCCCCACGTCCAATCCTTCATATTGCCGCCGCGATTCTCCTTAAGCCAGACGATGGCGTCCTGCAGGGAGCGCACCAGGATATCCTCGCGGGTTTCCACTTCCGGCGTGGTGATGTCGTCCCACCAGCGTGCGGCCGGATCGTTGGCCAACTGGTGGAAGTAGATTGCTTGGTGCACATCGCTGACGTTATCCTCGCCGACATCATCGGCCAGCACGTTATGCGCCAGCTGCATATAGAATATCTCGAAGATAGATGCACCTACACTGTCACGTCTCTCCTGGTAATCCCATTGCCGCAAGTAGTCGAGCGCCTGATTCATGTCGGCATTGTCGACGGCAAGATCCAGCAGAAGCGGGACGTAGCTTTCGGCGCGCATGGAATAGCTGTCCGAGTGCATGACCGCAATGTCATCGGCAGTGACTTTCCCCTGGTCGATGGCCGCGGTGATCATATTGACGATGCGTTGAGCGCGGTCACCGCTGGCCCAGTCGCGGGCCAGAAAATGGGGATACTGCTCGTCAACCACGGCGTTGTTGGCGGTGACGATGAAGCCGCGCTCCGGGTTATAAAGCGTCGGCAGATCGTCAAAGGCAAGCCGTCCATCCCACTCATACTCATCCGTCCAGCCGGGCACGGGAACCATGCCGTTGCCGTTCTTGCGCACCGGGACGAGGCCGGTGGACTGATAGCCGATATTGCCGTCCACATCGGCATAGACGAAGTTTTGTGCCGCGATATCCCAATACCGCAGGGCATCCCGAAATTCCTCAAAGTTTTGCGCCTGGTCGATATCGACCACGGCCTGAAACAGTCGCGCCGGATCGGTGGCCGCCACCCAGCGCAAGGCGAGCACGTCCTTCTTGTCTTCCTCATCGAAGGTGTCGCTGACGATCGGACCGTGGATGGTCTCGCGCACGTTTAGAACGATGTCTTCGCCACCGTTGACCTTGATGACCTCCTCGATGAAGTTCATATCCCGCCATTCGCCCATGTATTCATACTGGTTGGGATTATCGGGGTTGATCTTCTCGATGTAGAGGTCCTGTACGTCGGGGCCGAGGTTCGTGACGCCCCAGGCGATGCGATTGTTGTGGCCGATGATGACGCCGGGAGCGCTGGCGAAGCTGAACCCGACAACGTCCCAACCCGGCGCGTGCAGGCCGATCTCATACCAGATAGACGGCATCTGAATGCCGAGGTGGGGATCGTTGGCCAGCAGGGGCAGGCCCGACTCCGTGTTCTTGCCGCTGATGACCCAGTTGTTACTGCCGAGGAAGGGGCCACTGCCCAATGTCGCCGGAGGGCGGCCGATGATGGCGGTCGAAACAGCTGACCAATCGATGGCCGGCGCGACCGCCTGTCCCGAACCGCTCATGACCAGTTCCGAGGTCGGGGCGATGACTGGCCGCGACGCGTAGGGGTAGCCGGGGATTAGTTCATTCGTCGCCTCTTCGCCAATTGTTGCGTATAGACCTGCACGAGTCAGCTCATCTTCCCAGTTACCGCCCAAATCCCAAGCCATGACTACGCCCCAGCCGATGGCGTCAATCGGCCTCCACGGCTCTATCTCCCAGGGGTCGCCGACAAGACCGAGCACGCGCTGGTTGAAGGAGAGGTCGTCCTTGTTCTCGGCCAGGTAGGCGTTGACACCGGCGCTATACGCTTCCATGATGTTCATCGCCTCGGGCAACTCCTGCTCATAATAAGCGATGGTATCTTTGGCGATGCGATTCCAGCCGCTGGTACGGATGAATGTGTCGTTTTCGACCCCCGCATCGCCGATAATCTCCGAGAGTCGCCCCTGAGAGATGTGCCGCCAGAACTCCATCTGCCACATGCGATCCTGGGCATGGACATAGCCCTGGGCGAAGAACAGGTCTTCGGTGCTTTCGGCGTAGATATGAGGGATACCGTAGCTGTCACGGTAGATGTGGACGGGGGCCTTGAGACCGTGGCCGCTCAGGGCCACACAGATCGATTGCAACGACCCTGCATCGGCCGATGCGCATTCACTGGGTAACGCTATCGTTTTATCCCCGTCTATGTCGGGGAATGGGCTGCGACTGACACTGACGAGTATGATCGCCAGGACTGCGGTCAGCGCAACCAGAACGCCAAGAATGATCAACAGGATTCGAGTAACGCGATTCACTTTAAGCCCCTCATTTATATGATATGCAACGTCGTGTCATGTTATGGCGGCTTGACCTTGTCATAAGTCCGGCACACGTTAAGGATGGGAGAGTATGATAGCGTAACAAACGCAACTGTAAAGGATACGCAGTGACGCGATTACCGGCTATAATCCTTCACCATACCGATTATCGCCCGAGTTTGGCGTGCAGGCTGGCCGGACAAATAGATTCGTGGCTAATGATCGGGTTCCACCCGCTGTGTCGATCGGATAAACGTCGCGCGGCCCTGCTTTGGAACCGGTTGCGTTGAGGTAGAATTGATTGAATGAGTGAAATAATCGTTCGCCCCCTGGAAACGATGGATGAAATAATCGCTGCCGAGGAGGTTCAGCGAATTACCTGGAACATGAACGATCTGGAGATCGTTCCGGCACATGTATTCCACGCGCTGCAGGACAGCGGCGCGATATTGCTTGGCGCGTTTGACGACGACCAATTAGTGGGTTTCGTCTTTGGTGTACTGGGGGCGGATCGCGCTCCTGGACAGTCGGATCAGACGGCGGCCGCGCGGCTGAAGATGTACTCGGTCATGACGGGCGTATTGCCAGGTTATCAACAACATGACGTCGGCTATCGCCTCAAGATGGGGCAGCGCGACCTCGCCCTCAAGCTTGGGATCGATCTCATCACCTGGACTTATGATCCGCTGGAGAGCCTGAACGCCCGGTTCAATATCGGCAAGCTGGGGGTTATCTGCCGCCGCTATCGGCGTCATTTCCATGGCGATATGAGCGGCATCAATACCGGCCTGCAGACGGATCGTTTTGAGGTGGAATGGTTGATCGCCAGCGATCGCGTGGCGGCCCGGGCGGATCACAAATGGCAGCCGCCAGAGCTGAAGGCGTTGTTGGCGGGAGGGGCAGTGCTGGTTAATGGAGCGAACATCAATGAGGCGGGTTTACCCGTGCCTCCAGCCGATACCGTCCCTGTGTCCGACGGCCCGGCGCTCGTGGAGATTCCATCCAACTTCCAGGCCATCAAACGGGCTGATATTCAACTGGCGCGACAATGGCGCGCCCATACTCGCGCCATCTTCGAAGGGCTGTTCGGCTCGGGTTTTGCGGCTACCGATTTTGTGCAATACGAGGACGATGGCGGCCGATCGCACAGCTACTACCTTCTGACACACCAGGAATTAAATACCGATGAAAATTGAACGTATCGACCTTTACCACATCAGCATGCGGCTGGTCAGTCCGTTTGTCACCAGCTTCGGGCCACAGCAGCAGCGCGACTGCTTGTTGACGGCCGTTCACGCCGAAGGCTTGACCGGTTGGGGCGAGAGCGTGGCCACCAACGATCCCGGTTATTGCTATGAGACCACCGGGACCGCCTGGCATATCCTCAGCGACTTCCTGATACCGGCGCTTGTCGGCCGCGACATCGACGGCCCCGAAACGCTTGCCCCGGCGCTCTCGTTTGTCCGTGGCCATCCGCTGGCCAAAGCGGCGCTTGATCAGTCGTTGTGGGATCTCGTGGCGCAGCGGGATGGCGTGTCCATGAGTGCCAAGCTGGCCGAACCCTATGCCGGAGGAGCCAGGAGCCGCGTGCCGGTCGGCGTCAGCATCGGCATCCAGCCGTCTCTTGAGCGCACGGTCGAGGTGATCGACCAATACTATGACCAGGGCTACCGGCGCATCAAGCTGAAGATCAAGCCCGGTCATGACGTGGCCGTCGGTCGGGCGGCCCGCGCCGCGTTCCCCGACCTGCCGATCATGCTTGACGCCAACTCCGCCTTCCGGCTGGAGGATGCCCCGATCTTCCAGGCGATGGATGACCTCAATCTGCTGATGCTGGAGCAACCGCTGGGCTATGAGGATATCTATGACCACAGCCGGCTACGGCCGCTTATCAAGACACCTCTCTGCCTCGACGAGAGCATCCATTCGGACGATCACGCCCGTTATGCTCTGGCCATCAATGCCTGCGACATCATCAATGTGAAACCGTCGCGCGTGGCCGGCTTCACCGAGGCACGACGCATCCACGACCGCTGCCGGGCCGCCGGCATGCCTTTGTGGGTGGGCGGGATGCTGGAGACAGGCATCGGCCGCGCCGCCCAACTGGCGCTGGCCTCGCTGCCGGGCTTCACCCTGCCCGGCGATATCTCCGCCACCGAGCGTTATTACGAACGGGATATCACCGCGCCGTTTGTTCTTAACCGCGAGGACAGCACTATCAGTGTGCCAAGCGGCCCGGGATTGGGCGTGGAGATCGACTATGACTATCTGGCGGCCGTCACGCTGCGTCGCGAATCTTTCACCGCCAACCAGGAACGCTAGATGAGTAACGACAACATGTTTCACGAAAAAAACGTAGCCTTCATCGGCGGCGGCATCATGGGCGAGGCTATGATTCGCGGCCTCATCACGCAAAAAATCGTCTCACCCGATTGCATCTATGCCGCCGACCCGTTGCCGTCGCGGCTGGATGACCTGCGCGAGCGCTATGGCATCCACGTCACGGGCGATAATGCCGAGGCGGCCGAGTCCGGACAGATCGTCGTTCTGTCCACCAAGCCGCAAAATCTGGGCGAGGTGATGCCGAACATCCGCGGCCATTTGCGTCGACAGGATTTGCTGCTCTCCATCCTGGCCGGGACGCCCATTCGCAAGCTGTCCGACGGCGTGGCTCATGCCTCCGTCGTGCGCGCCATGCCCAATACCCCGGCCCAGATCGGGCAGGGCATGTCGGTCTGGACAGCCACGCCGGAAGTCACCGACGAACAGCGAAACCAGGCCCAAGCCATCCTCGGCGCCTTCGGTCAGGAGTTATATGTCAATGATGAGTCCTATCTGGATATGGCGACAGCCCTTAGCGGAACCGGTCCGGCCTATGTCTTCATGTTCATGGAGTCGCTCATCGATGCCGGCGTCCATCTGGGATTCTCGCGTCGCGTGGCCGAACAGCTGGTTTTCCAGACGATGCGCGGCTCGCTGGAGTACGCCGCACAATCCGGCAAGCACGTTGCTGAATTACGCAATCAGGTGACCTCGCCGGGCGGTACGACGGCTGCAGCCCTCTATCAGATGGAGAAGGGTGGCTTGCGGACGGTGATCTCTCGCGCTATCTGGGCCGCCTACCAACGTTCGGTTGAATTGGGGCAGGGCGAAAAGGTGAAGGGGCCGGTATAAAATCGATCCTTGAGTCTCGGCGATTCGGCGTGGGTCATTCCTAAATGGCTCATCAACCCGGTTCGCGGCCGTCGATCAGCCATTTGAAGAATATGATAAAATCGCCGTCCGCTTGGGTAAGGCCAGGCGGTCGTGCTAGAATCGGGGCGAGATCAACCGGATGTCGTTCGTCCGGCTTTGTGTTGACTTTATTATGAGTAGAATTCGCGTCATTTTTATCCTGATTCTGGCCGTTATCGGTCTGGTTGTGATGAACCAGCCGGCCGCGGCCGCCGCCAGTTGCTACATCCTGTCGAACGATATCGGCTATGTATGCGACGCCAACCCGCCTCTCTCGACCTTTACCCCACCACCTCCTCGCCCCGACAGCATCCTCCCCGGCCGGAAATATGGCCGTCTGGTTGACAACATCAACATCTATTCCGAACCCAATATGAATAGCGAGATCCTCAGTAATGCCGGTGACGGCTACCTGTGGTTCAGCATCGAGGACACGGCCAATAACAAGGATGAGGGGCGGTTGTGGTATCAGATCATGCCCGGCGAGTGGGTGCGCGCGGAAGACATCAAGCTTGGCACCAGCTCCAATTTTACCGGCGTCGAAGTGCTGGCGCAGCCCAAACGGCCGTTCGGCTGGATGATCGTCGATTTTCAGTATAGCGAAGAGCCGGGCGAAGAACCTGCCCCCAACGCTATCAAATTACCTCGCTACACTTTCGTCGAGATCTATGATGCCGTCATCGATGACTACGGTTGGGTCTGGGACGATATCGGCTACGGCCGCTGGATGAACCAGCAATATCTGAGCATCATCGAAGTGAATCCGCGGCCGAAAGAAGTCGGTCCCAATG
>JAGOZU010000096.1 GCA_018058545.1 Promineifilum sp. | reverse complement strand
CGTATTCGTGTTATTCGTGTCATTGGTGGATCACCAACCTGCCTGCGTCCATGGTGCTCCACGAATGACACCAATCAATACGAATCAATACAAAAAACCTTCGTATTCGTGTTATTCGTGTCATTGGCGGATCACCAACCTGCCTGCGTCCATGGTGTTCCACGAATGACACCAATCAATACGAATCAATACAAAAAATCTTCGTATTCGTGTTATTCGTGTCATTGGTGGATCACCAACCTGCCTGCGTCCATGGTGCTCCACGAATGACACCAATCAATACGAATCAATACAAAAAATCTTCGTATTCGTGTTATTCGTGTCATTGGTGGATCACCAACCTGCCTGCGTCCATGGTGCTCCACGAATGACACCAATCAATACGAATCAATACAAAAAATCTTCGTATTCGTGTTATTCGTGTCATTGGTGGATCACCAACCTGCCTGCGTCCATGGTGCTCCACGAATGACACCAATCAACACGAATCAATACAAAAAATCTTCGTATTCGTGTTATTCGTGTCATTGGTGGATCACTCCGCCGCCAGCAACACCCGCAACGCCTGCCGCGCCCGCTCGGCTGTGTCGGCGGCGGTGCATTTGCTGTACCAGTAATACGCTTCTTCCGGCGGCATCCGACGGATGCCGTGTGATATCTGTTCTACCCGACGAAGCTTGCCAAGCGGCTTAACCGCCAGAAACACCAGCCCCAGCCGCACGCCGGCCTCTTCGGGCAAATAGAACGGCTTTTGTCGCGCCGGCGAAAGGTCGGTGGCCTTGTAGTCGGCCTTGCGCAGCGCTTCGATGACGTGGTCGGCCACCGCCCGCAAGGGATCGCCGCCCAGCACGGCGACCGTTTCCAGGCGCGGCTTGGCCCCCGGCCGCTCGGCGATCCGCTGCCGCAGCGTCAGGGTGTAGTCGGTGGTCGCCCCCGGCGCGTGGCGAACGTGCAGGGCAAACGGCCTTTCCGGCGTCGTGCCGTTCAGATCGGCCGCGTAGGCGACCGGCCGGGGGGCGGTTGTCGGGATTTCGTGCCCGGCGGCCGCTTCCTGTGGCGCGACCGCCAGATCGACCTCAAACAGCCGCCGCCGGCCGGCGACGGCGATCATCTCCGGCAGCCGCTCCGGCGCGGCCAGCAGCCAGCCGGCCATGCCCGGCCGAAAGCCCCGCCCGGCCAGATGCGCGTCCAGGTGTTGCGCGTAGGCGGCCTCGTCCAGCAGGATAACGTCCACCAGTTCAACGGTGCCGACGACGCCCCCGACGGCCAGGCCGGCGGGGTCCAGGTCGTGGGCAAGGGCGGCCTCGTGTTCCACTTCCCGGGCGACGTGGATGGCGATGCGGCCGCGGTAGCCGGTGGTCCAGGTGCGCAGATCCATCGTCTTGCGCCCCTGCAGCACCAGCTCGGCCCACGGTTGGCGGAAGCTGAGGGCTTTCATCGTGACCCCGTGCCGTAGACCGGTTCGGCCACCAGCTTGACCGGCCCCATGCCCATCTGGGTCAGGACATCACTGATGGTTCGCAATTGGATGTCATTCAGGGGCACATCGCGGCCGAAGTCAACAATGAGCTTCATGTCCACCAGGATGCTGTGAACGTCTTCGCGGGCGAAAGCGTCAGTCACCTGCTTGAAGCGCTTGTAGCGATCCCATTGACCCTGAAAGAACAGATCGAAACGCTCGCTGCCTCGCCCGGCGGGCTGCGGATCGAATTGAATGCTGAGCGTCAGCGCGATGCCGAAATCGGCCTTGCCCATCTGGGGGATGGCCAATCCAACGGCGGCCAGGCTGTCGGCGTCGCTCTTGCCGGAGCCATAGATGCCGAGATGCAGCCGGCGCAGGGCGATGACGTCATGCTCGGCGCATTGATCCCATAGCTGCTGAAAGGCCTGGGCCGGCGGCCCGGAACCATCGATACGATTGGGGCGGCCGTCGCCGACAATGGCCGCCAGGACATCATCGGGCGGCGGTTCCAGGCCGTCATCAGTCGCGGGGCCCGGCCCGCCGCCGAATGAAGGCCGGGGCGGCTGCCATTTGCCCTTGATACGCAGCTTCAGGCGCTCCGCCTCGGCCGGATCATACAAATGGGTGTGGTCGCTGATCTCCGGGAACGTCGGCGGCGATTCGTGATCGGTGGCCCACTCATCGCGCGTGTCATAGTAAACCCACTGGCGCGTCTTCACGCCGTACTCGATCGTTTTCTGGAGCTGATTCACGTCAAGCAGGAGCGGCAGCCCGACCTTGCGGGCAAAGGCCCGCCGCAGGTCCTCGGTGGTCATGTCGACCTGATTCTTGTCCCACGCCTTGTTCTTCAGATAGGCGGCCGGGAGCGGATTGTCATCCGAGGTGCGCACCTTCTGCAGATTATGCAGCACTCTCACCACGACATTGGTCTGATCGCTATTCGTGTCTCCCTGCCCCTGGGGCGGCACCGTCTCGCGTCGCAGAAACGCATGGCTCTTGGGCGCGTCGCTGGTCGGATAATAGAGATAACGATAGGCCTTGGTGATGGCGATCCGAACGTTTAGCTCGGCCGCCTGCTTCATCTCGCGCAGCTTCTTCTGGTGCTCGTCGGTAAATTCGCGCATGCGCTCGCCGCTGCCGGTCAGGCGCTCCAGAGCCAGATAGCGTCGGGTTTCGCTCACCATCAGGTCGACCTGATCGCCGTCGGCCACGAGAAAAAGGACGTTGTTTTGATAGTTGCGGAAGGACTCGGCGATGCCGGAATACTCGGCCATTTTGCGAATCATTTCCGGCGGTTCGGTCGTGGCCGCGTCGATCTTCAAGGCATCGTAATGGAGGATCGCCAATTTGGGTTTGCCGGCATCATCGTCGACGTCGGCCGTGGTGGCGGGAAAGTAGATCGGCTTGAGATAGCCGGCTTTCCAGATGGAACGGACGCGCGCATCGATCTCCTGTTTGGCGCGGGTCGTGGTGACCGACCCCATCTCGTCGTCGACGATCTTGTTGAGCGAAGGCTCCGTCTTAAAGCGATAGCGAAAGCCGTCATATTCAAGGAACCAGGCGCAAGCATAAAGCCGTTCCAATGCGCGTTGGACCACCGCCGGGTCGTCCCCGTCCGTTGCCGATGGAGTCAGGACGCCGAGGAGCAATTCGGGCAGCTCCACCCCGCTGGCGATGCCGTGAGTGAGGCTATGGAGAAAAATCGTTGTGCCCAGGCGGCGAGCGTAGGGCGGCTTGCCACCGGCCACCAGCGGTTCATCCGCCTCGGCGGCATGGGCGGGAATCCCCAGTTGCGGGCTGACGATATCGGCCTCGCAGACCTGCTTGAACTTCGGCCGATCGAGGCGGCTGGTCAGTTCCTCGATGATCTGCTGCCGGCTCAGGTCGACGTGGTGGGGATGGATAAGCCAGGTATCGGGCGGCCGGGCCTGCCAGAGTTGGCGAATGACCGCGGCCAGCAGACGCAGGGCGCCGCGCGTGCGCTGGAAGTTGGGGATCGTGGCGACCTTGAGATTGAGGACGCGAATCAACTCGGGATGGAAGGGATAGGAAAGCGCGAACTCGTTCAGGTAATCGCCGCGCAACGCCCGATCGTGAACATGACCACCGCGGCCCTCCAGCTCGTGGTAGTATGCCCCATAGCGGGCAATGGTAGCCGGGGCGTCGGTTCGGTCCACTTGTTGAAAGAGGCGATGGACGACGATAGCCGGGATTTCATTCTCGCCCGTCGGGGTCAGCACGCGCTCCTGGCGGGCGGAGACTTTCAATGCCTCGCTTAAGGCGGCCGTTTCCGCGGCAAAGGCGTCTTCGGGACCGGCCATCGTCAGCACCAGCACCACCTGCTTCTGGCCGGCCACGTATTCCATCAAGGACATGAGGAAGGCCACCGTCTGCTCGGACAGGGTGGATTTGCCGGTCGTCACCGCCGCGGCCGCCCGCAGATGACGGGCGATCTCGTCGATCATGATTAGCGTCGGCTGGTCGCCGATGATTTGCTCGAACAGGCCGGTGCCGGGGGCAACCCTCTTCTTGTCGCTTTCCTGGGCCAGAGCATACCCGGCGCGGCCGCCCAGCTGATAGGCCAACTCCCCCCATAAGGTGAAGGTCCTAATCGTATCTTCTTCATGGCCTCCACCGCCTGGGTGGGCCATGCCGAGCATGGGGTCCAAATCGGAGCCGACCACGCCGGCGACATGAATCTGGCCGGAGCGGGGCAGTGGCCAATCCTCGCCGACATACGCCTGCAGCCGGCGAGGATCCACGACGCCGCTGACCGCATGGTGCAGTGCGATCAGGTTGTGGGTCTTGCCGCCGCCGAACGAAGTTTCGAGGCGAATAATCGGGTTGCTGTCAGACAAATGACCGGTCAGGCGACCAAGCACTTCGCGCAATAGCGTTCTGAGGCCGGCCGTGGGGTAAGTGTTATTGAAGAAAACGTCGGCGTCCTGATAAATCGGATCGGCCGCGCCGTCCATGACGTCTTTCAGTCGAGCGGCAAACAGATCCTCGGATAGTTCGCCTCGCAGCACTTCGTCACGGGGGGTGGTCAGTTCGAAGATAGTTTTCATGATCATGTCGGCTTGCCGGAAAGTTGCTCAGATAATACCTGTTGAAGCGACATCGCGCAGTTTTGGCCGGGCTGCATGCAGCACAATGAACCTTCTCGCCCTGAAAGTTTGGGGTTGCCCTGGCTGCGCGACATAACGATATAATAATAACCTTTTTTTGGAGATTAGGCAGGTTATTGTGCCGGCCGCTCGCACTTGCTATAGTGTCCCTACCCCACAGTATGACCGACAAAAAATCAAATACCGCCACATCTGACCAACTCATCGCCCTTTTCCTCTCCCTCCCTTGGCTCGACATCCTCGCCGAAACCCACAAACTCCTCCGTTCCCTCTGGCGCGGCCTGGCCGACGAAGGCATGTACGAAGTCCTGGAGCACGAATCGACCCTGGAGCTACTAGAGCGTGTTATGCATTATGAGCCATAAGATTCACGAATTGCCGCAGCATAAGCATCGCGAAGACCAGGTAATGCAACCCGGCCAGCGTCTCCGGCAAGCGTTCGTAGTCTTTAGCCAGCCTACGAAAGCGAGTAGCCCAGGCAAAGGAGCGTTCGACCACCCACCGTCGAGGCAGAAGGACAAAGCCTTTCTTGGCCTCCGGCAGCTTCACGACCTCCAGCTGGATGCCTTGCTGGGCGGCGTCAGTGGCCGGCTGGTCACCGGTATAGCCCTGGTCGACATAGGCCAAGACCACGGCATCGCCGGTCATGGTCTGCACCGCCTCGGCCAGTTGGGTCACTTGGGCCCGGTCTTGTTCGTTCGCAGGTGTGACATGCAAGGCCAGCAGATGCCCCAGCGTATCCATCGCCATGTGCGTTTTGCTGCCCCGCTTGCGTTTGGCACCGTCATAACCGGCTCGCTGACCGCTCTCCGGCGTCGATTGCAGGGTACGACTGTCGAGAATGACTGCCGAGGGTGCCGCCTGACGGCATTGAGCCAGCCGCAGCAGGGCGCGCAGGTCCTGAACCATCGCCTCAAAGACGCTCGCCTTCAGCCAGCGCTGGGTCTGCTGGTAGACGGTATACTACGGCGGCAGGTCGTTGGGCAGCATTCGCCACGGCGCTCCCGTGCGTACCAGGTAGCGCAAGCCGTTGAACACTTCCCTCAACGAGTGTTCTCGTTGTGACGCTTCTTCAGTCATCAGGGTCAGGTATGGCGCGACAAACGCCCATTCCTCATCACTAACATCGCTGGGGTAGGCTTTGCGGTTCATGCCGCAAGCTTACCTCAGCATAGCTTTCTTGTGTGCAAAAGTGCATAACACGCTCTAGGGGCAGCGGCCAGGCATCCGCCTGTGGCACAACCTGTCGGCTGTGGCACAACCTGTCGGCTGTGGCACAACCTGTCGGCTGTGGCACAACCTGTCGGCTGTGGCGCAATCCGTTAGCTTGATGTGGAGCAAGCTGTTAGCTTGATGTGGAGCAAGCTGTTAGCTTGATGTGGAGCAAGCTGTTAGCTTGATGTGGAGCAAGCTGTTAGCTTGATGTGGAGCAAGCTGTTAGCTTGATGTGGAGCAAGCTGTTAGCTTGATGTGGAGCAAGCTGTTAGCTTGCCGTCCGGGGAAGGCAATCCGTTAACTTGATGTGGAACAAGCCGGTTGCTGTCCGGGGGAGGCAAGCTGACAGCTTGCGCTACAGGAAAGCAGTTTGACGTGTTGCGTTACAGGGGCTGGGCCGGTATGATCGCGTGTGAAAGGAGTCAATTATCAACGAGCGGCCCGGCCCCGGCCGGACCCTCCCGGAGCGATCACACGATTATGGCGGATAAAACATTGGATAAAAGCGGCGGCCTCGACGACACCCCCTGGGGCCACCGCTGGGGCTATCGCGACACCCACTTCATCATCAACCCCGACCGCACGGTTCGCGTCACCGGCAGTCGCTACGCCGTGTCGGGCTACGACATGCCCGGCTTCATCCCGTTCATCGAGGCCACCCTCGACATCAAGCTGGACCCGACCGACATCAAGCAGGAGCGGGCCGACAAACCCGTGCCCGAGCCGATCATCAATCAGCCCTTCGTCGACGCGCTGGCGGCCGCCCTGCCCGCCGACCGCGCCGTCAGCGACCCCCGCGAGCGGCTGCTCCACAGCCACGGCCAGACGACCGTCGACGAGATCTACCAGGTGCTCTACACCCGGCTCGACCGCGTGGCCGACCTCGTCGTCTACCCCGAATCCCACGACGAAGCGGCCGAACTGGTGCGACTGGCGGCCGCCCACGACGTCTGCCTCGTGCCCTTCGGCGGCGGCACCAGCGTCAGCGCGGCCCTCAAGCTGCCGGCCGGCGAGCGGCGCATGATCGTCTCCGTCGACATGCGCCGCATGGACGCCATCGAGTGGATCGACCGCGAGAACATGCGCGCCTTGGTCCAGGCGGGCATCACCGGCAAGCATCTGGAGGAACGACTGGCGGCCGAGGGCTTCACTTGCGGCCACGAGCCGGACAGCGTGGAGCTATCGACGCTCGGCGGCTGGATCGCCACCAACGCCAGCGGCATGAAGAAAAACCGCTACGGCAATATCGAGGGCATCGTCGAGAACGTGACCCTGGTGACGCCGCGCGGGACGGTCGAGCATCTGATGGACATGCCGCGCGTGTCGATGGGCATCGAGCCGCGCCAGTTGGCCTTCGGCAGCGAGGGCAACCTGGGCCTCATCACCCGCGCCGTCATCCGCATCCACAAACTGCCCGACGTGAAGCGCTACGCCTCCTACGTCTTCCCGACCTTCAAGGCGGGCACGGAGTTCCTGCACGAGCTGATGCGCGAGGGCACGCTGCCGGCCAGCATCCGGCTGATGGACAACGTGCAATTTCGCTTCGGGCAGGCGCTGAAGGGATGGCCGACAGCGAAGGAGAAACTCGTCAGCCGCATCCAGCAGACCGTCCTGGTCAACATCAAGGGCTTCGACCCCCACGAACTGGCCGCGGCGACGGTCGTCATGGAGGGATCGGCCGAGGAAGTGACCTTCCAGGAGTCGCAGATCAAGCGCATCGCCGGCCGTCATGGCGGCATCTCCGGCGGCGCCCACAACGGCCAGCGCGGCTACATGCTCACCTACGCCATCGCCTACATCCGCGACTTCCTGACCGACTACCACATCATCGGCGAGACCTACGAGACGACCGTGCCCTGGAATCGCATCCACGAGGTCATCGCCGCCGTCGACAAGCGCTCGAAGGAGATGCACGCTGAATTCGGGCTGCCGGGCAAGTCCTACGTCTCGCCCCGCATCACCCAGCTCTACCATAGCGGCGTGTGCATCTACTTCACCCACGGCTTCTCGACCCGCGGCGTGGAGAACCCCGACCGGGTGTTCGCCACCATCGAGCACGCCATGCGCGAGACGATCATGGCCCACGGCGGTTCCATCAGCCACCACCACGGCGTGGGCAAGCTGCGGCGCGACTTCATCCCGCAGACGCTGACCCCGGCCGGGGTGGCCCTGCTGCGCGAGGTCAAGGAGGCCGCCGACCCGACCAACGTCTTCGGCGTGGCCAACAACATCTTCGCCATGGAAGAAGAGGGTTCCGGGAGCGATTAGGTAACTCGCGGATCACCGTTTCCCGATGACCCTGAAACGCGCATTGATCGGACTGCTCGTCGTGGCCGTGTTGCTGGCCGGCGGCGTGTTCACCTATCTCACCTGGTTCGCCCCGCGCGAGGAGGCGGCCGACGTCGCACCCGTCGCGACGTCCGAAGGCCCGCGCATCAACACCGAACCCGTCGCCGTAGCTATTGAGGCCGGCCGGGTGTCATCCGAGGGGCACGTCCTGCCCTTGCGGCATGCGGCCGTCGCTCCGGCCGGGTCGGGCGTCGTGGCCGAGGTGCTCGTGGCCGAGGGCGCGGCCGTCGTCGCCGGGCAGCCCATCCTGCGGCTGGAGTCGGCCGCGGAGGAGGCGTCGCTGCGTGGCGCGGAGGCCGCTCTGGCCGGGGCGCGTGCCGCCCGCGATGCCGCCGTGGCCGGGGTCGAGGCCGCCCGCCTGGCCGGCGAAGCGGCCGATCTGGGGGCACGGGCCGCCGAGCTGCAATTGGCCCTCGCTTCGGCCGAACCCCGACCGGAGGATATCGCCCTGGGCGAGAGCGGTCTGGCCCTGGCCGAGGCCCAACTGGCCGCCGCCACCGCCGCCCAGGCCCAGGCGCTGGAAGGGGCGGGCGCGGCCCGCATTCGCGCCGCCGAGGCCGACTGGCATGCCGCCGAAGCCGCCGCCGTGCCGCCCCGCTTGCGGCTGGAAGGCCTGCGGCAGCAGGACAACCCCGATGCCGGCGACCTGGCCGAGGCCGAACGGGCCTACAACGCCGCGCTGGCGGCCATCGAGGCGGCGCGAGTGACCTACACCGAGTTGCAAGCCGGGGCCACCGACGCCCAGCGCGCCGCGGCCGCCAATGGCGTGACCGCCGCCGCCGCCCAACGGGACGCCGCCGCCGCCCAACTGGACATGATTCGCGCCGGCGGCTCGGCCGAGGCCATCGACGTGGCCCGCGCCGGGGTGAGCGCCGCCGCGGCCGCCCAGGCCGAAGCTCAGGCCGCGCTGGCCCTGGCCGAAACGGCCGTGAATCAGGCCGAGGCGGGCGTCGCCGGGGCGGAGGCGGCCGTCCTCGCCGCCCAGGCCGCCCTCGACAACCGGACGCTGGCCGCCCCCTTCGACGGCACAGTGGCCGACCTGCCTTTCGCCGTGGGCGAGGTCGTGCCGCCGGGCGTGCCCGCGGCCGTGGTGGCCGATTTCTCCGGCTGGCTGGTGGAGACCAGCGAACTGCTGGAGAGCGACGTCGTCGGCGTCGCCGCCGGGTTCCCGGTCGAGGTGACCGTCGACGCCCTGCCCGGCCAAACGCTGACCGGCGTCGTCACGGCCGTCGGCGCCATCGCCCAGGAGCTGCGCGGGGACACGATCTACCCCGTCACCGTCCGGCTCGACGACGTGGGCGACCTGCCCCTGCGCTGGGGCATGACCGTGTTCGTGACCATCAGGACGGAGGGCCAATGAGACCGGTTTTCAAGCCCGCCACAGGGCGCATTTGGTTGGCCCTGACCGCGGCCGTCCTGATGGCCACGCTCCTGACCGGCTGCGGCGGCGCGGCCGCCCCGGAGACGCCTTCCCCCGCCCCAACGGCCGCGCCCCGAGCGGCATCCGTCCGCGACGACCGCCTGACGGCCGAAGGGCGCGTCGTCCCGCTGGAATCGGCGTCCCTGGCCTTCGCCACCGGCGGCCTCGTGGCCGAAATCCCGGCGACCGAGGGGCAAGCCGTCCGCGCCGGCGATCCCCTGGTGCGGCTGGATGACGCCGCCGTCGCCGCCGCCGTGGCCCAGGCCGAGGCGGGGCTGGCCGCGGCCGAGAGCGCCCTGGCTGCCGCGCGCGCCGGGGCCGAGATGACCGCCGCCCAACAGCAAACGACCGCGGCCGGCGTGCGGGCGGCCGAAGCCCAACGAGACCTGTTGGCCGCCGGAGCGCGACCGGAGGAACTGGCCGCCGCCGAACGCAATCTGGCCGCGGCCGAGGCGGGCGTGGCTGCTGCGCGGGCCGAGCGGGACGCCGCGGTCGATGTCAGCGCCGCCCGTGTCAGCGCCGCCGAGGCCCAACTGGCGGCCGCCCTGGCCCAATTGACCGCCCTGCAGGACGCCTACGAGGCCATCACCACTACCTGCGTCACCCTGCCCGACGGCAGCGAGGTCTGTCCGGGGTTGGGTGCGCCGGAGGAAAGCGCCCGCGCCCAGATGGAGGCGGCCCAGGCGAGCTATGCCGCCGCACAGCTGGCCCTGGAGGACGCGCGCGCCGGTAGCACGGCCGGGCAACGACGCGCCGCCGATGCGGCCGTGGCCGTGGCCGTCGCCCGTCGCGACATGGCCGCCGCGCAATTGGCTCTGGCGCAGGCCGGGGCGCGGCCGGAGACGCTCGAACTGGCCGGGGTCGGCGTGGCTCAGGCGGAAGCAGGGTCGCGCCGCGCCGCTTTGGCCGTCGACGAGGCCGCCGCGGCCGTGGCCCGGGCCGAAGCAGACGTCGCCGCCGCGCGGTCGGCCGTCGATGCCGCCCGCGCCGCCCTTGGGCAGATGACCCTGGTCGCGCCGTTCGACGGCGTGGTAGCCGAGCTGTCGGTCGAGGTGGGCGAGGCGGTGGCCCCCGGCGCGCCGGTGGCGCGGCTGGGTTCGGCCGGTCGCTGGGCGGTGGAGACGAGCGATCTGGTGGAGCTGGACGTGGTGGCGCTTGCCGAAGGGCAGACGGTGGAGGTGACGCTGGACGCCCTGCCGGGCCGGACGTTGCGCGGGGAGGTGCTGTCAATCGGCCGCGTGCCGGAGATACTGCGCGGCGATGTGGTCTATCGCGTGCGCGTGGTCCTCGACGACTACCCCGATCTGCCGCTGCGCTGGGGGATGACGGCCGAAGTATCGGCGGATTAGGGCGTGAGAACGAGTTCTCTCATTCCTCGCCCTCGAGAGCCTCTCGAAGTTCTACAACGACATCGGCCGCGGGCCGCGCCGATAATTCTCCACGACGGAATGCCGCCAGGGATTCCTGCGCATAGGCCGCTATCTCCAGCCTTAGCGCTTCAATCTGCCGGTTTTGGAGGATTTCCAGCAGTATGACACGCTGCTCAGCCGGCAATTGCATGACTGTGTCGATGGCCTGATCCAGTGTTACCATGCTTGACTCCATAGTCGCCTCCCGTTAGATGCTTTCTACGGTTGTGAACCTGTCACCGTTGATGGGAGTATAACATAGAATCAACTCCGATTAACGGAATCCACAGGCCGTTGGTTGCCGGTTATCTCGTCCACTTCCTGCCAGACCTGACTGATTTTCTTAAGCCAGTCAGGTCTTGAAGGATCCCATACGCCCACTACAACAACCATTCACAACGCCAGCAAAAACCCGGCAATTGTAAAGTAGATCAGCAAGCCGGTCGTATCCACCAGCGTGCTCATGGCCGGACCGGAGACCACTGTCGGGTCCAGCCCGGCCTTCTTCACCAGAATGGGCAGGATGGAGCCGAGGCCGTTGGCCCAGACGAGGATGGCGAAGATGGCCACGGCCACCGTGATGGCCACCATCTGGCCGGTGCCCCAGGTGACGGCCCGGAAGTAGGCCACCACGGCCATCACCAGCCCCAGCATGACCCCCACGGTGATCTCCTGCAGCAGCGGCCGCAGCAGGTCGTCCTCGTCGATGTCGTCGATGGCCAGGGCGCGGATGATCGTGCTGGTGGTCTGCGAGCCGGCGTTGCCCCCCGTGCCGATGAGCAAGGGGATGAACAGCGCCAGCGCCACCACCGCGTTCAGCTGATTCTGGAAGTGATTGATGACGCTGCCGGTGAGCGTGCCGGTCAGGAACAGCATCAGCAGCCAGCCGATGCGCTTGCGGAAGATGACGAACACCCCGGCATCGAGATAGGGCCGGTCGAGCGGCTCCGACGCGCCCAGGCGGTGGAAGTCCTCGGTCGTCTCCTCCTCGATGACGTCGATCACGTCGTCGATGGTCACCACGCCCAGCAGCCCGCCGTTGTCATCGACGACCGGCAGCGTCGTCAGGTCATAGCGCGCCATGAGCCGGGCCACCTCCTCCTGATCGGCATCGGCCGGCACCGAAACGACCTCCGGATCAACCAAATCCATGAGCAAGGCCGCGGGGTCCTCGCGCAGCAGCCCGCGAATGTCCACCACGCCGGCCAGGCGGCCGTTGCGGTCGACGACATAGACGTCATACACATCCTCGACATCCGGCTTCCAGGTGCGCAGGGCCACCAGGGCGTCCCCGGCGGTCATGCGCCGGCCGAGGGCCAGGAACTCGCTGGTCATCAGACCGCCGGCCGTGTCCTCGGGGTGCAGCAGCAGCGGCCGCAACTCGGCGGCGTCCTCCAGTTGGGACAGCATGTAGGCCTGCTGCGCCGGCTCCATCTCGATCAGCAAGTCGGCCGCCTCGTCCGGCTCCATCTCGTCCATGATGCGGACGGCCGCGTCGGGCGACAGCCCGGCCACCAGGCGAGCGGCATCCTCATCCTCGAGTTCTTCCAGAATGTCGGCCGAATCCTCCGGGTCGAGGCGCGGCAACAGGGCCGACTGGTGATGGTCGTCGAGTTCGTAGAATAGTTCCGCCTGATCAGGGGCGCGCAACGCCTCGATGGCTGCGACCGCGCCGCTGAGATCGTCCGCCTCCAGCGAGGCGCGGACCTTGTCCAGGATTGTTTCCAGGTCTGTGTACAACATGGGACACCTCCGGGTTCAAAAACCCCCGGAGGCGGAACGATGGCCTGCCGACCGGGGGGTGATTATTCGGTTGGCAGGGGCGGCGTCTGTCTATGACTACCGCCAGGTTCAGCTTGTTCGTTCACTGCATTCTTCGCTTTTTTTGAGGAGGTCGGGCGATATTCTTGGGTAAGTCCGGCCCCCATCAAACATGGAAAGTGATTATAGTTGGGGTTCAATGGTTGTCAATAATCAGTGAGACGGGATGGATGAATTGTACGGGCGAGACACCCGGCTTTGGCGTGATCTGTAAGCTGTGGCGCGATCTGTAAGCTGTGGCGCAAGCTGTAAGCTGTGGCGCAAGCTGTAAGCTGTGGCACAAGCTGTAAGCTGTGGCGCAAGCTGTAAGCTGTGGCGCAACCTGTAAGCTGTGGCGCAACCTGTCAGATAT
>JAGOZU010000095.1 GCA_018058545.1 Promineifilum sp. | reverse complement strand
TCAAGGTGCTCGAGCTGGGGACGCCCACGGTCACCGTGGAGCCGATGCGCAACCTGCCGCTCATCAGTGACCTGGTGGTGGAGATGGAGCCGTTCTACGATCGGTTTAACTCGGCCGCCATGCCCTTTGTTCGTGAAAGCGAATATCTGGATGACGCCGAGGTGGCCGAGGGGCTGGAAGCTTACAGCCGCTTTGAAAATTGCATCGAGTGCAATCTGTGCATGTCGGTCTGCCCCATCATGGGCAGCGACGAGACGTATCTGGGGCCGGCGACGCTGGCCGCCGCCTGGCGCGTCGTCGAGGACCCGCGCGGCCTGGATTCCAAACCGGTCTTTGATTGGGTGGATAGCGGCAACGGCTGCTGGCGTTGTCATGTGGCCTATGAGTGCAACGTGGCCTGCCCGTCGGATGTCTATCCCGGCGACCAGATCATGGCCTTGCGCCGCGAATCGACGAAGCGGAAGTTCCGGGGATTGTTTGGCCGGAAATGACGGGCGGCCGCATCGTGAACAGGAGGTTGGCATTATGAGTGATATTCAATCGACAACTGATCCGGCCCGGCCGAAGTCGTCGCTGAGGGCCTGGTTTGATGTGCGCGGGCGCAGCGTCACCACGCTGGCTTTTGCCCTCAATCGCCTGACGGGCGTTGGGCTGACGGTTTACCTGTTCCTCCATCTGGCCGTGCTGAGCCAACTCTTGCGCGGGCCGGAGGGCTGGGACAGCTTCATCCGCATCGCCCGCTCGCCGCTGTTTCTGACGCTCGACGTGATCCTGCTGTTCGGCGTGGTCTATCACATGTTCAACGGCATTCGCGTGGCGCTGGTGGGCATGGGCGTGGCCAACAAGCAGCAGAAAGGGCTTTTCTACGGTCTGACCGGCATCGCGCTGGTCCTCTTCATCGTCGGCGCGATTCTCATCTACACCAAGTGACGGCGGTCACGAACAAGGAGTCATGGACATGGAAAACACAGTGTCTCGACGTTCTATGGAGCAAATGGCCGCCAAACGGGATCGCTCCGGTTCGGTGTGGCTGATCCAGGCGTTCACCGGCTTGCTGCTGGCCATCATCCTCGGCGCGCATATGATCGCCCACCACTTCATCGTCGAGGGCGGCTTGCGCGATTACCAGCAAGTGCTGGATTATGTCAACAATCCGGTCATCTTCGTCACCGAGATCACCTTCGTCATCTTCGCCACCGTTCACGCCCTGCTGGGGATTCGGGCCATCATCATCGACATGCGGCCGAGTCCCGGCGCGCTGCGGGTCGCGAACTGGGCGCTGGGCGCGCTGGGCACGGTCGCCATCATCTATGGCGTCTATCTGGCCGTCGCCCTGCAACGGCTGGCGGGTTAATCGTGAATGGTGTGCGGTTCTGTTCCGTTGAGGGCCTGTTATGAGCAAACGATCCGGCGACGACGCTGAGGAAAAACCCCGGAAACCATCGCGCTACCTGCGGGAAACCAATCGCCGGTATTGGCTCCGCACGGCCATCATCACGATCGGCATTTTCAGCGTTGTCCTGTGGCTGAATTATTCGACTCGTGGCCCGTCCGCCGCCTTTTTGTTGGCGTTCGGCATTGCCGGAGCCATTTTGGCCTATTTTATCGTCAGCTATTTCATGTTCAGGCGATAGTGGTCCGGCCATGGTGATGCTTGATGAATCGGCATGGGAATCGATGTGGGCGACCTGTGACGCGGAGACGTACGGGCGCGCCCTGGAATACGTCCCCCACGGCGCGGCCGTGCTGGACATCGGCGCAGGTGATTTACGACTGGCCCGCCGGATGGCCGCCCGCGCTCGCGTCGTCTATGCCATCGAGCGCGATCCTGCCCTGTTGCCAGGAGAGCCGCTCCCGCCCAACCTGATCGTCATCCACGGCGACGCCCGCACCACGCCTTTCCCCGAAGGTATCGACACGGCCGTCCTCCTGATGCGCCATTGCCGCCATTTCGCGCTCTATCGCCGGAAGCTGGAGGCGGTCGGTTGCGCGCGACTGATCACCAATGCCCGCTGGCGGACGGGCGTCGAGTGGATCGACCTCCGCGCTCGTCCCCGACCCTATGCCGAGCCGGCCATGGGCTGGTACGCCTGCCGTTGTGGCGCCGTCGGCTTTCGCCCCGGCCCGGCGGAACGGCTCACCGCCGAACTGGCGGACATTGTCCATGAAGTAGACCGCTGTCCCGAATGTGTGAACCATGGTCGGAATAGTCATCGTATCCCATAGCGCCCGACTGGCGGAGGGCGTCCGCGAGCTGGCCCACCAGATGACGCAGGGGCGCGTTCCTCTGGCCGTCGCCGGGGGCATTGACGATCCCGAAAACCCCATCGGCACGGACGCCATGAAGGTGCTGGAGGCCATCGATGCCGTCTATAGCGATGACGGCGTGGTCGTGTTGATGGATCTGGGCAGCGCGTTGCTGAGCGCGGAGACGGCGCTGGAGTTCCTGCCCGACGAACGCCGCGCCCACGTCTTTCTGAGCAAGGCCCCGCTGGTGGAAGGGGCGATGGCCGCGGCCGTGCAGGCGATGGTCGGCGCGCCGGTGGCGCAGGTGATGGCGGAGGCCGAGAGCGCCCTCGGCGTGAAGCGAGCACAACTCGGCGGCCCGCCGGATGCGGCCGAACCCGCGCCGCCCCCCGCGGATGAGACGGCCGTGGAGCGGACAATTCTGACGGTGCGCAACCGGCTGGGGCTGCACGCCAGACCGGCGGCCCGCTTCGTCACCACGGCCGGTCGTTTTGCGGCCGACGTGCGCGTCTATAAGGGCGAGCGGACGGCTAACGCCAAAAGCATCAATCAGGTGGCGATCCTGGGCGTGCGGCAGGGGGATGAGATCGTCGTGACCGCCTCCGGCCCGGACGCGGCCGCCGCGCTGGCCGCCTTGCGCGCGCTGGCCGAGGATCATTTTGGCGACCGCGACGAACCCGCGAGCGAGCAGCCGGCGCCGGTTCCGGCCGCTGTCGACTCCTCGCCCGGCGTCCTGCGCGGCATCGCCGCGTCGCCGGGGGTCGCCGTCGGCCCGGCCGCGCTCTATCGGCCGCGACTGCCCGATGTCGTCGTCCGGCATGTGGACGATCCGCCCGGCGAGTGGCGGCGGCTGCAGGAGGCCGTGGCCGCGGCGCGAGAGGAGATCGAGGCGCTGCACCGGCGCGCCCAAAGCCAGATCGGCCGGAGCGAGGCGGCCATCTTCGAGGCTCATCGGCTGTTCCTGGAAGACCCGGCCACGCTGGCGGCGGCGCGCGGCCTCATCCTGGGCGAATCGCTTAACGCGGAGGCGGCCTGGCAGCGGCAGACGGCCGAACTGGTGGCAAGCTATGAGGCGATGGGAGATGAATACATGCGCGCCCGCGCGGCCGATATCGAGGACGTCGGCCGTCGTGTCCTGCGCCGGCTGATGGGCGTCGAACCGCCGTCGCTCGATTTCGCCGAGCCGTCGATCCTCGTCGCCGCCGACCTGACCCCTTCGGATACGGCGCGGCTGAATCCCGAGCGCGTGCTGGCTATCTGCACCGAGTTGGGCGGGGCCATGGCCCACAGCGCTATCCTGGCCCACGCGTTGGGCATCCCGGCCGTCGTCGGGCTGGGCCATGACATCCGGCAGGTCGATGAAGGGCAGCAGATCGCCGTTGACGGCGACGCGGGGACGCTGTGGATGGAGCCGGACGCGGCCGCGCTGGCCCGGTTTGCCGAACGGCGCGAGGCATGGCTGGCCGGGGAGCGCCAGGCCAGGGCCGCGGGACAGGCCGCGGCCGTCACCCGCGACGGCCGCCTGATCGAGATCGCCGCCAACATCGGCAGCCCCAACGACATCCGCGCGGCTCTGGAGTATGGCGCGGAGGGCGTCGGCCTGTTTCGCACGGAGTTCCTGTTCATGGACCGGCAGGAAGCGCCGTCCGAAGAAGAGCAATACGAAGCCTATCGGCGAGCGGCGCGGCTCATGGGCGGGCGGCCGCTGATCATCCGCACGCTCGACGTGGGCGGCGACAAACCGTTGCCCTATGTGGATCTGGGCGAGGAAGCCAACCCGTTTCTCGGCTGGCGGGCCATTCGTTTCTGCCTGCAGCGGCCGGACATCTTCATGCCCCAGCTGCGGGCCATCCTTCGCGCCGGCGCGCCTGATGCGGGCTTGCCGGAAGGCGATGCGCTACCCAACGTCAAGATCATGTTCCCGATGGTCGGCACGGTGGGCGAGGTGCGCGCCGCCTGCGCCATGCTGGATACGGCGTGCGACGAGTTGCGGGCCGAAGGGCGGCCGTTCAACCCGCGGATGGAGGTCGGCATCATGATCGAGGTGCCGTCGGCCGTGGCTGTGGCCGACAAACTGGCCCGCGAGGTGGATTTCTTCAGCATCGGCACCAACGACCTGACGCAGTATGTGATGGCCGCCGACCGGGGGAACGCGCGGGTGGCCACGCTGGCGTCGGCCTTTCAGCCGGCGGTATTGCGCATGATTCGCGACGCGGCCGAGGCGGCCCACGCGGCGGGCATCCGGATCGGCATGTGCGGGGAGCTGGCCGGCAAGCCGCTGGCGACGGCCATGCTCCTGGGTCTGGGGCTGGACGAGTTGAGCATGAGCGCGCCGTCTGTCCCGGCCGTCAAGGCGGTCGTGCGCGACCTGACCCTGGATGAGGCCCGGCAGATCGCCGCCCGGGCGCTGGCCGCCGATTCGGCCGAAACCGTTGTAGCTATGCTGAAGGATCGTTAATGGAACTGGAAATCGTTGATTTCGCCCTCATCGCTCTGGCGGCCGTGGCCGCGGGGGCGGTCAACGCGCTGGCCGGCGGCGGCACGCTCATCACCTTCCCGGCGCTGACGGCCGTCGGCGTGCCTGTCGTGGCCGCCAATATCACCAACACCGTGGCGCTCAGTCCCGGCTATCTGGGGGCGACACTGGCCCAGAAGGCGGAGATCCTCGACCAGCGACGGCGATTGTGGATCGTGCTGCCTGCGGCGGCTTTGGGTGGTTTGGTGGGCGGCTTGCTGCTGCTCAACACCAGCGAGAAGCTCTTTCGCACGCTGGTTCCCTACCTGATCCTGCTGGCGTCGTTGTTGCTGGCCGTCCAGGATCCGTTGCGCCGCTGGTTGGTGTCCCGCTCGGGGGCGAGGGAGGAAGGGAAGGGAACGGACGAGCGCTGGGCGGCCGTGCCGGTCTTTTTCGCCGCCGTCTATGGCGGCTATTTCGGCGCGGGGCTTAGCGTCATCGTGCTGGCTGTGCTGGGCCTGTCGCTCGATGACTCGCTGACCCGCCTCAATGCCCTCAAGCAAGCCGTCTCGTTTGTCACCAATTCGGTGGCCGCGTCACTGTTCCTCTTCTCCGGTCAGGTGGTGTGGGCGGCGGCGTTGGTCATGGCCGTCAGCGCGATGGCGGGCGGCGCGCTGGGAGGGCGGCTGGCGGGTCGCATCCAGCCCGCGACGCTGCGACGGATCGTGGTGATCATCGGCGTCATCATCTCCGTCATATATTTCATTCGCGGGTAGTGAGCGACGGCTGCCGGCCGGGGACTCATTCAACCACGTAGAAGTCGCCCATCTTGCGAATCCGGTCCTTGATTTCCGGGTCCTCAAGTTCTTCGGCCGTATAGTTCATCTTGTAATCGGCTTGTTCTTCGTAACCGCCCGGCTCATAGATCATCAGCATGATCATGTCTTTGCCGCCGACCACTCTCACGCTGTGCACCGTGTTCGGAGGGATGTAGACCGCGTCGCCGCTCCTCATCACGTGAGTCTCACCCCCGACGGTCCATTCGACTTCTCCGTCCAGCACGAAAAAAGTCTCCGAATGGACCTTATGATAATGCGGGGGTACCTGGAAGGTGGAGAGCCAGCGCGAGCGCAGAATGGTGTAGCGGCCTTCGCTCTGCTCTTTCGTGACCACAACCTCGACGTCGGTCACGCCGTCTTCTTCAAAGGATGGCCTGGCGCCGTTCAGAGAAAAAACGTGTTTTGAACTCATGACTTCCTCCCTGTGATTTGTCCTTATGATTTGATTGTTTCAACCTAATCGCTTGTGTGCGTTGTCCGACGGATTCGGGCTAATTGTCGGCGGGAGGGGCTTCCGCTTCGCCTCCGCTGCGAACGAGATCCACCGTCCGCTTCCATAGCCCCTGCACGCGGCCGACGGCCGCCTCGCGTTCGGCTGCCTCGCTCTTGTCTCCCACGCCGGCCGTGCGCAGCAGGATGGTGATCCAGCGCGTGCTGTCGAAGCCCTCCAGAACGTTCAGGATGAGCAAGGTCAGCGGCGTCGAGAGGATGGCGCCCACCGCCCCCAGCAACCAGCCCCAGACGAACAACGCGGTGACCACCACGGCCGGGGAGATCTTCAGTTGCTGGCCCAGCACGCGCGGCTTGACCAGGTTCTCCACTGTGCCGTTGATGAGCGCGTAGCCGACAAGGACGACCAGCGCCAGCGGCAGGCCGCCTTGCAGGTAAGCCAAAGCCATCGGCGGGAGCATGGCGATCCAGAAGCCGACGACCGGGATATAGCCCAGCAAGCCGGACATCACGCCCCAGAGCAGGGCCAGGTCGATGCCTATGATCCAGAGCAGGATGGTGTTGCCCAGACCGGTCAGGAAGTTGAGCAAGGTCGTGATCGTCACGTAGCGGCGGACGTCCGTGGTCAGGTTGGACGCCTGTATGATCAGGGGGTGGTCGGTGCGCAGGCCGAGCCGGGCGCTGCTGGGCAACGCCAGCGCCGAGCTGAGCATGAAGGCGAAGATGAGCATGACCAGAAACGCCTGCGACATGGTCGTGAACAAACCGCTGAACAGGGTGGAAGCCAGGTTGGTGAGCTGCGGGCTGGATAAATAGCGTTGGACCGTCGCCGTCAATTGATTGATCTGGTCGTTTAATTCACCCTGATTCTGGAGGATGTCGGCCCCGTCGCTGGCGGCCGACACGCGCAGGCTGGATATGACGCCACCCAGCTGAGCCATGCCGAGGAAGATGACCAGCAACACCAGCCCGATGATCGCCAACACGACCACAAACGTCAGGATCAGGGACAGCCAGCCGGGGATGCCCCGCTTGCTGAACCAGCCCGGCAGGGGCAGGACCGTGATGGTGATCACCAGCGATAACAGGATGGGATTGAGGATGAACGCCAGATCGCGAATGCCGGAGATGATGATGAAGGCGCTGGCCAGTCCGACCAGAAAATAGAGCAGAGGTTTCGATTGTTCGGCCATAACAGATTGCCCGCCATTGAGTTCGACTTGATATGGATGACCCGGCTCGGATTATACGCCGTGGAAGCCAAAGGGGTATACAAACAAGCTGTTCAGTCGGTCGTTTCATTTGCCGCCGGGATGACATCCGGCATAATACCGTCGGGTGATATTCAGGATCATATCGCCATCCCTTGCCATGCAGGGATACGCCTTCCAAACAGAACGGGATCAGGACCATGACGACCTCATCGCTGCCCGACATCAATCTGAACAGCATCCGCCACTCCTTCCGGCCGGACCGGCTCATCCCCGCCATCATGGCGGGCGTGATGGTCGGCGTCCTGGAAATCGCTCTGGCGACCTCATTCGCCACCTTGTTGTTCAACGGGGAGATGTCGACCTATCTCGCGCGCGGCGTCGGGATGGCCCTCTTTTCCGGCGCGGTGAGCATCGCCCTGACCTCCTTGCTAACCTCATACCCGGTTATCATCGGGGGCAACCAGGACGCGCCGGCGGCGATCATGGGCGTCATGGCCGCGACCATCGCCGGGCTGGCCGCTCCGGCCGAGGTGCGGCTGGCGACGATCCTCCTGGCCGTCGCCCTGACGACCCTCATCACAGGCCTCTTCCTGTTTGGGCTGGGGACGTTCCGGCTGGCGGGATTGGTGCGGTTCCTGCCCTACCCGGTCGCCGGCGGTTTCCTGGCCGGGACAGGCTGGTTGCTCGTCACCGGCGGCATCAACACGATGTCGCGAGTGCCGTTCTCCTTCTCCGATCTGCCGGCCTTGTTTGAGCCGGGGATATTGATCTATTGGCTGCCGGGCCTGGCCCTGGCCATCCTAATCCTGGCGCTTTCCGGCCGAATCCATCATCAGTTGTTCATGCCGGGCGTGATCATCGCCATCGGTATCGGTCTCTACATCATCGCCGCCGTGCTGGGCGTCTCTCCGGCCGAGTTGAGCGCGAGGGGGTGGCTGCTTGGCCCGTTCCCCGACGGACGACTGTGGCTGCCGATCAGCTCCGCTGAACTGGCGGCCGTCGATTGGGGCGCGCTGGTCTTCCAACTGCCCAACGTCATCGGCGCCGTCGTCATCACGGCCATCGCCCTGTTGCTCAACGCCTCCGGCCTCGAGCTGGCCTTGAAACGCGACATCGACCTCAATCGCGAGATGCGCGCCGCCGGTGTCGCCAACATGGCCTCCGGGTTGGGCGGGGGGTTGGTCGGCTTTCTGCAACTGAGCACATCGGTACTTGTCGACAAGCTGAGCGGGGCCAACCGGCTAACCGGCCTGATCGCCGCCGGTATTTGCGGTCTGACGCTGTGGGTGGGCGGCTCGGCCCTGGGCTTCGTGCCCACGCTTGTGTTCGGGACGTTGCTGATCTACCTCGGCCTGGCGTTTTTGTGGGAGTGGGTGGTCGACGCCTGGAAGCGCCTGCCGCATATCGACTACGCCATCGTTCTGCTCATACTGGGCGTCATCGCCACGTTCGGCTTTCTGCAAGGCGTCCTGGTCGGCATCATCGCCACGGTGATCATGTTCGTCGTCAGCTACAGCCGTACCAGCGTGGTGAAGCATGAACTGGATGTGGCCACCTTCAAGAGCCGCGTCACCCGCAACGCCGAACAGCGCGCCCTGCTTGACTCTTTGGGCGGGCAGTCCTGCATCCTCCAGTTGCAGGGCTTCGTCTTTTTCGGCACGGCCAACTCCCTGCTGGAGCGGGTTCGGGCGCGCGTCCGGCAAATCGAAACCCGGCACGTGCTGATCGACTTTCGGCAGGTGATCGGCCTGGATTCGACAGCCTTGCTCAGCTTCACCAAGATGCACCAGTTGGCGCGCGACAGCGGTTTCACCCTGGTCCTGTCGGGACTGTCGCCCTCACTGGCCCAACAGTTCGATCGCGGCGGGCTGGCGGCCGAGTCGGGCAGCCTGCAATTCATGGATGATCTCGACCATGCCGTGGAATGGAGCGAGGACGAGCTTTGCCGATTGTATATCGATGAGGGCGTTCCGCGAACGTTGATCTCTTATCTGCACATGTTCACTCCCGAACCGATGGCCCAACGGATCATCGGCTATATGGAGCGGATCGAGATGGTCGCCGGGGATCGATTGATCGAACAGGGGGTCGAGGCCGATCATCTCTATTTCACCGAATCGGGACAGCTGACCGCCCAACTGGAATCGGCCGACGGCTTGCCGATGCGCCTGGAGACCATGCGCGGCGGTCGGGTGGTGGGCGAGTTGGGTTTCTATCTGGGCACGCGACGCAGCGCGGCCGTCGTCGCCGACGAACCGACCGTGGTTTACCGGCTGTCCCGGGCCAAACTGACCGAGATCGAACGGGATGATCCCGAGGCGGCCCACGCCCTGCACCGGATCATCATTCACCTGCTGGGCGAGCGCGTGCTGCAAATGGTTCGGACCGTCGAGGCGCTACAGGCCTGACCATCCACGACTGACCCGGATGGCGGGCGGCCGCGATTGCAGCAAGACCCCGTCAGGGTATCCAGACCCGCGCGACATCCACCGGCACTTTGCCCGACGGCGATTCACCCGTGGCCGGGTCCAGCGTGTAGACGGCCGCTTGCCATGTCGGCGCCGACTTCTCGAGGCCCATGATGAAGGTATAAGGCTCGTTGCAGTCGAACTGCGCGGTCACGCCGGCGATGATCACCGGCTCCGGCCCGGTGCGCAGGGCGCAGGCCATGTCGTTTTTCAGCAGCACGAAAAACTCCGTGAGCCGGTCGGGCGGCGGCGGAGGGACGGGCGGCAATGTACCCGTCGCGCTGACGAGCGTGCCATAGGTCAGCGCCACCGGGTTGGGGGCGCAGATCAGGCGCTGGTCGCCGGCGACGAAGCAAGGCTCGATCGCGCCGCCTGTTTCCAGCTCGCAGCGATAGCTGCCCGGCACGAGGGTGGAACCGGCGCACGTGCCGCCGACAGCCTCGCCGTCCGCTACGGGGATCGATGCGGGGTCGAACTTCATAACTTCGGTCGCCCCCACTATCATTTGCGGGCCAACCGCGCCGCCATCGCCCGATTGTTCGATGCCGACCACCGTCGTGCCGGTGGAGCAGGCGGCTAACAACAGGAGGGCGATGCAGGCCAAGGCGAAAAGAGCGATAACTGAATTCCTGAATGGTTTCATATGGGTTTTGTTTACGGGAGAGGGTTGAATCACGGGTTACCCGGTTTGCATGACGCCCAGCACCGCGGCGGCCGTGGCCACATTGGGCGCGCGCACGATCAGCGATTCCCCGCCGGCTTGCAAAAAGCAGATGACGTCGCTGTCCCGCCAGCAGGTGCTGCCGTCGGGTTGGGGCGCGCCGTTGGCGTTGGTGAGCGCCGCCGCGTAGGCGGGATAGGCCTCGGCGAATTCCAGCGCGTCATTGGGGGTATCCCACACCAGCCGCAGGGCCATCACCAGGGAGTCGGTCGCCTCATTCCAGAAGACGACATAGCGATCGCCGCCCCAGCCTTCGGCCGCGCGGGCGGCCGTCATCGTGGGCAGCCGCTGGTCGAGATACTCGCGCAGGTGAAATTCGCCCAGGATATCCTCGTCGATAAGCGCCCAGCCCGCGCCCAAGGTGTCGGTCAGCGGTTCCATGGCGACGATCTGCGGCTCATCGCCCGCGAGATAGCGATCGGGATGGAGGATTTGCTCGGTGGAGCGGGGCGGGTTGGCCCAGGCGTCATTGAGGGCTTCGACGCCGTTCTCCCGATACAAGGCCAAAGCGAACAACAAGCCTTCGTTGTAGGGGAAGCCAAGGGTTTTGACCAGTACGGGCGGAAAATCGCTCAGGGTATCGCTGCCTTGCCGGGACCTGTTGCGCAGGGCGTCCAGCTCGGATCGGGTATAGAAGTCGCTGGCGTTGACCAGCAGCCAGGTCACCATCGAGGCTTCGCCCTCGGCCAGAGCGCGGGCGGCGGCGCGGGCCTCGGAGTCGAGCGCGTCGTCGGTCAGGGCGGTCAGGCCGAAGTGCTGGTCTTGCAGGGCGTGGACGTATTCGTGACCGTGGGTCAACTGGGAGGCGGGGTCCAGCAGCGCGCCGTCGCTGACGACGACGAACTCGGTCGTTTCAGGGTCATAGAAGCCGGTGACGCCGTCGCCGTAGAGGCTCACCTGCGCCGAATACAGGTCATAGTCGCGGCCTAAAAAATCGAAGGCGCTCAGGGCCAGCACATCGAAGCGGGCCTCTTCGGGCGTCATTTCGGCGGTGAACTCGCCGGCAAAGCGATCCTGCACCTGTTCGCGGCTTAGCAGGACGGGTTCGATGGGGGTGATGAGTTCCAGGCCGCGCAACTCGCTGACGGCCGCCTCGATCTCGGCGCGCAGGGTGTTGTTGCGGGCTTCGGTGTCGGTCAGCGTGATGGTGATCGACTGGGGCTGGCTGCTGATGCCGTTGCGGTTGACCGCCCGGACGGTGAAGACCACGTCGACCTCTTTGTCCGGAGCGCTCCAGGTCAGGGTTCGGGCGTAGAGTTTTTCGCCGTCAATGGTGTAGGTCGAGAAGCGGCGGCCGTCGACCTCCAGGGTCAGGCTCGCCAGCCCGGCGTTGTCCCCGGCAACGAGCACGATTTCAACCGGGCGCGAGATGGGCAGTGTGGCCTTGTCGACGGGGGTGATGATGCGGGCCACCGGCGGCTGTGTTTGGTTCTCCGCGGCAGCCAGTTCCTCTCGCAGGGCGTCGATTTCCTCGTTGAGTGTGGATACCTGCCCGGTCAACTGGTCCACCGACTGCTGGCTCTCGACGAGTTGCCCTTCCAGCTCGCGGGTGTCGCCCTCGGCCGCGGCCAGGGCGGCGGAGACGGCGTCGCGGGTGGCGACGGCCCCGGCGAGTTCCAGCTCGGCGGAAGCCTGGGCCGCCCGGAGCGATTCGTTATCGGCCGAGAGGAGGCGCAGCTGATCGCGGAAGCGCAATTCCGACTGGAACAGGAACACAAACCCGGCGGCGACGACCATCAGGAGCATGATCAGGATGAGCACCGCGGTCGTGGTTGGGGTCGGGGATGATTTCATACCGTCACCATGACAGAGATGCTATCCGAGGAGGGCATTATTCGCAATTTTTTGAGCGCTGAAGTTCAGTGATTCGTGACTGAAGGAAAGGCAGCCAGGAGCTACATTGGCTCAGTCATTCGTGACTGAGGAAGAGGCAGCCAGGAATGGCTGCGCCACTGTAGTTCAGTTATTCGTGACTGAGGCAGAGGCAGCCAGAAGCTACTGTGGCTCAGTTATTCGTGACTGAGGCAGAGGCAGCCAGGAGCTACTGTGGCTCAGTTATTCGTGACTGAGGAAGAGGCAGCCAGGAGCTACTGTGGCTCAGTCATTCGTGACTGAGGAAGAGGCAGCCAGGAATGGCTGCACTACGCATACTTCCAGTATGTCCAGGCCCAAGCTGTCCAATCGTCAACAAGACCGGCTTTAACCGGATTGCTTATGACATAATAAACAATCCGCTGCAATTCGGCCGCATCGCGCACATAATGGTCATAGCTCTCGGCTTGCCAGAACGTTCCCTTCCGACCGAGAACCTTATTCGCCTCATAGGCTGTATAACCCTTCATCACATGCATGATCCGCGAAATGGAATAATAGTTTTCCGCGTCGCGAAGCAATGGCGTAAGAACGATATGCAGATGGTTGGGCATCACGCAATAAGCCACCAAATCATAGGTTTTGCCGTCGCGATTATGCAGGGCGTCACAGACAATCCGGGCGATTTGTGGATCGTGTAGCCAATCAGGCCCGTGGGTAGCGGCATCGAGTAAATCATCAAAACGGCCGAAGTAACGTTTCCCTTCACGATAAAGCAAGTCGGATTTCTCGGCTGGGTCGGCCGTAGCTTCAATGACTTGCAGCCGGAGTTGCGTTTCATCGCGCAATCGCTGGATGGCCTCAATGGGCAGACTATCATGCAGGCGCGTTGTGAGGAATAATGTCGCTCCCGGGGGTTGGATGTGCGGGAGGTTACGACGATATATAGGCTGGTATTCGAGGCTGTTTGGCATGGATTCTGAGGGAATTATAACAGATGCACAAGCGCCACGGTAGCTCGGTGATTCGTGACTGAGGAAGAGGCAGCCAGGAATGGCTGCGCTACTGTGGCTTAGTGATTTGTGACTGAGGAAGAGGCAGCCAGGAATGGCTGCGCTACTGTGGTTTAGTGATTCATGACTGAGGAAGAGGCAGCCAGGAATGGCTGCGCTACAGGGGG
>JAGOZU010000094.1 GCA_018058545.1 Promineifilum sp. | reverse complement strand
AGCGGGAGTTGATCTAACAGGCGAGCTTATTGCTCCAGGTTGTGATGAACTTCACCGCTCTCCTTGCCGTTTCCATGTGACAATCATTCCTGTCTTATCACACATTGGGTAACGTACAAGGTTGCGATCCGCCCGCCACGGCCGATCAGATCGAATACACCCACCCGAACGGATCCGGGATGCGGCCGTACTGAATATCCACCAGCTGCTGGAACAGATGATGCGACACCGGCCCGACGCTGCCGTCGCCGATCATGATCTCCTCGTCATGGAAGCCGAACTTGCTCACCGGCGCGATGACCGCCGCCGTGCCGCAACCGAACACCTCGGTGATGCGGCCGCTGCGCACATCGTCCAGCATCTCGTGGACGTCGATCATCGCCTCCACCACCTCATACCCCAGATGGCGGCCCAGTTCGATGACCGACTTGCGCGTCACCCCCGGCAAAATGCTGCCGGTCAACTTCGGCGTCACAATGCGCTTGCCCTCATAGACAAAGCAGATATTCATCGCCCCGACCTCTTCGATGAAGCGACGCTCCACGGCATCCAGCCACAGCACCTGCGAATAGCCCCGCTTGCGGGCGTCCTCCCCCGCGTACAGGCTGGCCGCGTAGTTGCCGCCCGTCTTGGCCTCCCCCACCCCGCCGCGAACGGCGCGAACATACTGGTCGGTGATGTAGACCGAGACGGGATTGAACCCCTCGGAGAAATACGGCCCCACCGGACTGATGATGACGTAATGCAGATAGGTGGCGCTGGCCCGCACCCCCAGCGTCGTGTCCACGCCAAGCATCGTCGGCCGAATGTAGAGCGATGCGTCCGCCTGCGTGGGCACCCACTCCGACTCCAGCCGGATCAACTCGCAGATGGCCGCCAGATGCTCCTCCTCGTCCGGCGTGGCCATGGCCATCCGGCGGGCCGAATTGTTGAAGCGGCGCATGTTCTCCATCGGTCGAAACAGATTGATGCCGCCGTCGGCCCGGCGATAGGCCTTCATGCCCTCGAAGATCATCTGGGCATAGTGGAGCGAAACCGTGGCCGGGTCCAGCGAGAAGGGCGCGAACGGCTCGATTTTGGCGTCATGCCAGCCACGATTGGGCGCGTAGCGTTGCGTGAACATGCGATTGGCGAAGACGACGCAAAAGCCGAAATCGGATGTGGGTGGCGTGCGCAAGCGGGAAGATTCAACGGGTACAACCTGGATATCCATCAACAACTCCTTGTGTGGTGTGGGAACGGCCGCGCTCCGGTCAGGGGCGTCTCCCGTGGCTGCCTGGCGGGAACCGGCGCCGCCGATCCAACCCGCCGGCCATCATGGGATTGTACGCCGATAATGGCCGGGTGACGAATTGCACCCACCCCCCACCCCCTTCCCCCTTGAATAAATTGATTAAATTGAAAAACCCCTCCTCCGGCTGTGGCACAATCTTCAGCTGTGGCATAATCTTCAGCTGTGGCGCAATCTTTCAGATTGCGATCCGCCCCAACTGTGGCGCAATCTTTCAGATTGCGATCCGCCCTGACTGTAGCGCAATCTTTCAGATTGCGATCCGCCCTCCGACTGTGGCGCAATCTGTCAGATTGCGATCCGCCCTCCCGAAGGCCGGGTTGCCCTGACGTCAGTGACCTTAATGACGTTAGTGACGTTAGGTACAAGAGAAACGATGTATAATTCTGCTTATACATTTGACCGGATTGATCGATCCCCCGGTTATGGGGGGCGGGTCAGGCCCCCTAAAACAACTCCCGCAAATTATCCCGAATCATAAACGCCACCAGAAACACCAGCGGCAAGATCAGCGCGATCTGCCAGAACTCGATGAACAAAATAAACCCGTTCACCACGGCCAGCGCCACCGTGATCCCCGCCAGGTAGCGGTCGGAATTGGCGCGCGCCAGCGAGTCGACGAAGCCGAAGATCAAGGCCACGATCAGGGCCATCTGCAACCAGTAATCCGGCCGGTAGATGATCAGGTAACCGAACGACAGCAAGGCCAGCGCCCCGCTGAGGGCCGCCCAAATCTCCAGGAGGCGATGGTGGCCGGTGGGCATCGTCGGCCGGTGGGCGTGGCGGATGTGGGCCGTCGGCGACCCCAGATCCCCTTGCTCCACCCGCTTGCGGTAGGCTTCCAGCGCGTCGCTGGTCTCGATCAGCAGCATCCGCCGCCGCACCAAATCCTGAAAGTCGGATTGCAGCTCCCGCTCCTCCCCCTCCCGCACCGCCAGCACATCGCTGAAATGCTCGGCCGCGCGCAACGATTCGACATCCAGCGTGACCGATCGCAGCCCGCGCACACCGTGGCCGATGGCCTCATTGACCCCAACCAGCTCGCTGTCGATGGCCGCGATGCGCTTGTCGATCTCGTTGGGCAGCAAGGACGGCGGGTACAGCTTGTCCAGCCCGGCCCAGCCCAGCGGGTCGTACCACGAGCGGCGAATGGCTCCCGAGCGGTCATACTTCGGCCCGGCCGGGGCGCGCTCGCCGCCGAAGCGGTCGCGCGTGTCCAGCCCCCACAGCCCGCGATAGTTGTTGGCCCAGCCGTCATCATCGGTAATCATGACCGGAACCCACGACTTCGGCTTGTACGGGCCGATGGCCACCCCGTCACCGCGGGCGTAATCGACAAAGGGGATGGTGAACATCGCCCCCACCTGCTCCACGAACTCCTCGTTATCCCCCTGCTTCAGCGTCTCCACCCAAAACCGCCGCAAGCCGTTGAGGCTGTTCTTCAGCGGCGTGATCCAGTGCGGCTCGATGCCCATGATGTAGTCGCCGCGCTCGAAATAGCCGGCGTGCGACCCCGCCCCGGCGAAGATGACCGGATGGTCGCCCTCTTTCACCAGCATCGGGTCGTCCCAGCGCCGGCGCAGATCGTCCCCCTCGAAATCATGCGAGGCCAGAGCCACCCACTGAGGCACATAGTCGCCGTCGCCGTTCTGATAGAGATAGACGAAAGCCTGCTCCCAATCGGCCTCATGGTCGTTGACGCCATAGAAGCCGGAGCGCCAGTTGTTCATCGGGTAGAACCAGATGTAATGGAGCACCGTCCAGGGGCCGAAGCGCAGCACACGGCCGTAATAGACGTTGCGCGCGTCGCGCTTCTCGATCTCGCGCGTGCGCACCTCGGCCGCCGCCGCCGTGCCGCCGGGCACCACGCCGCGCAAGGCCAGCGACAGGTCGAAGACGGCGTCGCCGATGCGCGAGATGAGCGGCACACGAGCCAGCCGGTCGGGGGCCTTGAACCGCACCCGGCCGGGCCGGGTCAGCCACTGCTGGAACTCCAGCGGCCGCAGCGGCTCGGGGACGAAGCGCAGATAGAGCACGTGCCCCGCCGGGGCCTGGTCATAGCCGGCCAGCACCGACACGTCGAGCTTGCCCTCGGGCACCAGCTCGCGAACCTTGCCGCGCGGGTTGGCCTCCCACAGGCTGCAATGGCGCACATACTCGTCCACCGCCCGCGGATAGAACATCTCGCCCGACATGAAACAGACGACGGGCTCGAACCGGCGCAGCAAGTCGTAGTCTTTCATGCCGTCGCCTCCTTCGGCGTTCGCCGCCGGAATGCCCGCTGCACGGTGTGGTCATTCAAATAGAAGGCGATGGCCACATAGAGCGCCATGTCCTGGTAATCGGGCGTGCCCTTGAAGTACATCACCAGCGAATAGGTCAGGATAATGCCGATCAGGATCATCAACACCACCCACGCCCAGCGCTGCATCAGCCACAGCCCGCTGATGATGCTGAACCACACCACGATGATCAGCCCGTTGGCGATGGTGATGGCCGTGGGGTCGGTGAACAGATGGGTGACCAGCATGATGATGCCGCCGCGCCGGCGAAAGAAGGCGTCGGCCTCCACCCAGAAGCCGGTCAGCGCGAACTGCACGCGGAAGATCTCCAGCATGGCCGAGAAGACCCCCAACAGCAGCAAGGCCACCACGACATAGACCCCAAACGGCCGTTTGGAGCTTTCTCTCAGATCAAGTTCATCCGGTTGCGTGGGCATGGATCATCATCCTCGACAAGGGCAGTAACCGAATTTTACAGGTAAACAAACAATTGCGATATACGGGTAGGGGCGAGGCAGCGGCGTAATCATCACCGTTTTGCCGCGCCACCCTCATTCGCCGCTGCCTCGCCCTCCCCGGAGGGTCAGGCAACCGGGAAGGAAGGTCGCACGTTTCCTTGTAGAAAGTTGCCCGGTTGCCTGACCCCTACGGTATCGTTGATTCATTTGTAAATATCCAGGATCCTGCCCGGAAGCGAAACGTGATTATTCTGAATAGATCGATCAACGGCAAGTCGTAGCTTAGCCGGTGTTGCATTACCGGTCGACCCAATGGATAATTCGGTTCGCGCTGTCCCGATCATGGGAACGCGTTCACAGACAATACCCATTTCCAGGATTGAACGCTAAATATGAAACACAAGAATCTGATTTTCGTTACCCTTTTGTTGCCTCTCCTGCTCCTGTTCGCCATTCCCGTGGCCCGGGCCGACACCATCCATGTCGTCCAGCCGGGCGAGTCGCTCTTCCGCATCTCGCTGGCCTACGGCGTGTCGGTCGAGGCCATCGCCCAGGCCAACAACATCACCAACACCCGACTCATCATCGCCGGGCAGGAGCTGATCATCCCCAGCGCTGACGCGCCGGCCGCCACGCCCCCGCCGGCGGCCACCGCCACCCGGGTGTTCGTCCCCGGAACGTCGGTTGAGGGCGGCGTGAACCACGTCGTCCAGCCGGGCGATACCCTCTTCCGCATCTCGATGGCCTACAACGTGCCCATGGCCGACATCGTCGCCGCCAACAACATCGTCAACGCCCGGCTCATCTACGCCGGTCAGACGCTGTTCATCCCCGGCGCGAAGGGCGGCACAACCACCGGCGGCACGAATACCGGCGGCACCACCACTACAGCCCCGGCCACGCCATCCGCTCCCGGCCCGGTCGCGGCCAACCTGCTCACCAACGGCAGCTTTGAGGGCGACTGGTACTACCACATCTACAACGAGCTGCAGATCCCCGAAGGCTGGCTGGTGGCCATCGACGAAGGCCCCAACACCCTGCAACCCGGCGACGGCGGCAACTTCGCCCGGCCGGAGATTCGGGTCATCACCCGCGCCCAACTGGCCGAGCATGAATGGAACATGTTCATCTTCGACGGCGAGAAGACCATGAAGGCCTTCAAGGGCTATGCGCCGACCATCTTCCATTTCTTCCAGGACGTCCGCCTGCAGCCCGGCCGCTATCGCATGACGCTCAACTTCTTCCCCGACCTCGTGAACAGCTACAACAACAACGGCGTTCGCGAGTTCAGCACCAACCCGCTGGCGGGCGAGATTCAGGTCATCCACAACGAGATCAGCAACGGCTGGTCGACCGTCACCGCCGGGCAGCGCAACGTCCGCGTCTATGAGTTCACCGTCACCCAGGAGAGCACCGTCCGCCTCGGCGCGTCGTTCCGCAACCGCTTCGGCATCGCCAACAACGGCTGGTTCCTCGACGACTGGCGTCTGGAGCGCATCAACTAGATCGGGTCGATCAGTTCGATTGAATCGTTTTTGGGAGAATTGACGGCCGTGCTGACGGCGTAAGTCGCCAGCCGGTCGTCATCACTTGGCCTTAGCAAATGCCCCAGCTGATCAGCTGGGGTTTTTTCGTCCAGCCACATGGTGTAGTCGAGGGGGTCGATGATGACCGGCATGCGGTCGTGGATGGGAGCCATCAGCCCGTTGGCGGCCGTCGTCAGGATGGTGCAGGTCTCCAGCTCGCCGCCGTCGGGCGCGTGCCACACCTCCCACAGCCCGGCCAGCGACATCAGCCCCCCGTCGGCCGCGTGGATATACATGGGCTGCTTGCCGCCGTTCAGCTTGCGCCACTCATAGAAACCGGTGGCCGGCAGCAGGCAGCGACGACGCTTGAACGCGGCCCGGAACGACGGCTTTTCGGCCGCCGTCTCGCTGCGGGCGTTGATCAGTTTGGCCCCCATCGACGGATCTTTGGCCCACGACGGGATGAGGCCCCACTGGAAATGGGTCAACTCGCGCTCCCCCCGCCCGTTCAGCCGCACCGCGGCCACGGGTTGCGTGGGCGCGATGTTGTAGCGCGGGACGATGAAGGGCACGATGGGCAGTTCATATTGGATCGCCACCTCTTCGCCGGTGGCCGCCAGAGCAAATCGGCCGCACATGGAGTTGCGCCTCCTCGGTCGGGCGTCGGGGATGACGCCGGGCCGCTCTAGTCGATGGGTTCGCGCTGCGGTTCGGGGCGAGCGACGCCGCCGCGAGCCAGCGCCCCGGCCCCCAGGGGGTCAAACCCCAGCGGCCAGCTCGTCTCCGCGTCATAGCGCGCCCCGGTCAGATTCGTATCCTGCAAGAGCGTCTCGCGCAGGTCGGTGCCCACCAGATTGGCCTCGCGCAGATCCGTGCCGCGCAGATTGGCCTGCCGCAGGTCGGCCCCGGCCAAATCGGACAGCCAGAGCTTGGCCCCGCGCAAATCGGCCCCGTGCAGGTTGGCCTCGCGCAGGTTCGACCCGGCCAGGTCGGCCCGGCTCAGGTCGCGCTGCATGGCCCCCTGATTGACGATCTCCCACACCAGCCGCCACTTGGGGTCGATCTGGGTCATCTCGGTGACGACGGTGTTGCGCAAATCGGCCCAGCTCATCTTGGCCCGGCTGAAATCGGCCCGGCTCAGGTCCGCCCCGTTCAGGTTGGCCCCGCTCAGGTTGGCCTCGCGCACGTCGGCCCCGTTCATCGTCGCCCGGCCCAGATTGGCGCCGCTCAGGTTGGCCCCGCTCAGGTCAGTATTGGTCAGGTCGGACTTGGCCAAATTGGCCTTGGTCAAGGCCGTCCGGCTCATGTCGGCGCGGGACAAGTCCGCCTCGGACAGGTCCAGCTCGCGCAAATCGCGCCCGGCCGCCCCGTTGTTGGCGATATCCCACACCAGCCGCCACTTCTCGTCCAGCTGGGTGGCGTCGTTGATCTTGGCTCGCCACAGCTTGGCGCGGCGCAGGTCGGCCTGCAGCAGCCGCGCCGAGGAGAGGTCGGCCTCCCACAGCCGCGTGGCCCGCAGGTCGGCCCCCCACAGGTCGGCGTCGCGCAAGTCGGCCCGGCTCAGGTCGCGCCCGGCTGCGCCGTTGTTGACGATATCCCACACCAGCCGCCACTTGGCGTCGATCTGGGTGGCCTCATCGAGGACGGTTCCGGCCAGATCGTTACGCTCCAGGTCGGCCCCGGTCAGGTCCGCCCCGTTCAGGACGGCGTGATTCAGGTCCGCCCCGGCCAGATTGGCCCCGGCCAGATTGGCCCCCGTCAGCAAGGCCCGCTTCAGGTCGGCCCCGGGCAATTGCGCCCCGCTCAGGTCGGCCCCGGACAGGTTGGCTTCCTGCAGGTTGGCTTGCTTGAGGTTGGCCTCGCGCAGGTTCCCGCCGGACAGGTCGAGGCCGGACAGGTTGGCCTGGCGCAAATTGGCCCCGGCGGCATATTTGTCGCCGATCAGGCGCTCGCGGATGGCGATGGAATCGGGCCGGATGTCGTCGCCGTTGGCGAAGGCCGCGGTGACAACGGGGGCAACGGCGGCCGTCGCGATGACTGCCGGCGCGGGCGGCTGGTATTCGCTGATGAACTTCTCCAGCGTCTCCGTTTGGACCTGCTGCTGCTGCTGCAGGCTGGCCCGGAAGTTGCGCAGCTGCTCGTTGCTGAGGTCCTTCTGGGCCTTCAGCTGGGCCTCAAGCTGGCGCTGGTTGCTCTTGCGGGTTCTGGATGAGAGGATGATCCCCACGACGGCCGCCGCCAGCAAGGCGACCAGCCCGCCGATGGCCGTGAATAGTATTGCCTGGCCTACGCTCATTGTATGAAGTCTCCAAAGGTGTAATACAGAGCGAACCGGAACGGCCGCGCCGGTCGGAAGCAAAGATGATCCGACATCTGCGCCCATTTTAACATTGAATGGCCGGCCTGGGGATATTAAATTGTGAAAATTGCGGGCTTGTCACGCCCTTTTTGCCCATTTTTCACGCCGCGGCGCGCATTTGCATGAAAGGTTTCTGCCTCCGGCAGGGATGATCGTCGTCGATATGCCGCCAATAGTAGGAATGGCCGGCGTTGGCCATCAGCCGCCGCGCTCTTAAAACAACGCCGCCGCCGCATGTCGGGCACACGGCAAAATCCGGGGAAGCCTGCGAAGCCACAACTCGCTTGCCATTGGACGTTACTGCTGTCTTCATGACCACACTCCTCATTCCTGCACTGGCGCGACGAAAAACGACCGAACTCTCGTTCGAAGCTTCGGTCGGCAGGCAGGCGCGATTCCAGCAACAATCACTCAGGATAGTCTGGTTAAATACACACCGGCACGTGTCCGCTCTCCGTTCGCTTTGGATAGGACATTATTTGGTTGTGGGTACTACTCTTGGGTATGAATACCTATACTGGTATTACATAGGATAACATAACTATTGAAGTAATGCAACACCCTTTTCCGGCAAATTAGAGATTTCGCGTATTTCTCTCATTTTGCCGGGATTCAATACGCCCCCAATTCCACCAGCCGGTCGTCGTCGATGCCGAAATGATGGGCGATCTCATGGATGACCGTGTGGCGCACTTCTTCGCGCACATTGTCGAGGAACTCCCCCTCCCACTCGGCCGCGGCGCGCTCGATCGGCCCCTGGAACAGCGTGATGGTGTCGGGCGGCACCATGTTGTAGCTCTGGGTGCGCTCCGTCAGGGGGATGCCCGTGTAGAGGCCCAGCAGCGTCTCCCCCGGCGGAAGCCCCATCTCGCGCAGCGTGCGGATCGACGGCCAGGCCTCGACCAGGATGGCCACATTGTCCAGCCGGTCGCGAAAAAACGGCGGCAGGTCGTCGAGCGCCTCGCCCACCAGGTCATCAAACTGTTTGTCGCTCAGCATGACACCCCCGGGCGGCCCGCCCCGTCCGTCACTTCCTGATCCCCGGCAGCCAGCTCGCCAGCCCGCGCACCATCTCCCCGGCATGGAAATCGTGCAGCGGCCGCGACCGCCAGTTGAAGTGAATGGTCAGCAGGCGGGCGACGAAGAAGCTGCCGATGGTCAGCCAGGCCGACTCCAGGCGGCCGACGCCGAAGGTATAGGCCAGCTGCATATAGATGAAGGCCGCCACCACGACCAGCAAGGTGTTGTACTGCCCCGGCCGCAGCAGGTCGGGGATGTCTCCGGCCAGCATGTCGCGCATCAGACCGCCGCCGACGCCCGACACCGTGGCCACCAGCACGATGGCCGGCAGCTCCAGCCCCCTGCTCCGCGCCAGCTCCGCTCCGATGACGATGAACATCGGCACGCCCAGCGCGTCGATGACCGAGACGATCTTGGGCAAGGTGCGGTCGCGCTGCATGCGATTGCCGATGACCATCACCCCCAGCACGGCCACGATCAGCAGCAGCATATAGGTCGGGTTGGTCAGCACCACCGGCAGCCGCTGCAGGAACAGGCCGTCGCGCAGCAGGCCGCCGCCGAAAGCCGACACGAAGGCGATGACGAACACGCCCACGACGTCGAACCCCTTGCGCCAGCCGACGATGGCCCCCGACGTGGCCCACAGCAAAATGGCGAAATATTCAAAAGTGGTGGGGACCTGGAATTGTGTATTCATAAGGTATTGGGTGATTGGGGTCTGATGGCACGGCCGAACCCGGCGGCCGCTCGTCGTTCGTCACTCCCGAAATATCATCTCGCGCACGTCGCCGAGGGTCATCTCCACCTCAGCCAGCGTGTGGCGCTCCAGGAATTGGGCCAGCAAGGCCAGCGCCAGACCAAACACTTCGCTGCGGTTGGCCCCAAAGGCGGCGTTGAGCGTGCCGTGGACGCGCCCCAGCTCCAGCACCTGCTGCGGCGACAGGCGGATGCTGGTCCACTTCTCGGCCGGGGTGCGGTTGGGCAGCGGCAAGTCCCACAGGAGATAGAGCGATTCAAGGTCGGTGACGCCCTCGGGGATCTCGCGCGTGCGGCCGACGACGGCCGAGCGCAACGCCTCGACCCGCGCGGTCAGCACCGAGACGGCCAGGTCGGGCAAATCGGCGCGGCCGAGGGACGCCGGCAACTGCCCGGCCAGCGTGTCCATCGCCGCCTTCTGCGCCGGATGCAGCGTCACATAGACGTTCTGCCGAGCCACCATGCGACGCGGCCGCCCGCGGCGCGGCTTGTCGCGCAGCAGCTCCTTCAGCGTGCTGACATGCGGCTCCTCTTCGGGCGCCTTGTCCCTGGCGCGGTCCCTGCTCTTCTCCGTCTTCATCTTCTATCGTAAGATGCTACGACCCTCTTCATTCGTCACTCGTCACTCGTCATTCGTCACTCGTCACTCGTCATTCGTCATTCGCCACTCGCTCCCCCCTGCCGATAGCCGCTATGCGTCTCCAGGAACTTGTCGACAAACACCCCGTCGATATGCGGGCCGCCGGTCACCAGCAGTTCCAGGCACAGATGGAGGCACAGCAGGCAAATGGAGCGCGGATAGCCGCGCGTCTCGCGCCAGATAGGCAGGACGGCATCGGGCAGGAAAAGCGGCGGCTGGCGGCCGTCACGCCCCGCGGCCAGCAGGCGATACTCGATCAGCGCCGCCGTGTCGTCGGGCGCCAGCGGGTCCAGCGACGATCGGGTGGCCACGCGGTCATTGAAATCCTTCGACTGGCGCAAATTGATGTCCAGTTCGGGGCGGCCGAGCAGGATGAGCTGATACGCCTTGCCGCCGCGCGGATCGCGGAAGTTGAGCAGGCGGCGCAACTCCTTGAACTGCTCCGGCTCCAGCTCGTGGGCCTCGTCGATGATGACCAGCGGCAGCACCCCGCGCGCCGTCGTCTCCGTCAGGAAGTCGCGCAGCTCGTTGAGCTGGTCCTCGGTGGCCCGGCGGGTGCGCACGCCGAACTCGGCGGCGATGCGCCGCAGCAGCAGCAGACCGCTCTTCTTGGGCGGCTCGTCGACCCGCGCGGCCACGAAATCCGGCCGGCGGTCATAGCGGCTGTGGAACCACGAGGCCAGCGTCGTTTTGCCCGTGCCCACCTCGCCCACGACGACCGAGGCCCCCTGCCCCGCCTCGACCATGTAGCTGACCTTGGACAGGGCGCGCCGCGTCTCGGTCGACAGGTACATGAAGCGCGGGTCGGCCTCGATGGTGAACGGGGCCACCACGACCCCCAGTTTCTCCCAATCGGGCTTGTAACGGGTCAGATCAGTTTCCAGCAGACTCTCGACCATGGACAGACACCCCTTGGCGCGGGACAAATCGGGCGCGCCTTGGCCACAATCTGTGGCTCATAATCAATGGAGTATACAGGATAGAAAAACAATTGTACAGGGTTTAACGGGGCAATAATGCCCGTTATGAGGCAATACACGATCAGATTCGTCAATCTATATGCTATAGATCATCTTGACATCGCTTGTTTGTGCTATTATACTGTTGATCGTTGGTGGGTATATCATCTGATCCTCATATTCTGATGGCCTGATGAGTATGCTCGCTGCAATACAGTGGGCGATGGCTATAGATTGTATCGTGGACATCGCCGGACGCAATGGCCTCGGCCAGGTGCGTCTCTATAAGGGATAGCCGGTCGGATTCGGCCGCCTGCTACGGATCGCTCAACGGGGTGAATCGCGGGTGGGTTTCGTGTTGCCAAAAATCAGGCAGCGCCGCCGGAGATGCGACCGGTCAAAAAAAAGTGACCCCGGGTTACGGGGTCACCGATAAGTGCGACGGCCTCCTTTCTGCCTGTCGACGCCGCCAACGTCGTGGGCGATCGCCCGAGGGCGATTTTCCGAAGCAGCGCCCCTTGAATGGGGAGGGGGACTTTATGTCTCCAAAGGAAGCCTACTCTATCCAGGTACGAGCATACCATAGGCGATCGGTCGTGTCAATTATGACAAATTCGAAATATGACCTGCGAAATACTAACGAAGCGAACTCTCTTGATTCGTAATTCGTAATTCGTAATTCGTAATTCGTAATTCGTAATTCGTAATTCGTAATTCGTAATTCGTAATTCGTAATTCGTAATTCGTAATTCGTAATTCGCCCCGCTCCTCCCTGGCAAGGTCAACCTATCCGTTGAAAGCGCAGGACATGCCTGCGGATGGCCGTGCCATGCCCGAATTCGGGGAGGTATCGGCCGCCGTCCGGGCCGCACAGGAGAGATTGCTCGAGCTACGCCGCCAAAACGGACAAACCATCCACGGCCGCACGTCAACCCCCCTCCAGCCCCTCTCCCGCCTGACCGCGACGCTCTCCTCCGCTCCCGCGCTCCCCTGCCCCTCCGCTCCCGCGCTCCCCTGCTCCTCCGCTCCCGCGCTCCCCTGCTCCTCCGCTCCCGCGCTCCCCTGCTCCTCCGCTCCCGCGCTCCCCTGCTCCTCCGCTCCCGCGCTCCCCTGCTCCCCTGCTCCCGCGCTCCCCTGCCCCTCCGCTCCCGCGCTCCCCTGCTCCTCCGCTCCCGCAACCTGGAAAGGTTGCGCCACAGCCGGAGGCGCCACAGCAGGTTGGGCCACAGCCGTCCGGGTCTACCCCGACATCGCCCTGGGCATGCTGCGGCGGAAGAAAGCGGCCGCCGGACGAGTGTGGCTGCTGCTGCGCCACCACGACGCCGCCGGGCGCGGCCGCGTGGCCGTCGACGACGCGCTGCGCCTGCTGGCCGGGGACGATTCCGACCGGCGCATCTGCGGCCGCCGCCAGCTGGGCAACCTGCTGACCGCGGGCGAGGGGTTGTTCTGGATGCGGGACACGGACGGCGACGGCCGCCAATGGCTGCGGCTGGCCTCGGCGGCGCGGGTGGCCGCGGGGCTGGGCGTCCCCCGCCTGTCGATATCGCCGGTGGCCGTGCCGCTGGAGGCCCTGACCGGCACCATCGGCCAGGCCCGCGCCCATCTCTATGCCGCCTTCCACAGCGGCCGCACCCGCGTGGAGCTGCTGGGCCATAAGCAGGCCCGCGGCCCCATCGCGCGCCAGACATTATGTCAATTATCCGGCGCGAGCGCCAACAGCCAGCGCAACTACGAGCGTCGCGCCGACGTCGGCCGCCATAGCGCCATCGCCATCGGCCCGCCGGTCAAGGCCGCCGACGAGCACGAGATGGCCTGGCGCCGCGGCCGCGCCCTGTTCCATCTCCACGACCGCCCGGGCAAATTCGGCCGCCCCGGCACGACCTATCTGGCCTGGCAACTGCCCAACGAATACACCGGCCCGCACGCGGTACTGCCGCGCGGCCGCATGAAGCGCCTCAATCGGGCGCTCGCCGACCTGTTCCATAACGGGATGACGGGCAACGGCGAGCCTCCGGCTGTGGCGCCTCCGGCTGTGGCGCCTCCGGCTGCGGCGCCTCCGGCTGTGGCGCCTCCGGCTGTGGCGCAACCTTCTGTGGCGCAACCTTTCCCGGTTGCG
>JAGOZU010000093.1 GCA_018058545.1 Promineifilum sp. | reverse complement strand
ATCAGGGGCAGCGGGGTCGCCGGGCGGCCCGGGTTCCCCTCCGGCAGCGCCTCGGCCTGGTAGTAGCTTTGTTGGAAATGGGCCCGGAACAGGCTGCGGATGATGGCCATGAACAGCGCGGCGGTGATGCCCTTGCCCACCACGTCGGCGATGACCAGCGCCAGATTGCCGTGGGGCAGCATGAAGACGTCGTAGAAGTCCCCGGCCACCTCCAGCGCGGGCCGGAAGCGGGCCACCACCTCCCAGCCGGGTGGCGCGGGCAGCTTCGCCGGCAGAAAGCTCAGCTGAATCTCGCGGCCGATCTCCAGCTCGCGCTTGAAGCGCAACAGCTGCGCCTGCCGCTCGTTCAGCAGCCGGTTGTTCAGCACCACGGCCGCCTGCGAGGCCAGCGACTCGGCCACCTGCTGATGATAGGCGTCGAACGGGATGATCTCGCCGTCCGGCGGGCGACGGCTGTTGACCAGCAGCAGCGTGCCCATCACCTGCCCGCTGCGCAAGGGCACGGCCAGCCCCGTCTGCGGCCGATAGGAGCCGTCGCCCCCCAGCTCGCGCAAGCCACTGGGGTGGAAGCGGGCCGCGTCGATGTCGGTCAGATTCACCGTCTCGCCCGTCAGGGCCACATAGGCCACCAGATTGTCATAGTTCGGCTCGCCCGTCTGCGGGTCGGCCAGCGGCAGATAGGCCAGCGGCTTGCCCGCGCCGGTCACGTTCTGGAGCGTGACGCCCAGCGAGTCGATGTGGATATAGATGGTATGGAGCATGCCGTCGTCCTGGGCCAGGTAGAGCGCCCCGGCGTCGGCGTCGCAGATCTTGCGCGCCTCGGCCACGATGCGGGCCACCAGCGCGTCATACTCCGTCTCGGCCGACAGGGCCGCCCCGATGGGCAGGATGACCAGCCGCAGGTCGTCGGCGATCTTCTCGATCTCGTTGAACGCCTCCAGCGCGGTGTGGGCTTGCTCCTCCAGCAGCTTGCGCTGCAGGACGTTCTGCAGCCGGGCGCGCAGCAGGACATGGGAATGGGGATGAGTGATATAGTCGCCCGCGCCCAGCTCGACGCAGCGCGCCAGCCGCTCCAGCGTCACCCGCAGCGAGGCGATGACGACCACCGGAACGGCCGCCGTGCGCTCGTCGGCCTGCCGCCGGCGCAAGAAGGCATGGTCGTCCCGTTCGGCCGCCTCCAGGTCGAGCAGCACCACATCGAACGGCCCCTCGACCAGTCGCCCCAGCGCCGCCGTCGCCTCCCCGGGGACCACCACCGCGTCCCAGCCCCAATCGCCGAACGGCCGAATCAGCCGCTCGCCCCGCGCCGGGTCATCGGTGACGACCAGAAAATGGCTGGAGGCTCGCGTCATCGTTCGCAGTCCCTCATTCGGCCTTCTTCCTTACTATAAAGACGCTGCGATTGACCGTCCCCGCCCGCTCATAGACGAAATCATCCACCCCCCACAAGGCCAGGTAGATGCCCAACCCCCCTTCCCCGCGCTCCTCCAATGGCTGGTCGAGGTTCGACGGCCGCGGGAACTCGCGCGGGTCAAACGGCGCGCCGGTATCCTCCAGGAAGATGCGCAACTCGTCCTCCCCGGCCTCAGCCCGGATGGTCAGGTCGCCCGTGATGCCCGCCCGCCGGTAGCCGTAGAAGACGATATTGGTGGCGATCTCGTCCACGGCCAGCGACAGCCGCCAGGCGTCCGATTCGTCGAGGCCGAACCCGGCCGCGGCAAAGGTGACATAATCCAGCAATTGGCTCAAATTGTCCGTTTCGCCGGACACGGTTAAGGGTTCCAGATTCATCGTCCCACCAGAATGACCACCGAGCGCGCCTTGACCGGGATGGACTGCTGCGACGGCAGGAGCCGCTCGTCGCCGGGGGCGCAGATGCCCAGCGGGGCGTCATAGCCGGTGTCGGCGAACAGATGCCAGCGGCGGCCGTCGCGCGTCTCGGGCAGCTCGAACTCATGATCTTCCCAATGCATGTTCATGGCCACGTAGATATGATCGTCGGGCATGCGGCCGGGCAGCAGAATGGCGTGCATGCCGCACAGCATGAAGGCCAGCGTCCGGCTGCCGTCCGACCAGTCGGGCTGGTTGACTCGCACCCCATGCCACGAGATGTCGGGGCGGCCGCTGCTGATCATGTCCCGCTCGTGCAAATGATAGCGGCGACGCAGCGCGGGGTGGGCCTTGCGGAAGGCGATGCAGTGGCGGAAGAAGTCGAACTGCCCGGCATTGCTCTCCAGCAGCCGCCAGTCGATCCAGCTCAGCTCGTTGTCCTGGGCGTAGGTATTGTTGTTGCCCTGCTTGCTGCGGGCCATCTCGTCGCCCATGAAGATCATCGGCACCCCCTGGCAGACCATGAGGATGGCGATGGCGTTGCGCATCAGGCGGCGACGCAGGGCCAGGATGCCCGGATCGTCCGTCGGCCCCTCCTGCCCCCAGTTCCAGCTGTAGTTGTCGTTGGCCCCGTCGCGGTTGTCCTCGCCGTTGGCCAGATTGTGCTTCCCGGCATACGACACCAGATCGTTGAGCGTGAAGCCGTCGTGACAGGTGACGAAGTTGATCGACGCCGTCGGCCCGCGCTCCAGATACATGTGCGGCGAGCCTTTGATCATCAGGGACATCTCGCTCACCATGCCGCCGTCCCCCTTCAGAAAACGGCGCAGCGCGTCCCGATAGCGGCCGTTCCATTCCGACCAGCGGCCGTAGGCCGGAAACGAGCCGACCTGATAGAGGCCGCCCGCGTCCCAGGCCTCGGCGATGAGTTTGGTGCGCCCCAGCACCGGGTCATAGGCCAGCGACTCGAGCAGCGGCGGGTTGGCCAGCGGGTTGCCCTCGGTGTCGCGCCCCAGGATGGACGCCAGATCGAAGCGAAAGCCGTCGATATGGTATTCGGCCACCCAGTAGCGCAGGGCGTCGAGCACCAGATTGCGCACGACCGGATTGTTGCAGTTGAGCGTGTTGCCCGTGCCGCTGAAGTTCTGATAGCTGCCGTCGGGCTTCAGCATGTAATAGACCTTGTTGTCCAGCCCGCGGAAGGAGATGGTCGGCCCTTTCTGGTTGCCCTCGCCGGTGTGGTTGAACACCACGTCGAGGATCACCTCGATGCCGTTCTGGTGCAGCAGCTTCACCAGCGCCTTCAGCTCGTCGGCCTCCATGCCCAGATGGCCCATGGCGGCGTAGGCGCTCTTGGGGGCGAAGAAGTCGATGGTCGAATAGCCCCAATAGTTGAGCAGCTTCTCGCCCGTGGCCGGGTTGTGGAAATCGTTCTCGCGCTCGTCGAACTCCTGGATGGGCATCAGCTCGACGGCGTTGACCCCCAGCTCCAGCAGATAGGGGATCTTCTCGCGAATGGCGGCATACGTCCCCGGAAACTTGACCCCCGACGACTCATGCCGGGTGAAGCCGCGCACGTGCATCTCGTAGATGACCAGATTCTCGGCCGGGATCTCCAGCTGGTGGTCGTCCTGCCAGTCGAAATCGTCCAGCAGCACGCGGCCGCGAAAGGGCATGGGGTCGGTCTTGGGCAGGGCCGCCCCCCACTCGGAGACGCCGCCCACGGACCGCGCGTAGGGGTCGAGCAGGACCTTGCGGCTGTTGAAGCGATGGCCGATGTGCGGCCGATTGGGGCCGTCCACGCGATAGCCGTACTCGATATCCTCGATGTCGAGATCAAAGACCACCATCGCCCACACATGGCCGACGCGAAACGCCTCGGGAAAGGGGATCTCCACGAACGGCCGTCGCTTGCCGCGATGGAACAGGACCAGGGTGCAGGCCGTGGCGTGGCGCGAAAAGAGGGCGAAGTTGACCCCGCCGTGGACGATGGTCGCCCCCAGCGGTTGCGGCCGCCCCGCGCGCAGCCACAGGTTGCCGTGGCGATGGGTGGGATAGATATCGATCCGATTGAGCATGTTCAAGTCATGGCTATGCGAAGCAGTTCTTACTCCTTCTCCACCTGCAACGGCAGCCAGACCTCAAAGCACGTCCGGCCCGGCCGCGATGTGACCCGGATGTCCCCCTTGTGCTGGGCGACCACGATATTGTAGCTGATATCCAGCCCCAGGCCCGTCCCCTGCCCCACCGGTTTGGTGGTGTAGAAGGCGTCAAAGACCTTGGTCAGCCCCTCGGGCGGGATGCCGTGGCCGTTGTCCTCGATGGTCACCACGACCCAGTTGCTCTCCTGCCGCGTGCGCAGGGTGATGGTCGGCCGGTCAACTGTCGACTCATGCAGCGCGTCGGCCGCGTTGTCGATGATATTGGTCCACACCTGATTCAGCTCGCTGCCGTGCGCCTCGATCTCCGGCAGGTCGGCCGCGAACTCCCGCACCACCCTGATGTCGCTCTTCAGCTTGTGGCGCAGGATCATCAGCGTCTCCTCCAGCCCCTTGTGGATGTTGTAGCGCACGACCGGCGCCTGGTCGAGATAGGTGTAGGACTTGATCGACTTGACGATGTCGGAGATGCGCGACGCCCCTTGCTGCAGCTCCTCCAGCAGGTTGAAGACGGCGTAGTTGTTGTTGAGCCAGTCGAGGATGGTGGCCAGATGCTCGTCGCCGAACTCGGCCGCCAGCTCCTTCAGCTGCTCGTCGCTGAAGCCCAGATCGACCAGCGTGGAGGCGCACTCCCAGGCCGGCTCGACCCCGTGGGCCATCAACCACTCCTCCAGCTCGGCCTCGCGGTCGCTGCGGGCCAGACCGTCGAGAGCGGGCAACGACCGGGCGCGCTCCTGCACCAGTCGCACCGTCGGCTCCAGCACATCCTGCTGATGCGGCGTCAGCCCCTCGCGCACCAGCCGCATGAACGTCCGGGCCGAGTCGAACAAGAGCCGGTTCAGTTGGTCGGCGCTGCGCTGGACGGCCGCCGCCGGGTTGTTCAGCTCGTGGGCGATCCCGGCCGTGAAGGTGCCCAATTGGGCCATCTTCTCGCTCTGGCGCATCAGCCGCTGCATGTTCTGATAGCGCGACAGGACGATCTCGAACATCGACGCCGCGGCCGACGGACTGATCTGCAGCAGGTTGCGCAGGTCGCTGCGGCTGATGCCGATCAGTTGTACGTCCGTTCGCGCCCGAACGGCCGCCGTGCGCGGCTGGTCCGTCAGCAGGGCCATCTCGCCGAACACCTCGCCCGGCCCGCGCGCCGCCAGCAATATGTCGCGGCCGCCGCTTTTGCCGACCACATCGACGGTCCCGTTCTGGATGATATAGGCCGTGTCGCCCTCTTCCCCCTGCTCAAACAGGGTCTCGCCCGCGGGCAGATTGACCTCGCGCACGATCAGGCACAGGCTCCGCAGGTCGCTGTCGGGCATTTCGGCAAACAGCGGGATCTTGCGCAAAAACTCGAAGTTGACGGAGAAGCCTTCGTTGGCCGGGTTGGGTTCGGTGGATTGGGTCATGGGGTTGTGTCCGGCGCGGAGCGGGCCGCGGCGGGTCGTCGGGTCGGGTGGCCGGTCAAACCTCAGCCGCGACGGGGAACGATGAACTCCTCTTCCGCGTAGCACCACATCCAGTCCTCGCCGCTCTCCATCGACATGGCCACGGGATGGCCGGCCTCCTGGGCGTGGCGCATGGCGTGCTTGTTGGGCGAGCTGTTGCAGCAGCCGACATAGCCGCAATGCAGGCAGACGCGCAGGTGCATCCAGCCGTCGCCCGCCTTCAGGCAATCCTCACACCCCTCGGTGCGCGGATCGACTTCCTGAATCTGGTCGAGGTGGGTGCAGATGGTGGAGCGTTTCAGATCTCCGGCTTTCACCCGGCGAACGGCTTCGTGGATTATGGCGGCGTTGTTCATGTCCTGTTCTCCCTGATATTGAGACAATGTGGATCAGGCTTCTCCGGGGTAGCCCCCGACGGATTTGAGTGTACGTAAATCGGGGGGCAGTGTCAAACGGGGATGGGGTCCGGCTGTGGCGCAATCTTCAGCTGTGGCGCAATCTTTCAGATTGCGATCCGCGCAAGTTCGCAAGCTAAAGCTTGCGCCACAGGTCGCCAGTCTGTTTGGCCTTCAAGCTCGCAAGCTAAAGCTTGCGCCACAGGGTGCGATCCGCCTTCAAGCTCGCAAGCTAAAGCTTGCGCCACACTCGCAAGCTAAAGCTTGCGCCACAGGTCGCCAGTCTGTTTGGCCTTCAAGCTCGCAAGCTAAAGCTTGCGCCACACTCGCAAGCTAAAGCTTGCGCCACAGGGTGCCAGTCTGTTTGGCCTTCCAACTCGCAAGCTAAAGCTTGCGCCACAGGGTGCCAGTCTGTTTGGCCTTCAAGCTCGCAAGCTAAAGCTTGCGCCACACTCGCAAGCTAAAGCTTGCGCCACAGGCCTTATCGTTATTCCTAATTATTATCCGGCCGCAGGACGACCGGCAGCCCTATCGTATGCTCCAACTGCGACTTGATCGTCGCCGTATTGTTCAGCAGCTCCAGCTCGGCATCGGCCGTGGCGAGGTCGGCCGTGGCCGACACCCACGGCGGCGACCCCTGGCGGGGGACGGCCAGCGTGATCGTGATCGTCTGCCGCGCCCCGGCGGCCAGCGAACCGAACGTCCAGCGCAGCGGCGACGTCCCGGCCGGCGCGGGCTGGGCGGAGACGAAGGTCATCTCACTGGGCAAGTCATAGACCAGTTCCACCCCGCCGGCAGCCACCGCGCCGGGGTTGGCCACGGTCAGGGTGTGGATCATCGTGTCGTCCGGCCGCCGCCGGCCGCTCTCGCCCCACACGGCGATGTCGGTATAGGCGCGGCCCAGACTGACGTCATCGACCGTCGCCTGGCCCGCGGGCTTGTTGGCCGTCTGCGCCAGCCGGAAGGTGACCTTGACCGACTGCCCCTTATACGCCGACATGTCGAGCCACTCATGGCGCATGCCGGTTGGGTACGGCGCCAGCTCTTTGGCCAGCAAGGGCGTGCCGTCGGGTTTCGCCAGTTCCAGCCGCAACGTGCCGCGCGACTGGTAGACGAACGACAGCGTCGGATTAGCCATCCCGGCGGGCACGGCCACCGTCTGCGACAGGATCGATTCGCCATCCTCGGCGGCCACCACCGGCCCGGCAAAAGCTACATCAGGCTGCGTGAAGCTCCCACCAGCGCCCGGCCCATATTGCAGCCAGGCCGCGTAGGGGTTGCCTTGCGCGTCCACCGCCAGCCCGGGTAACGCCCAGAAAACATGAGCCTCGCCGGCGGCCTTGGCCACATTGACCGGCCCGACCCAGTCGCCACCCGGCGAGCGGGTCAGATAGAAGAGGCTGCTTACCCCTAACGAATCGTTCGCCAAATAAGCAAAGCGCGTCCCGCCCGTGGCATCGAGGGTCATGGCGGCGTTGAACCCGGAGTCGAACGGCAGCGACTCCTCCGTCACCCAGCCGTCCGGTTCGCGCCGCAACAGGATTTGCCGGCCTTCCTCCACCATCATCACCTGCACCGCGCCGTCGGCCGAAGCCTGCGCCGGCGAATTGCTGAGGGTATTTTTGTTCAGCCGCAGCGTTTCCTGCGGCCCCCACGCGCCGTCGCTCCACGGCCGATATTGCCATGTCGTCCAGTTGCCGTAGTTGTTCGACCTGTAGTTTAGCCACAGGAGATGGACGCGGCCGCTCGCATCCGACATCAGATTAACGGAGCCGAATCCGTCGCCGAAGAGGGTGGTGGCCGCCCCCCAGGATCCGTCAGGGGCGCGTCGCCGGTGAAGGGTGACATAGCTCCCGTCGATATCGCCGGCCGGTTCGGTCCAGGCGAGATGGACGGAGCCATCGGGCGTCGTCGCCATCTGAAAGTCACACCACGACATGTACGGGCTGCCGCCGCCGATGCGTGTTTTCGCCGACCAGACTCCACCCGAACGCCGCATGTAATAGACCGTGCGATCCGGACTGCACCAGACGAAGTCCAGCCGCTCGCCCGGTCCGGCGATCAGGCTGAATTGATTCACCCCGGCGGTGTCGGGGATCGTCTCGCCCGTCGCCCAGCCTTCGCCGGATTGACGCCACAGCCGGACGGACTGCCCCACGGCCGTCAGCCAGACCTGGCCATCCGGAGCGGTGGTCAGTTTGTAATCTCCCAGCCCGCTGCCCAGTTGTCCGGCGCCGGTCCACGTGCCGTTGGGGCGACGGGTGGCGCTGGTGAGCGTCTTTGTGTCGCCGGATGCCCAGACCACGAAGGCTCGGCCCTCGCCGTCAACGGCCACCACCGGCCGGTCTTCGTACACGTCGGGGGTCGCCTTCACCCGAATCGGATTGCCGAAGGTCGCGACGCGCTCCCCCAGCCCGGCGGCGGCCGTCCCGGTGTGGGCCATGTCGGCGCCGCTCAACCGTTCGGGAGCGATGGAGCCGTCCGGCTGCCACGCTCCCCAGCCGGCGGCCTCAAAATTGCCGTTGACCAGCGCATCGACGGCCGGCGGCATGACCGGGCTGACGCCGCGGTCGTTGGCCATCGTCCGCGTGGCCGGCGGCAGCGCGCCATAGCCGGCCTTGGCCCATTGCAGCGCCAGCGACGGGGGCAACGCTCCCATGTGGAGCATGAATCGGCCGTCGGCCGCGGTCCCCACGGCTGCCAGTCCGGCCGGAGTGGCGGCCACCGTCGCCCCGCCCACCGGATTGCCGGTATTATCGACGGCGCGGCCAACCGCCCGGCGCGTGAAGAACCACGTCAGTCCGTCGCCGGGATCGGGCGGCCACGGCTCGACATTGAGGGCGTAATCGGTGGCGCGCACCCGAAAGCCAACCTTGTCACCCGGCTGCACGCCATGCTCCCCCGGCTGGAACCAGGCGCCTAGCTCAGCGCCGCTATGCTCCAACGCTGTCCAGACGCCGTTGTTGAGACGGAAACTGAGATCCTCCGATTTGATGTTCGATCCGCCGGGGTCCTGGCTGGTCCAGCTGATGATCAACGGCTCGCCCACCCGTGAGAAGGGCGGCAGCGGCCGCATGGTGGTGACCGGCGGGCGATTCTCCACCATCGTTTTGGCGTCGGGCGCGCTCGGCCAGGGTTCGACGTTGCCGGCGAAATCGCGGCCACGGCTGCGAAAGGCCAGCTGCTGCCCCCCAACGCCCTCGATTTCCATCGAGGTAAACCCTTCGTAAGGTTTCAAATCGACCCACGGCCCGCCGTTGGTCTGCATCTGCACATCCATCGTGTTCAGCCCGGCCACGCCGCGATCCGCGCCGCCCCAGCGAATGGTGAAGAAAGCCGGGGATTCGGCCGGCAGCGCGGTCATCGACGTCTGTGGCGGCTGGGTATCGATGGTGCCCCAATACGGGTCGAAAACGGCGTCCCCGTAGCCCAGCTGAAAATTATTATTCTCCCACTGCTCGCCTATATAATCATAGGCCCACATGGTGGCATCCATTAAATAAAGTTGCCCTTGATACACGAAGTACCTGGGCTTTGTATAGGTGATGGTTTTGCCGTTTGGCGCCCAGCTTCGTACCTCGATATCGAATAACGGCTCTGATGCAATCAAGGCTTTCTGATTCTGGCCGTCGGCATCCATGACCATCAATTCCCACCAGCTGTCCCCGTTGGCATCGGCGCTGTAGGCGATCTTCTTCCCGTCGGGCGACCAGGCCGAGCGCAGGCTGAGTCGCTGGTTCGACAGCTGTCGCACGTTGCTGCCGTCGGCGTTCATGGCATAGATGTAATTATTGCCCGTGCGGTTGGACGAAAATGCGATTTGTTGGCCGTCGGGCGACCAGGTAGGATAGCCGTCCCCCATCGGATGATTGGTGATATTGGTCTGGCCGGAGCCGTCGGCGTTCATGACGAAGACGTCCGACTGCCGGTTCGGCAACTGGCCAAGGATGCGATAGAAAGCCAGTCGCTTGCCGTCGGGTGACCAGACCGGCCAATACTCGTCTGTGTCGTTATTGGTCAGCTGAACGGGCGGCCCCATGGTCGCGGTGAGGTAATTGAATGAGGCGACATAGATCTCGGTGTCCTCGTATTGGTTATCTTTAATGTGCGGGGCGGAGGCGAAAGCGATGCGCGTCCCGTCGGGGCTGAGGGCCGGTTGGAATTCAATGGCCTTATCGTTCGTCAGCCGCTTGTTGTTCATCCCTCCACGCAGATCACGCATGACGAAGAGGTCATACTGGCCGATGTTTCTGTCATAGTTTTGATAGACGACGCGGCCCCAATCGCCCTCGTCCTGAAAGTGGTCGGCGGCGCGGCCGTTGGCGGTGGCGGGCGGCGCTTGTACGTCGGGCGGCATGGGTATGTCATTTGGCAGCCCGGGGGGCATCAGGGAGGGCAGTAATCGGTTGTCGGGATCGCGGCGGAGGGGGGTGCCGGGGGCCGGGGGTCCTTCTCGCAAGCTGACAGCTTGCGCCACAGCCACAGCTTGGGCGCCGGGGGCCGGGGGCTGCTCTCGCAAGCTGACAGCTTGCGCTACAGTTACGGCGGGGACGAGGGTCAGACAAATAACACACAGGACGAGCAGCCGGAAACGCGCGTTGCGGGTCATGGATTGTCACTCCCGGGGAGGTTATGTGGGTAAGGTGATGGCCCCCCCCCCTTGGCCAATTACCGGAAGTATAGCAATGATGGGCGGCCGCGCGCATGCGACAAAAGACGTATCCCCCGCCCCATCTTCCTGTCCAAAATGCGTACGGGCGGGACAACCGGCGCCGGACATCAGCGAGTTACTCGCCCTCGTTGGCCGCGTCGGCAAGCTGTTAGCCTCACAGTTGAAAGCCGCGCCATCTCGCGCTAAAATTAGCCTCAAGCTGTCGATCATCCCGTGATCACGGTTGGGCGCGGGGGCGCAATGATTCCGGCACACACAGCGACGGACTACGAACTGATGCAGCGCATCACGGCCGACGACCAGGGCGCCCTGGCCGCGCTCTCGCCCGAACTGCGCGAACGCCTGCCGGCCTGGGCTACCGAGTCGGCCGACCCAACAAATGACCAACAAGGAAATAATGAATAAAAGTTCACTCAATCAACCGATCTGCCCCTGGCTGTTGGCCGGGGATTGGCTACTCATCGCGCTGTTTGTCTTCATCGGCCAGCGCGACCATGACATGGCCATCATCGCCTCGCTGCCCAGCTTCTTCAGCACGACGCTGGCCCTCGCCCTGCCCTGGACGGTCGTCGCCTGGCTGATGGGCGCGCTGCGGTCGCCTCGCTGGGCCGAGTTGTGGCCCTGGCTCGGCCGCGTGGCCGCCGCCTGGCTCATCGCCTCGCCGCTGGGCCTCATCCTGCGCGCCTGGTCTCGCCAGCAAGGGTCGATCGCCGTGCCCTTCATGCTGGTCACGCTGGGGCTGGGCGTCCTGTCCATGCTGGCCTGGCGGGCGCTGGCCTATTGGTGGGCCAAACGCAAAGTGGCGCCGGCTTCCTGACCGACGCCACGATCCGATACCTCGCCGCTGCCATCCCGCGGCGTTTCGACAATTCCCGCTACTTCGCCGGGACGGCCGGCGGCCGCTGGACGGTCATCATCCGGAAGAGCTTGATGCCCCCCGACACCAGCGTATTGGCCAGGGAGGAGACCAGCACCGCCAGAGGCACCCATTCGAAGTACGGGATGGTGCCCAGCGACGGCACGAGGTTCAGGAGATATCCAAACAGCGGGATGACGATGGCGAAGTAGGCGAACACCGCGCCCAACGCCTCGGCCGCCATCTGCAGCAGGTGCGTGCCCACCGTCCAGCGGCCGTTGCCCATGGCCAGCAGAGTCAGCCCCAACTGGGCGACGACGGCCACGATGGTCAACACCAGCCACAAGGCGGGCGCGGCGATCACCTCGCCGGGGTCCGACAGGCTGAATCGCAACGTCAGCCCGCCCACCCGCAGGAAGTACAGCAGGGCGATGATCACGAACACGTAGAAGGCGATATCGAACCCCGCGTCGAAGCGCTCCACCTTGCCCGCCGGGTCGATCGCCGGCAGCTTGTCGGGATCAAACGACTTGTTGCGGCCGGTGAGCCGGTCGATATCCTCGTCCTCGCCGGCGTGCTGCAGGACGGCGAAGATGGCCACCACGACGGCGGTGAAGGTGAGCAGCGTCTGGACGACGGCCAGAGTCGTGTTGATCAGCAGCTGCGGGATCGAGGGGCCATCGGGCGGGAACAGGGCCACGATGACGTTGACCAGAGTCACCACCACCGGCACCAGCAGCCAGCCGCTGCGCAACACGCCCATCATGACCGGATAAAGCTCCGGGCCGACGAGATACTGCTCCTTGCCGTAGGAAGCCGCCAGCCGCCGCGGGTCGCCCAGCTCGATCAGCGTCGCCCGCACGTCTTCGGCCGTCGGCTGGTCGCCATAGCGATCCTCAAGCTGGTCGCTGATCTGCGACCGCAACTCCACCTGAATGTCCGCCCGCTCCTTTTGGGGCAGATAGCGCCCCACCTGATGAATATAGCGTTCCACCAAGTCAGTCATGTTTCTCTCCGTAAATCACCTTGTGCATCATGCGCACCGTCTCGTCCCATTCCACCATGAGCGCCGCCAGCACCTTGCGGCCCGCTGCGCTGATGGTGTAGTACTTGCGCGGCCGCGACTCGCTTGTGTCCCATTCACTCTCCAGCAAGCCCTGTTTCTCCAGCCGCCGCAGCAGCGGGTAGAGCGTGCCTTCTTCCACATCCAGCCCGCGCTCGGCCAGCCGCTGGATGAGGCTGTAGCCGTAGCGGGCCGTGTCCATCTGGCTCAGCACGGCCAGCACCACCACCCCGCGCCGCAACTCCAGCCGCAGGTTATCGATCTGCTCGTTGACATCAGTCATACCCTAATTTCCTCAATACTGTATGTCTTTCTGTTACTGTGTGATACATAGCATCAATATACCATACGCCGCACAGTATTGTCAAGTAGCAAGTATAAAAAAGCCCCGGGATTTTCAAAATTCACCGGGGCGTACAGCTTTGGGTTGGCTTACTTAATGGAAGGGCTAGCGGCTTGGCCGCCGGTTTCGATCCAGCGTCCAGCAGCGGGGGTGATGTTCAAAGCCGACGCGCAGGTAGTAATCGGCCGCGGACGGGGCGGCCAACAGGATGATCTTGCAGCCCGGGCCGAGTTGGGACTGGGTCAGGGCCATTAGCTCCACGCCAATGCCCCGCCGCTGGTAGCTGCTGTCGACGGCCAGGTCGGACAGGTAGCAGCAGTAGGTGAAGTCGGTGACGGAGCGGGCCACGCCGACCAGCTTGTCGCCGTCCCAGGCGGTGATGGTGATGTCGGCGTTGCGCACCATGCCCTCGATGGCCGCGGGGTCGTCGACCGGCCGCCGCTCGCCCAGCGTGGAGCGATTGAGGACGTCGGTAAATTCTTCGGGGGTGATGGGGTGATGGGTTTTGTAGGCGACCATGATGGGAACGATGAATTAGGAATTAGGAATTAGGAATTGGGAATTGGGAATTAGGAATTGGGAATTAGGAATTGGGAATTAGGAATTAGTGACCCGTCCTAAATAAGATTGACATCAGGTATCCTATAACTGACTCGAAACCAAGGATCGACCTGATGAAAAAACAAGTCATGAAACGATACAGCGAAGCGTTCAAGCGGCAAGTTGTCGGCGAG
>JAGOZU010000092.1 GCA_018058545.1 Promineifilum sp. | reverse complement strand
TTTGCACCGGTAGAGTTGGCTACCAGCCGCCGTCTTGCCGTTCTTGACTTGCTCATCGGTTCGTAAACAGTGGGGACATTGTGCCATTGCTCTATTATCTCATGCCTTTGTAATTAGTCACTCCCACCGGCACTGTTCACGTTAACAGAAAAGAATCTCATGGAGAGGCAGCCATAGGTTGAGCGAGCAGCGCCAGGAATTCATCAAAGGGATTCAGGTTCCGCGCTTGCCAGGTACCGAACAGGCTGGCCAGACCTAATCGCGTCTCGCTCCCCGGCCTGGGCCAGCCGGTCCTTGATGGATGTCGTCATGGTTTATCCTTTGCCTGTTCATATTATGAACAAAGTGTTCATTTATGAGGATTATATCAGAAGGACGAGGGGATGGGGAGATCGCCGGCAAGCAAGCGTCATCAACGGCCGCTTGCCGAATTCCTGCCTACCCCCCACCTCATTATTTACTTTAATTACTTTATTTACTTGTTTATTCCCCCAGGGCCGGGGACTTATGAAAGTTAATCAAGTAAATAAAGTTATTATTATGGAGGGGGGTACGAATAAAAACTTGGTCATGAAACAGATGTTCTGTTAATATCCGTTTAACATGGCCATACTCACCCTCACCCCGCAAGAGGTTCGTCGCCTGGCTGTTGCCCGGCAGCGTCTGGTATCCGGGTGTGACGTCGTAGTTATGGTAATGGCGGTTTCCCTTGAATGACAATATTCCATGGTCTATAATCGATTCCATGATTACGACAGTAACCCGGAAAAATATGGTAACAATCCCGGCCGAGGTTGGGCGCACTTTTGGCATCAAACCTGGCTGGCGATTGCAATGGATTCCCGATATTGAACGCAACGAGATTGTGGTACACGTCATTCCCGATCGGGGCGAACTTGCGCGTCGACTCATGGGTAGCGGCCGAAAATTCAGCCCTGAGCGCGATAGCGTTGCCGAATTGATCGTCGAGCGTGAATCGGATGAGTAATCCTGAGCGTTATTTATTGGATACGTCGATGCTCCTGGCCCATTATCGGGAAGAGAGCGGCTCGGAGACGGTTCAAGGCCTGTTTGAGGACCCCGAATTTGAGATACTGATCGCCACCCCCACGCTGACTGAGTTTGCGCGGCGTTTGCGGGAGCTTGGCGCGGCTGATGCGGAAATAATCGATGCGATTGACAAATACAGCTTGCTCTTTAACGAGATAGTGGCGACCGACGCATCTATTGCCACAGCGGCTTACGTCATTGGAAGGCAGTTGCCCGGCCGCATCCCCCTGATTGACGCCTTGATCGCCGCCACAGCCCAAGCTCATGGCGCTATCCTTGTGCATCGTGATGCCCATATGGCTTCCATCCCAACCGAAATCGTCCGGCAACAGTCCCTGATCCTGCCGTAAACACGGTGGAGGGGAAGGGCGCGGGTGATACCGGCGTCTATACCGACAGGCTCCCTTCTGTCAGTTCCTCCGCCAGTTCCCGGCATCGCGCCTGAAACACTTCCAGTGGTCCCGCCAGGGAGAGCGAGCGCATGGTCAGCCGCACCCCGGCACGCATCCTGAACCCGTTGCCGTGTGGCTCATCGCCGGGGTAGAGCAGGAACAGGAAGTAGGTGGGGAATGTCCATCGTTGTGGCAGATTGTTGGCCGCCACAAAATAGCCCTACAGGATCGCAGGCTTCTCAACCAGCTTGCGGCGGGCGTAGTCTACCGCCTGCTCCAGCGTCAGATCGGGCGGGGGCGCGACGGGCCGGTCCGGGCTGAAACGGGCCAGCAGTCGCTCGGCTTCGGCCAGCGTATCGCTATCCTGCGTCTCCGCCCGGCAAAACGCGAGCAGATCCAGCGCCCATTTCTGTTCCCCGAAAGACCACAGCCATTCGGCCACGCCCAGCAGGACATCCAGGATGTTGGACACTTCCTCGCTTTCCCACGATAGCTCCAGCGATTCGGCCAGATAGCCGGCGGCCTCATCGAAAGAGTGGTCGCGGATGGCCACCGTGCCCAGATTGTTGAGTGTGTAGGCCACGCCGACGGGATCGTTGCCGGCGCGTCGTTCGCTGAGCGCCTGTTGCAGGTAGTGGCGCGATTCGGTGTAATGGCCCAGAGCCAGGTGAACGCCGCCCAGATTATGCAGGCAGGTGCCGATCCCCTTGCGGTCGTCCAGCAGGTGATAGATGTCCAGGGCTTCCTGCAACAGAGCGATCTCCCGCTCGTAGGCAGCCATTTCGTGATAAAGGATGCCCAGATTATTCAGCCCGTCGGCCATGGCCTTCAGGTCGTTCAGTTCGCGGCGCAGCGCCAGGCTTTCCTGCAAGTAGCCTTCGGCTGTCGTCAGGTCGCCGGAGCGATAGGCGACGATGCCCAGATTGTTTAGCGCTCGGGCCATGCCGTAGCGGTTTTGGGTGGCGCGATAGATGTCCAGCGATTCCTGGTAGAGAGCGACGGCCGTCCGGTAATCGCCGGTTATCTGCTCGTGCAGGCCCAGATAGTTGAGGGCCAGCGCCTTTTCGTCGGGGGCGTCGATGTCCGCCAGAGCCGCCAGATTTTCGCGCAGCAGGGTGGCGGCCTCGGCGCGTCGCCCCAGCCGGAAGACGAAACGCGAGAGCCGGTTGCGCAGCCGGATCGCCAGGAGCGCGGGCGTGGGAGTGACGGCAACGACGGCGGCCAGCGCTGCCCCGAACTGCTCCGCTCCCTCCGTAATCCAGCTGCGGATCTCATAAAACTCAAAGAGGCTTTCCACGAAAGGTGGCAGCTCCCGGTCGGGCCGGTTGGCGGTGGCCCATTGCCAGGCGGCGCGAATGTTGTCGATCTCGCGGCTGATGCCTTCCAATGTTTGGCGCTGGTCCGCTCCCCCCAGGCGGCCGGTTTGCTGCTGCAGGAAGGCGGCGAAGTAACGGCCGTGCTGCTTCACCACCGCCCCATCTGATTCGACCGCCGGCAACCGGTCCGCGGCATATTGGCGAGCCATCTCATGCAGGTGGTAGCGGTCATCGCCTTCATCCCGGCGCAGCAATGATTTGTCGGTCAGCGCGGCCAGCAGCGGCCGCGTCGCCCCCGCCACCTGTATCGCGGCTTCCAGCGTGAACCCGCCACGAAAGACGGACAGAGAGGCGAACAGTCGTTGTTCGGCCGCGTCAAGCAGCGCCCAGGAGTAATCGAACACGGCACGCACGCTGCGCTGGCGGGGAGGAATGTCGCGAAAGCCGGTAGCCAGAAAGTCCAGGTTTTGGGCGACGGCGTCGGCGATCTCGGCGCAGGAAAAGTGGCGAGTGTTGGCGGCGGCCAGTTCCAGCGCCAACGGCATCCCGGCGGTGAGGCGGCAGATGCGGATGATATGGGGCAGGGCGGTCGCCTCATCGGCGGCGAAATCATGCCGGGCGGCGCGAGCGCGGTTGACGAAAAGCTGGACGGCGCCGAAGTCGAGGAGATCGGATTGCGGGCCGGATGGGGCGGCCGCCGTCGATGATGCGGCCGGAAAGTCCAGCCCGTCCAGCATAACGCACCATTCCCATTGCACATCCAGACGCTCGCGGGAGGTGACCAGCAGCTTGAGGCCGGGCGCTTGCTGGAGCAGGGTCGTCAGCCAGAGAGCGTGTTCCAGCAGTTGCTCGAAGTTGTCCAGGACCAGCAGCACTTCCTGCTCTCGCAAACAGTCCAGCAGTTGAGCGGCCGGCTCCTGGTTGCCGCTGAAGGAGAAGTCAATCGCCTGGGCAACGGCCGTGGCCAGCCCCGTCAATGTCTCCACTCCCTCCAGCGATACGAGGTAGACGCCGTCCAGAAACAGGCCGCGCTTGGCGGCTTGCCTTGCCGCCTGCATGGCCAGTCGTGTCTTGCCGATGCCGCCCGCGCCCAGGAGGGTGATCAGGCGACATTCCGGCCGCATCAGCAACGCCGAGATTTCCGCCAACTCGGCGGCACGGCCGACGAACGGGGTGGGTTGCGGCGGCAGGTTGTGGCGTGAGTTCTCTCCGGCAGCCTTAATCCGCTGGTAGAGGGCCGTGGTCTCGGCCGAAGGGGAAACGCCCAATTCCTGGTCCAACAACCGGCGGCAGGTTTCGTAAAGAGCCAGGGCGGCCACTCGCTGCCCGCTGTGGGACAAGGCCTGCATCAGTTGGCGGTAGGCGGTTTCGCGCCAGGGGTCCAGGGACAACAGGCGGGTGCCGCTGTCGATGGCTCGGCCGTATTCGCCTCGCTCCAGATGATGCCCGGTGACGACATGCAAGGCATGGAGAACCAGCTCGCGGTAACGGGTGCGCTGAGCCAGCATCCATTCCTCGAATTCGGGGGCGTCGCGTACGTAGAAACCGGCCAGAAAGTCGCCCTGATAGAGTGCCGCGGCTTGCTGCAGGGCGGCGATGCGCGTGGGTGGGGCGGCATCGCGGGCGCGGCGCAAGTGGTTCTCAAATTGGGCCACGTCGAGCGTGTGGGGCATAGCCGCGTTGAACTGCACCGTGTCGCGGGTGATGGACAGGTACGGTTCCAGTGATTTTCGCAGATTGGAGAGGGTTTGGCGCAGGTTGTTTTTGGCGTCGGCGTCGGCCATTTCGCCCCACAGCAGGGCGGCCAACGTGTCGCGGCTGTGCGGCCGCCCGGTGACGGCCAGATAGGCCAGCAGGGCGGGCGACTTGGCGGAGACAAACCCTCCGGTGGACGCGCCGTCCAAACGAACATCCGGACTACCGAATAAGCAGATTTCCAGAATAGGCGTCATCTTGTGGTGGAAACTCCGATGGCTTCGTGAAACTCCCGGAGTTCGGATTGTTCATGTCTCCTGTCGCCGGACCGGAAAGCGATATTTTCGGAATGGAAGCCTGCCCGGGAAATTGGGGCGGGCGTCCTGATCTCTTTTTTTGTCAATAAACGATCTCTAAATGATCGCCATTTAGGATGGGCACAGACTAACACAGTTTGAACCGATTAGCGAGGGATAAGGAATACAGAAATGGGCCAACAGCCGTATCGCCGCTACAGCTTTATCCTGACCCTGTGGGCCGAAGAGGACGCCGGATCCGGCGCGCCATCCGTCTGGCGCTATAGCCTGGAGGATCCGCATCGTTCGCAGCGGCATGGCTTCAAGGATCTGGCGGAGTTGATGCGTTTTTTGGAGCGATGGACGGACGCATCGCCGGAGGAACCGCCTATGGATCGATAGAACGAGGCTCCTCAGCCCGGTATTGAACGCCTGCAAAGAGATTAAACGATTGAATACCTGAAAGTCACGGAGAATCGAGATGAAGAAATTAACATGGTGGTTTCGTTTTGTCGGCGTATGGTATTTGCTGCTGTTCCTGATGAATACCTGGATGATGTTCCTGGGCGATCCGGAAACCTTACGGAGTAACATTCCCTTCCCCGCCGATGAATGGGTGATTCGCGCCTTTGTAGACGGCTGGTCACCTTTCTTTTTTGAGATGCTCGGCATCGCCACCTTTGCTTTTTGGGCCAGCCGCAATTCGGGCAAACATATCAGCGCGGCCCAGCTGATCATCTGGCTGGAGTTCATGCATGGCATTGTGGATGATATTTATCTGATTATCAGGGGGTATAGCGCCGGCGGTTATATCGCCTTCATCGTCATCCATCTGATCGTCATTGGAACCGGCTTGTGGGCTATCCGAAAAGCACGAGCGGAGGCGGCCACCCTGCCCCAGGGCGCATCAGCCTGATGAACGATTTTGGAGTAGATGATCGGCAATTCGGTCGATCATCTTCCTCCAATAAACGATCTCCAGATGATCGCCCTGTACGCTTGAGATAACAATTCACATTTCCGCGGTTCCGACAGTAATTTAACGAGGAGAATATCATGTTTATAAATCTGTTGGTGTTGTTATTGGTCATCGGTCTGGTTGTTCTGTTTGGCTGGCTGACCGTTCGCGCGGTGCGAGCCAAACGAGTGTGGGTGAAGATCGTGGGCGGGTTGGCGGCCGGTTTGCTGACATTGCTGCTGGCCGGCATGGCCTTCTCCGGGGCCAAGGGATTGATGGGCATCTATTCGCCCGATGTGCCGCCCGCGCCGGAACTGACGGTGGCCGGCACGCCCGAACAGGTCGCGCGCGGTGAATACCTGGTCAATATGTCCTGCGCCGGCTGCCATGGCGCGGTCGGAGCGGACCAAATCCCCACCGGCGAGCATCCACTGAGCGGCGGCTGGAATATGTCCAAAGCTGAGGGGTTCGGGTTTATCGGCGATATGGTGACGGAGAACCTGACGCCGGGCGGCAAGTTGGCCGGCTACAGCGACGGCGAGTTGTTCCGTGTGTTGCGGTATGGCGTCAACCAGGAGGGGCATACTTTGGGCATGATGGCCAACCTAACCTATCGGGAATTGAGTGATGCGGACACGGAGGCGACCGTCGCCTATTTGCGCACGCTGGAACCGGTGCCCACCACAGATTTCACGGGTGACAAGATGAATTTCCTGGGCATGATGATGTTTGGGGCGGGGATGTTCGGCACACCGCTGCCGTCGTCCGCCTCAGTCACCGCGCCGCCTGAAGGTGTGACGGCCGAATACGGCAAATACGTCGCCACATTTGGCGAATGCCGCGGTTGCCATGGGCCGGACCTGACCGGCGTGCCGGCTACCTCGGTCAGCGCGGCCATCCCCAACCCGCGGCCGCTCGTGGCTACCATAAGCCGGGATGAGTTTGTGGAGATGATGCGTTCCGGGGTTCGGCCGGGTAACAATCCCTTCCCGGAGACAATGCCCTGGCAAAGCGCCGCCAAGATGACCGACGATGATCTGACCGCGCTGTATGCTTACATGACGGCTGAGCCATAAGGGGGCAATGGGTGTGGAGACCGGGCTTCTGCGGGAGGCCCGGTTTCCGCTTCCCGATAAATCCCTGACGGCCGCCGGGCCGTTCGCCGTTTGACATGGGCGATCGTCTCTGCTAGAATTCCTGTCCGCTGGCCCCATTCGTCTAGTGGCCCAGGACGCGGCCCTCTCAAGGCCGAAACAGGGGTTCGAGTCCCCTATGGGGCATGATCCGCATACATCCGCTGTATGCGGATTTTGTTTTATTTCGCATGGTCAATCGCTGAATCCGACACAAAGAATGATTAAGGATTGCGACACATTGGGCGGTAATCTGCTACAATGAGGCATGGATTGAGGCTTGTCGTGAACGGGGACAGGGGAGTAATCAGCCCCTCGACGGCCGCTGAATCACAGAATGGATAGCCAGACCCAAATCGACCAGCATCGCTACCGGCGAATCCTGCGCTTCTTTTCCGGCGTCATCGCCAATATTATCTGGTGGGAACTGATGATGCGCCGGCTTCCCGTGGCGCGCCAGCGGGCGTTGGCCACCCGATCGGACCGCCTTCGCGAATCGGCTCGCGGCTTTCGCATTATGGCCATTGAGATGGGCGGGGTGATGATCAAGCTCGGCCAGTTCCTTAGCTCGCGCGTCGACGTATTGCCGGCGGAGGTGACCTCGGAACTGAAGGGCTTGCAGGATGAAGTGCCCCCGGCCGATAACCGGGCGGTGATGGGACTATTGCGGGAGGAACTCGGCGACCTCGACCGCCGGTTCGAATCGATTGAACCGCAACCGCTGGCCGCGGCCTCGTTGGGCCAGGTCTACCGCGCCCGACTGAGGCCGCCGGTTGGCCGGAGCGGGCCGGGCGAGCCGGTCGTCATCAAGGTGCAACGGCCGCAGATCGAGTTTTTCGTGCGCACCGATCTGGCCGCCCTCCGCACTGTCGCTCGCTGGCTCATGCGTTACAAGCCCATTCGTAAGCGGGCCAACATCCCGGCTCTGGTGGAGGAGTTCGCCCACACGCTCTGGGGAGAACTGGACTATGTGTCCGAGGCGGATAATGCCGAGCAGTTCGCCCGGATTCATGCCGACAACCCGAACATCTATATCCCCAGGGTCTATCGCGAGCATTCCACGCGGCACGTCGTCGTGCTGGAGGATGTGGAAGCCCTGAAGATCGCCGATGTCGAGGGGCTGACCGGCGCGGGTATCGATCCCAGGGATGTGGCCAACCTGCTGCTGGAGGCCTACTTCAAGCAGGTGTTCGTGGCCGAGTTCTTCCACGCCGATCCTCATCCGGGCAACCTGTTCGTCAGGCCGCTGCCTGTTCCCTCCGCGGCTCCCGGCGCGGGCCAACCCCATTCCCCTGCGGGTGGCCGCGCGTTTCAACTCATCTTCGTCGATTTCGGCATGGCCATCCATCTGCCGAAGTCCGTCGGCGAGAACCTGCGCAAGGTGCTCATCGGCGTTACCCAACGCAATGCGGGCCAGCTCACCGAGGCGTACCGCAACATGGGCTTTTTCCTGCCGGATGCGGATATCGACCGGATCACCGAGGCTCAGGAAGTCATCCTCAATCAAATCTGGGGCCGCAATCTGCTCGATCTGACCCAACCCGACCCGCAAGAGATCGAAGCCATCGGGCGCGAATTTCGCGACCTCCTCTTCGCCTTCCCGTTCCAGATTCCGCAGGATTTCATCTATCTCGGCCGCGCCCTGGGGATGATCTCCGGTTTGGTCTCCCAACTTGACCCCCACATCAACCCGTGGCGGAAGATCGAGCAGTTCGGGCAACAGCTCATCCAGAACCAAAGCCTGGCCCATTTGCGCGAGCGGGGGCTGATCGGGCTGGTGGATATGCTGCGCCCCTATCTGGAGACGCCCCTCCGCATCCAGCGCTTGCTGGAGGAGGCGGAGAAGGGCCGGTTGCGCGTCCAGCTCAAGACGGATCGCGACGAGTTGCGCCGGCAAGAACAGATGGAGAAGCGGGTGGGGCAGTTGGGTTGGAGCATCGTTTCGGCCGCGGGGATTCTTTCGGCCACGATGCTCTATCTGGAGCGTCGACGCGAGCGCGGCAATCGGCGCGATTAGCCTCGGTCGTCACCGGATAAGGTCATCGGACGCCTTGCCGCAACCCCCTTGGTTTACAGGATAGCCAGCACCGTCGACAGCTCCAGGCGCAGATCCGCCCGGTCGAATTCGGCATAGCGAGCCGGCACCTCGGCCGTCAACTGGGCCAGGCGGGGGCGGAGAGAGTCGCTATAGACGGCCGCTTCTTCCCGATGTTCTTCCATTCCATCCATCAGGACGATGGCCACATTCAGGTCGTTCAGATCGCCCAGAAACTCCTGCATCCGGCGACTGACGTCGATGAAATCGTGCGCCTGTTCCATCAGGATATCGCTGAAGAACGACAGCGTATAGCGCAACTCCTTGAACTGGATGCGCAACTGGTGCAGCTGGTCCGCAGTCGCGTCGGGCAGCAGATCGCCATAGGCGGCGACCGCTCCCAGCCTTTGGAGAAGGAGCGCCGGCAGGGCGTGACGCACCCGGATCGGCGCGTCCCGGTCGCTTGCCTCGGGCAGACCCGACCCGACGGTGGCCGTCAGGTGAGCGTAACGGTCGAGGATATCCGCGACGGATTGCCGGGCCAGATATTGGCGCAAAACGTCGTCGGCTTCGTTCTGCCTCGCAGCCCAGTAATCGGCCAATCCTGTCAACGGCCGTTCGGCGGTCTCATTGTAAGCGGTCATCCTCAGGCGGAAGACGGCCGCATCACGACAGGGAGCCAGCCGGCGCATGATCTTGCGCAACCCGTGCCGGTGTCGTTCCAGCTCGCCGGGGGCGAAGGAGGGGGTGAACAGCTTGAAGAGCGTGAACGTGCGCCGGATCGCCTTGCGGGTCTCGTGCACGGCCGTCACCTCGGCCGAGAGGCGAAGCTCCGGCCAATAGGCCTGCACCGTAGCCAGCTCGTCGGCCATGAGAAGCCGGCCGGCCTCGGCCATCAGCAAATCGGGAGTGATCGTCGGGCGCGTCATGGCATGGCCCATTTTACCACAAACCCGGCCGGTACGTTTGCCCCCCGGGGCGGCCAACCGTATAATCAGATCAGATCGGCGGCGAGTTAACAGGACTGCCGGATGACAGGAGCGCGCTGTGGCTATTGCAAGGGAAATGACGGTCGAGGAACGACGAGCGGAACAAAAGGCCGCCCTGGAGCGGATCCGAAATGGTTTGGCGACACGGGTACGGATCCTTGTCTCCGTCGACGCCTGCCCCGTGTGCCGGGCGCACGAAGGTGCTTATAATTTCGACGATGTTCCGGAGTTGCCGCTGGAAGGCTGCCCGCGACCGGAGGTTTGTAACGCCACTTACGCCCCAGTCCTCGACCTCTACGGGCCGTAACGGCCGCTGTGGGTGTCAATAGGCGTCGTCAGGAAAGTCGTCCTCTTCTTCGCCATCGTTAGACTGCCAGGGGCGCGGTTTGCGCGGCCGCCAGCCGCCGCCATTGCCGAACAGATCGCCTTCGTCCGCCTGCTCCAGACCGAGGTTATAGACGATGTCGGCCAGATCGGTGGCGTTCATCTCCACTCCTTCCCCGTCCAGCTCATCCAGCTGGGTTTCCAGCACATCCCGTTCAACCAGCTTCTCGGCGATACGGTGGCGCAGGTCGGCCGCCAGTTCGGCCAGCAGATCGCGTCCTTGCGCCTCGGCCTGTTCGGCCCGCCTCATCAGGCGCGCGCTGTGATGTTGTTCCAGCATCGCCAGCTCTTCGCCGATCTCGCGCAGACGGAGACGACACCGCTCGACTTCATGCTCCAGCGCCGCCGCCAGTTCGTCCGGCGTTTGCGGGACGCTGGAGATGCTGTCCGGCTCGTTGGCCAGCCGCTCCAGCGCTTCCAGATTGCCGGCCGTATAGGCGGCATTGATGGCGATCATCAGGTCGGTGCGGTAGGCGCGATCAGCTTCGTTCAGGGCCAGGTCGGGGTGAAACCGGCGGGCAAGTTGTCGATAGAGCTGCTTCAGCGAAACCAGACGCTTGCCTTCCGGCGCGGGGCGGGGCGTTTCCGCTCCGGCGCGATAGCGAAAGGAACCCTCCGAGGCGGTGTTTTCTTCAAAGCGCCATGCCTCTTCGGACGGCTCCTGCTCCGATTGCCCGAGACCCTGCTCCAGCCAATCGGCCGAACGGCGGCGCAATTGGCGGCGCAGGTCATCGATATCGGCTTGCAGGGCGTCGAGCCGCCGGCTGAGGGACTCCAGGCGGGCGCGAACCCGGAATTCAAAGGCGCTGATAGCCGCCAACCGGTCGGCCAGTTGGGCCTCGGCGTCGATGAGTTGCGGGCGCAATTCATCGAGCAGGGCCTGTAGCCCGGCGATTCGCTCGCGCCAATTGTCTTTGGTTTGGGTCAGTTCACTGTTCATCCATCGTTCCGGGCCGAAGTGGGGCATTGCGTCCCATGATAGCACAATCGGCGCGGATCGATGGCAATATATGAGGCGAGGAACCGGATCGTTCCAATACAAACGGCGCGCCATTATCTGACGCGCCGTTTGTCTGAGTGATGCTATTAAACTGCCGTCATTGGGTGTCGGCCAGCACTGTGTTGACCATGATATCGACTACCTTGGCAGCCTCATCGACCCACGGGCTGTGGCCGGAATGTTCGAACCAGATCAGCTCCTTGTGCGGGGCTTCTAGGCCCTCGAGATAGCTTTCCACCAGGGCCGGCGGCGCGTTGACGTCGTGGCGACCCTCCAGAAAGTAGATCGGCACCTGTAAACGCGGGGCCTGCTCGCGCAGGTCTACCTCCCACAGTTGGGGCCAGACCGCATTCATGGTAGCGATCAGACCTCGAAAGTAGTTGACCTTGTCAACCAGACCATATTCAGGCGAGGCGATATCACCCAGCGTGTCATAGCCCGGGCCGGTGATAGCCGGATTGCGCGTCATATGCTGGCTCAGATAGAGGACATATTCGGCAACCTTCCAGGCGACACCTTCTCCATAATACGGGGGCGGCCCCTGGCTCATCAGCTTGCCGACTTTGACGAAATCACCGCTTTCGAAGGCCAACCGTATGGCGAGGGTGTAATCGTAGCTGTCGGTCTCCAGGAAATCTACCATTTGGGCCGCGCCGATCATAGCCTGATAGTGCTCGGGGTAACGCTGCACCAACCAAACCCCGAGGATGCTGCCCCACGACTCGCCCAGGATGTAGATCTTCTCCTGACCAAAACGCTCCTGCAGATGGAGAGTCAGGGCGTGCCCATCGGCGATGTACTGCTCGGGCGTGAGGGTGGCGAAGTCTGTGGCGCGGAATGATTTGCCTGCGCCAGGTTGATCCCAGTTGACTACGACGAAATGTTCCTCCAGTTCGCCGAGGAATTTACGGCTGGCGGCCAACTGGCTTCCGCCCGGACCGCCGGCCAGAAACAGGAGGACCGGCTTCGTCTGATCATGACCGCGAATGGTGATCCATTGATCGCGGCCGTTCAGTTCCACGGCTTCCAGCGCGGCGATGCTGCCCGGGATGGGGCGGCCGGCGGAATCACGAATCGGGGGCGTGGCGGCGAACCATTGCGACAAGGCGATTGCCAGAATCGAGATGCCGGTTATGGCCATGAGGACAAGCGATACGTGGGCCGGGGTCTGGGCGCGGGTGAAGAGCATGACCAGCAAGGCGATATCGACGATTCCCAGCGCCAGCCAGCCGAACCACGGCACCGCAGTCGTCCCCGGCAGCAGGATAACCGGCAGGGCAAGCAATAGCGCCAGCAGAGCGATGAGAAGCTTAACGATACCCTCTCCCACCCGGCGCGCTATCTGCCCGACAGTTGGGTGTTTGGCTTGGGTTGGTGATTCAACCTGCAAATTCGAACCGGATAATGTGTTCATGAGAAACTCCTGTGTTTGGCCGGTCTTTGTTTGTCCGGCCCGTGCAAGAAACGTGAGTGTGGATTAACAATGCCTATCTCCCTGTGTTGCTAATGGAGCGACTGTACAAAGGTATCGACCATAGCCTGGTCCCATGAGTCGGCCGGGCCGCTGATGTTGACCAGCGCTTGGCCCTCATTCCCCGCGAAGACGGCGCTGGCGGAGCGATAGCGCTGCCGGTCGTGGTTGAACCCTTCACTGATGACCAGTGTCGTCTCCTGTCCGCGAATCGAACAGGGGATGTGATAGACAACGACCAGTTCGGTCCATGAGTTCGTGTCGGCCATCTCGTGCAGTTGTTGCGCCAATGCGCCGGGATCGACTTCGATGGCTTCGGGGAACTGGATCAGATAGATATGGCCGGCCTGGTTCGTATTCCGATAGGCAACCAGCGAGAAGTCGGCCACTTGCATGGCGTATTCCCCCTGGTAGTGAGCGGGGACATCATAGCCGGCAATCGAACGGCCAACTTCGGCGACTGTGGTCGGTTCATCTTCGGTGATGCGGCTCAGGCCCCAATTGGCCAGGCGCAAGCTGATGAAGCCGGTGACGAAGATGCTCATCAAGGTGATGAATGCACCGACGGTCAGGATAAGGATTATTCTGTGTGAACGGGTCATGGCTCTCCTGTCATGCTTGAGGATGTGGGTGGTGGCTCTATCCGTTGTACGGAGATGAGCGGCACGCCCAGATCGCGTATTCGACTCAATAAGCTGTGCAATGCCGCCTGGTCGACTACCGGACCGGCCAGGACGGTATCGCCCTCGGGCAGGGAGTGGATGCTCATGCCCGGGAACCAGTCGGCCCGCTGAGCGTCCAGTATGCCCTGGATACGTATCTCATAA
>JAGOZU010000091.1 GCA_018058545.1 Promineifilum sp. | reverse complement strand
ATAATCGACCGGCGAGGCGGTCAGGAAGTCGCTAATCCTGACGGAGTACGTCCAGCACATCGGCCACGAGATCGTAGCGGCCGAACGCGGGCATGAAGTAATAGCCATTCACATACGGCCGTAATGTCTGGGCGATCTCGCGGGCGATCTCGACTCCTTCGGCCTGAGGCGCCTGAGCCAGTCGCATGCGCTCTCGCTGCTCCTTGGGGATATATAGCCCCGGCACCTCATTGTGCAGGAAATCGGCGTTACGGCTGTTATACAGTGGCTTGATGCCCGCCAGGATGGGCGGTGGTGGTTCGCCGTAGGTTCGCTCATAAGCCGACAGAAACTCAATTGCTGCCTGGGGATCAAACACCGGTTGCGTCAGAGCGAAGTCCGCGCCATGTTCGACCTTCTTGCGCAGCAGCTTCAGCTCTGCCTCGACATCCTTGGGAGTCAGACTCAATGCGCAACCAACCACAAAGGATGTGGGCTGGTCAATAGACTGTCCCGCTTTATCAAGTCCCTGATTGAACTGGTTTTTGATCAACTCAATGAGGCCGGTCGGCACGATGTCATAAGAGTCGGTCGCCTCGGGGAAGTCGCCGATACGCGTCGGGTCGCCCATAGCAACAAACAGATTGCGGATTCCCATGGCATGAGCGGCCAGCAAGTCGCCCTGAATGCGGAGGAGATTGCGACCGCGCGTCGGAAAGTGAAGGACCGTCTCTACGCCGATGTCCCTCTGCACCAGATAGGCGGCCGCCCAGGCGCTCATTCGCATGCGAGCCAACGGGCTATCGGCTATGTTGAGGAGGTTCGCCCCGGCGTCACGTAACATACGCGCCCCGGCGAGCAAACGTTCGGGGGCGACACCCTTGGGAGGATTCATCTCGACCGTTAGTACGAGCTTTTTCTGTTCCAGATGTTGCGCCAGCTGGGTCGGCCGATCGCTTACAGCGACCGTCGCCTTACCTGGGCGGCTCACCAGACGAACTTCGCCAATGGTATAGGGACTATCGCCGGGGGTGTCCAGCGCATGGCGCATGGCTTGTATATGTGCTGAAGTGGTTCCGCAACATCCGCCAATCAGGTTGACCCCGGCCTCGATGAACGCCCGAGCGTAGCCGCCGAAATAGTCGGGCGTAGCCGGATAGACGACACGCCCGCCCCCCATCTGCTCCGGCCAGCCGGCATTGGGCGAAGCCGAGACCGGCATGTCCGGCGCCAATTGGCGGACAATGCTGATAAGGCGCAGGACCTGGGCTGGGCCGCCGGAACAGTTAATGCCCACAGCATCGACATCGAGCTTGGTCAGATCGGTAGCGATGGCGTCAGGTGGATAGCCAAGGATGGTTTTGTCATCCCGCGTAAAGGTCATTTCGACGATGATGGGGATATCGACGCTGACGGATCGAGCTGCCGCAACGGCGGCTTCGATCTCCTTGACATCGGACATAGTCTCGATAATCAGCACATCGATCCCTTGCAGCTCGGCCATAACCAATGCGTTAATCTGCTCGGTAAAAGCCTCGACTGCCTCGGCGAATGTGACGCGGCCGAGGGGAGCCAGGCGCACACCCAGTGGCCCAACAGATCCAGCCAGCAGGACTTCCCGATGTGAGTCGGCGATGACCTGGCGAGCGATAGCAACGGCCGCGCGGTTGACCTCCCCCACCTTGTCCTGCAGACCGAATTCAGCCAGTTTGTACCGGTTGGCTCCAAAGGAATTGGTTTCAATAAGGTCAGATCCGGCATCGATATAAGACCGATGGATCTCGGCCACGAGGGCGGGATTACTGAGATTGACAGAATCGAATGACTGATCGATGGCCACGCCACGGTCGTGGAGAACCGTACCGAATGCGCCATCCATCAGGATCGGGCCTTGTTGCAGGCGTTCTTTGAACTGGATGTGATTCATCATGTGGCTGCTCAATTACGAAATATCTCTTCGAATGACCTCAAATATAGACGCCTGATCTTAAGATTCCTCTGAAGCCCGCTTCCAGCGAGGTCGTCGGGACGATTGTCAGAGTAAATTGTATCTGATCAATTGCCAAACAGGGTGCGGATCATCGGCAGAGCCGTTTCGGTATTAAGCAACAACACAGAGGCACCGCCAGGCGTGCGGAAGCTGGTCACATACTCCTGATCGAGTACAGCGCTTTGCAAACTATCTGAGGGGATATCGCCCACCGTTTTAGCCAGGCGCAGGAGTTCCTCCAGACTAAAGTCAGTGCGGATACCGCCCTCCAGATCACGATAGAGCGACGGCGCACGCAACAGCAATTCGCCCAAGCCCAAACTTCGTGCCTTGTTGCGGGCGGCAAAAAGCACCTGTTGCTGGCGGTAGGCACGGTTAAAATCGCTATCGGCATGACGTGTGCGAGCATACTTCAAGGCCAGCGTGCCATCAAAATGATTCAAACCAGCGGGAATGTAGAGAGGATCATAGCCGTAGTCCATATCCGGATACATGGAATCATTGATGTCGTAAGGAACTTCGATGTCGACGCCGCCGAGAGTATCAATGAAACGAGTGAATGCGCCAAAGTCCACCATGACGAAATGATGGATCGGGATATTCAGGTTGTACGAGACGGTCTGCATGGCCAGTACCGCACCATCGAGGTAATCGCCTTCCCGCGCCCCGTAGACCAGCGCGGTGTTGATTCGATCCTGGCCATATCCGGGGATCTGGACATAAAGATCGCGAGGAATGGAGAGCACCGAAGCCGAATCACTCTTCGGATCAACTGAGATGACCATCATCGAGTCGGTTCGTGAGACAAATGCCTCACCCGGCCGCCGGTCGATCCCCAGCAACAGGATATTGACGCGATCGTCCCCTTCCCACGCGACCAGTGTCGGCAGCGGGGTCGGCGCTATCGAGGTGGCTCCTTCGACGATCGGGACCGGGGCCAACGCACCCCCGCCTTCCGCAGAGACCTCACCCTGCTGCTCCACGCTCTCGGCCGTCTCGGAGGGCTGACTGAGGAGGTGTTGGACCGTGAGATAGGCGAAAAACAAAACGGCTCCGGCCGATATCACAAATGCGATCGATAGCAGGGCGCTGAGCCAGCCCGGTAATAATGACTGTCTATTCAACTTGACACTCTAACCTTATTGAAGAGGGTGTACGCCTCATAATTGCATTTATATTATAATCTCTTGACGCACGAATCGTTGTTTCCGTTCCCGCCGGATAGCCGCCGATTCGGCTACTTCTCATACGCCATTTTTTATGATAATATTGATAATTATTCAACCGAGGATTTATTGACCTCGTAATCCAACTCGGATAGATTCAACCGAGCGGGACAGGCGCGACCCTTACCGCAAACTCAGAACAAGGCAAGTTACCTCCATGGCCCCCGACCGTTTTGGCCGAAATATCAATTACCTTCGAATATCTCTCACCGATCGCTGTAATCTCCGCTGTGTCTACTGTATGCCCGAACATATGATCTTTCGGCCGCACAACGAGTTGCTTCAGGACGATGAAATTCTGCGGTTGGTCAATCTTTTCACCAAAATTGGATTCCGCAAATTCCGGCTGACAGGGGGAGAGCCGACAGTGCGGGCTAATCTGGTCAAGATCGTGCAAGGCATGCAGGCGACACCCGGTGTGGATATGGTCGCCATGACAACGAACGGAATATTGCTCAGTCGCCTGGCGGAGCCTCTGGCCAGGGCGGGATTGCGCCGGGTCAACATCAGCATCGATTCCCTTGATCCCGACAAGTTCAAGAAGATGACTCGTTGGGGCAAAGTCGAGGATGTATGGGAAGGAATCGAGGCGGCCGAGAAAGCCGGCCTGGAGATCAAGCTCAACGCCGTCGTCGTCCGCAATTATAACGACACGGAAGATGTCATCGAGCTGGCACGCCTGAGCCTGAATCGACCGTGGCAGATTCGTTTCATCGAGATGATGCCGTTTGGCGATGTGGCCGATTTCCAGTTAGCGGGCGTTGTAACCGAGAATGAACTTATCAGAACGATCGAACAGGGATTGGGGCCACTGACACCAGTCGATCCCGGCAAGCTGGACGGCGAGGCGCGTCTGTTCAGTTTGGCGGGCGCGCCGGGGCGAATCGGATTCATCAGCTCCGTCAGCCATCCGTTTTGTGCCAGTTGCAACCGAACGCGACTGACGGCTGACGGCCGCCTGCGCCTTTGCCTGTTGAGCGAGAAAGAGGTCGATTTACTGACACCACTCCGGGCAGGGGCCACCGACAACGAGATGATCGACATCCTCAGGGAAGGGATCTGGTGGAAGCCCTGGGGCCATCAATTGGATAAAGATATCATCCCCATGAATCGTGTTATGTCGGAGATCGGCGGCTGATCTTCAAGGTCATTATCCGGTGACGTTGTTGATATCCATTGGCGGGTCAAATCGGCCAAGCGGCGACTCATCCAACCCCCAGCTATCCTGAATCAGATAGAGCGGACGGCCCTTGACCTCATCGTAGATGCGGCCAAGGTACTCACCGATGATACCCAGGCTGATGAGTTGCACACTCCCCAGAAACAGGACGACGACCAGTGTGGTAGCCTGACCCAAGAGCGGTTCGTGCGGAGCCAATAGGCGAATCAGGATCACCGCCAGGATGCCGATGACACTGACCGCCGCGGTGATGAAACCAAGAATCGTCGCCAACTGAAGTGGAAAGTAGGAGAAGCTGGTGATGGCATCGAGAGCGAAGGGCAGCATTTTCTTCACGCTGGTGAATTTGGCCTCTCCGGCGTAGCGGGCCTCCCGATGATACTCCACCCCAATTTGCCTGAATCCGATCCACGGAATCATGCCACGCAGAAAGCGATTGCGCTCGTTCATGCCACGTAACGAGTTGATGACGCGGCGATCCATTAGCCGAAAATCGCCGGTATCGAGAGGGATGTTGATGCTGGTGATGCGATGGATGAGGCGGTAGAAGAGCTTGGCTGTAGCCAGTTTAAACCATGTCTCCCCTTCCCGACTGGCTCTGACGCCGTAAACCACATCATAACCTGCACGCCACTGCGCAAGCATCGCCGGATAAACCTCGGGTGGATCCTGCAGATCGGCGTCGGTCAGGATCACCGCATCGCCTCGGGAGAAATCCAAACCGGCGGTTGCGGCGATCTGGAAACCGAAATTCCGGGAGAAGCTAACGCCCTTGACCCGCGGATCACGCTCGTGCAACCGGGCAATTACCTCGGCCGACTTATCACGACTGCCATCATTAACCAGGACAAGCTCCCATTCTTCTCCAGCGCCAACCATAACGGCCTTAACCCTCTCATAGAGAGTATCGAGGACTACCTCCTCGTTATAGACCGGCGCGACAACTGAGATTAACTCTTTACGCTTTTCCACTCGTTACCTAAACCTCCAGGCCAACCATCAGACCAACGTGGTCGGAGGGATATAGTTTATCATCATCGACGGACGATTTGTCGCCAAAAATGGCAGCGGCCGTCACTCTGTGCACCGCGGGCGAGACAAACACATAGTCCAGACATTCCGCCGGAACCGGCTGCGGTTGCAGCAGGCTGGTTGGATACGTCGCCAGCGGATCGCGCCCGTGTGCTTCGGCATAGACGGAGCGATATGACTGACGCATATACGCAACGGCTTGCTTGTTCGAAGCTCCGCCAAAATCTCCGGCAATCACCTGCAATGGAACTCGTCGTTTCTCATTTAACCAGCCGACGAGATCCATTACTTCCTCAAGTCGGGTCTGGTCGCCACCGGCACCATGATGCAAGCGAACGGAGACAAAGTCAAGTGACTGGCGCCTTGAACCGGCGGCTCCTGCCGGTAACTCGATATTGGCTCTGATGGCGACTTGACCGTTGACGCCGAGCGTTAACGAATCGTGGTAAATAATGGGCAGAAGGGACATGATGCCCACAGCAGTAAAAAAGCGACGGAATTGGGAATGGCGGGCCTGAACAATGCGATAGGGACGGCGGGAATCGCCTGTCAAGCGAATGTTGACCTGCCGTGCAAGCCACACTCCCTGGCCGATGGATAGGCTAATTTCTTGCAGGGCGACGATATCGGGCCTCGCATCGACCAGTTGGCCGACGAGCAGATGGCGACGCGCCAGCCACCGGTTAGTTCGGCCGCTCAGGTTGATAGTGGCCACTGTGAAGCCATACATAGAAATTGGGGAATGTCCCTTCCCGCGTGGCGGCTCTTATTCCAGCGAAAGCTCAAGATCGCCGGCCGGCATGGCCGTCTGAACGACATCTTGCCCCTGGTAAACCGTAAAGGTGAACGGAACATCGGTGCGAATGTGGACAGTCTCCCCGTCACCCAGCAAGTCCAGCGTTCCCTCGTTTCCTAGCGGCAAGTTCTTTACACCATATGTTCGTTCACGCTCAAGATAACGTCGCCACGTGACTTGCCGCAGCGGCCAATCAACCGAAATCCCCAGGACATCCTCCAGCAGCATGGCGATAACGGCCGACGGTGTCTTTCCGGTCTGATCAATATTGGCGGGCTCAGCCGGTCCGGGCGCTTCAGGCAGGTAATTCTCCCAGAAATCACCCGTGCTTTCGAACACACGGCATACGGTATCAACATGATTGAGCGCCAGCTGATGGGCCAGCATATGATTCTCAGCTATCTTGAGGCCACGTAACACCATATAGGTTAAGGACGGCCACACCGCACCACGCCAGCCGTTCCCTGTGCGGCCGTTATAGGCCTCACTATCGGCCGACAGGCTGGGAAGAACATGAGGGACGCGAAAAGACCAAGAATCCCGCAGATGCTGGACGAACTCCGATATCCGTTCCTTGGGGACAAGTTGGCCGTCCATCAATGCCCAATAGGCAGCGAGGCTCTTGACCGAACTGAAACGGCCATTGCGGTCAACGTCCTGATAGAAAGAGATAGTTGAATTCCACATACCTTCGTTAATTGAGCGATGAAGGATCGCGCGTTCGGCGGCGATCTCCTCAGCCAGATCTTGCTCACCCAACAAAACAGCCATCCTTTCGAGCAATGTGCAACTGAGAGCTGCCTGGGCGCTGGCATCGATCCAGGCCCAATGCCGATGGTGGTAACGGCCGCCGGGTACACGCGGCTGATTGATTAGAGAGGAAGCGTAGCCGGTCGTCCAGTACAGACCATTCGGCCAGGTACGATTTGCCCGACACCAGCGATGATAGGCAATCAAAGGCCAGAATACTTCCGCTATACGCTCCTTATCGCCGGTTAAACGAAAGTGCCGCCATTCAGCAAAGGCGAGGAGATTGGGGCCGGTGCTGTTTGGCTCAAAGGGATAAAACAGATCCTCGCCTGTCTCCGAGTCCACCTCACGACATATGAAGCCGTCATCATGCTGAACGGCATAGAAGTTGTCGAGAAAGTCAATGAGGCTAAAAGTGCCGGGGATATAGCCGGACAACTGGGTCACCAGCGTGGCGGTCGACAACTCGATATTGCCGCCGGGCTTAGGCAGGGTGAATCCGGTAATCAAGGAGGAGCCTTCATTGGGAAGGCGGAACCGGCCCCACAAGTCATCCCAGGCCGACCAGTAAAGTTTCTCCCAGCCAGGATCTTCGGGGAACAAAGGGACAGGCAGACGCGGCCGAACTTCCTCGAAATCGGGGATTTGACTTTGGATTCGGCCGCGCTGCCGGTATTGATTCCGCTCGACTAACGGCTCAGTCGGAGACAACGACCGTCGAGTCATTTGAGCATCCTTTTTAATGCTAAACCGGCTGGGACAATCCGGCCGGTACCTGGTTAAATACTATGGCAGAATCTCTTCAATGGTGATGGTCGAAATCAGGTCGCCCGCCGGTGCGTTGGGGTTACGTTGCGGATCGCGGGGCGTGATTGCCTCGACGACGTCCATTCCTTCGATGACACGACCGAAGATCGTGTAGGAACCATCCAGCTGGCTCACATCGCCATAGGTAATGTACCATTGGCTGCCGTTGGTATTGGGGCCGGCATTGGCCATAGCGACGACACCCTTGGAATTATGCGAAAGGCTCCGGTCAATCTCGTTGGGAATGTAATAGCCGGGGCCGCCTCGGCCGGTGCCGCTAGGGTCGCCCGTCTGGGCCACAAAGCCGGGGATGACCCGGTGGAACGTGACGTTATCAAACCAGCCGTTACGAGCCAGGAAGACAAAGCTATTGACCGTCTGAGGCGCGGACTTGGGCAATAATTCAATGGTGAACGTCTTGCCGGAAGCCATCTTGACGTGAGCAAGGTATTGCGCATCTTTGTTGATGGTCATCTCCGGTGCGTTCTTGTACTGGCGAGCCGCCAAATCTTTCATAGTTATTTCCTCGATTATAAACTGTTCCCAGGTTTCCAAATCCCGGGGCAGACTCTCGCCCGGAACGGGACGGCCGTTGACAATTGCCGATGGTGTGCCGGGCAACCCCAGGCCGATGGCCTCTTGCTCCAAACTGGAGACGTACCCGGCATAGGTTCCATCATCCAATTCAGTGGTGAAGCGATCGGCATCGAGGCCAAGTTCCTTGGCCAGGGCGATGAAATAGTCACGAGCGGAGGCGGCATCCAGGCCGCTCCATTCATTCTGGCGCTGAAATAGCAGGTCGTGGTAGTCCCAGAATTTTCCCTGCGCGCCGGCAGCCTCGGCCGCCTCGGACGACTTTTGAGCATTGGGATGGATGCTCGTCAGCGGGAAATGGCGAAAAATCACCTGCAAATCATCGGGATGCGCGTCGGCTAATTGCTTCAGAAGGGGAGCGAATCCGGCGCAACCGGGACATTGGAAATCGCCGTATTCGATAATCGTCACCACGGGATCGACCACATTGCCGAGTTTCCAGTCGCGTTCGCGCGGCAGGGTCGGATCGCCGGCATCGGTCTCGCCTGAGGTAGCTCCAGGCTCAGCGGCCGATGCACCAGTCGCTGCCTCTCCGGCCCCATTGGAATCGGCGGGCGTGGTGGCCTTTGCTGAAGGCCCTTCAAGTCCCTCCTGCTCCATCAACCCCGATTGGGTTGAACTGCAAGCCGTAGCGATTATCAGCGTCAACGGCAGCAGTAACAAGAGGAACAATCCTATTTTTTTCATCAGTTGGTGCTCCTGACCCAAAAGAGAACTAAAGGGACAACGAGCACCGCCCGTTATCCCCTTTGGTTCTGACTTTCAGATTAGCGACGTTGAGGACGACCGCCACGATCGCCACCGCGGTCGCCGCCGCCGCGACGGTCGCCGCCACCACGACGGTCGCCATTGCCGCTGCGCGGGCCACTGCCCTTGCGAACAGCATCCTGGGCGCGGGCCTCATCCAGAGACCAGCCCTCAAGCACGGCGCGACGAGACAAGCGAATCTTGCCCTCACTGCTGACATCGGTAACCATGACCATGATTTCATCCCCCATCTGCACCGCATCTTCAACACGTTGCAGGTGCTCGGATGCCAGCTGGGAAATGTGGACCATGCCGTCCTGGCCGGGAGCCAGTTCAACGAATACGCCAAAATCGGTGATGCGGACGACTTTACCGGTGAAGATTTCTCCGAGATCAGGATCGTGAGTCAGCATATGAATGCGCTCAAGAGCAGCCTCGGCCTTCTGGCCGTCAACCCCAGCCACGAAGACCGTGCCGTCTTCCTGAATGTCAACGGAGACTTCGAACTCTTCTTCCAGGCCACGAATGGTCGCGCCGCCCTTGCCAATGACCGCGCCGATTTTCTCGGGGTCGATCTTGATGGTCAGCATGCGCGGGGCATAGAGGCTAAGCTCCTTACGGGGGGCGGGAATCGTCTGCCGCATCGATTCCAGAATCTCCAGGCGGCCGACATGAGCCTGGCCCAGAGCTTCCTTCATGATGTCCATGTCGAGGCCGCTGATCTTGATGTCCATCTGCAGGGCGGTAATGCCTTCGCTGGTGCCGGCGACCTTGAAGTCCATGTCGCCCAGATGATCTTCCAGTCCCTGGATATCGGTCAGAACGGCATACTTCTTGCCGTCGGTGATCAGTCCCATAGCCACACCGCCGACCGGCCGCTTGATCGGCACACCAGCGTCCATCAGGGCCAAGCTGGAAGCACAAACGCTGGCCTGGCTGGTGCTGCCGTTCGAGGACAAAACCTCGGACACGACACGAATGGTATAGGGGAACTCGTCTTCCGAAGGGATCATCGGCAGGAGGGCGTTCTCGGCCAACGCACCATGACCGATCTCGCGGCGGCGGGGACCACGCATGGGCCACGTCTCACCGGTGGAGAATGGCGGAAAATTGTAATGATGCATATAACGACGGCTATCTTCGGGCGACAGCCCATCGAGCTTCTGGGCCTCACGCGGCGTGCCCAGAGCGACGATGGACAAGACCTGGGTTTGCCCGCGCTGGAACAGACCGGAGCCATGGGCGCGCGGGCTAATTCCCACCTCGGACGAAAGAGAGCGAATGGTCGTATAATCGCGGCCGTCGGGCCGGATACCGTCATAGAGGATGCGATGACGAACGGCCTTCTTAATCTCATCAGAGAAGACCTCACGCACGCTCTTGGGATCGATCGACTCATCCTCCGCTATAAAGCTGTTGACAACTTCCTCGCGCAGCTGGTCGAGTGATTCGTTACGATCCTCACGCTCGATCGTATTGGCGATGACCTTGGCGATGCGATTATCGATGCGGTTTTGGGTCGCCTCGACGATGGCCGGATCGATCTCGGATATGGTCGGCTGGCGCTTTTCCTTGCCGACGGCGGCGCGCATCTCCTCCAGCAGGGTGATGATCGGCTGGAGGGCCTGGTGGCCGAAAGCCAAGGCCTCGACAATAAGGTCTTCGGGGATCTCATCTGCGGCCGCTTCGACCATGATGATGGCGTCGCGCGTGCCGGCAATACGCAGATCAAGCGTGCTGTTGGCCATCTCAGGGATGGTCGGATCGGCGACAAGCTCGCCATCAATGTAGCCGACGCGAACCGCTCCAACCGGGCCATTCCAGGGTACATCGGAGACGGTCAACGCGGCGCTGGCGGCATTGACCGACATGATATCCAGGTGATGGATGCTGTCCGAAGACAGGGTTGTGACAATGACTTGCACCTCATTGCGCATGCCGTCGGGGAACAACGGCCGCAGCGGGCGGTCAGTCAGGCGGGAGGTCAACACAGCCTCGGTGGTCGGCTTGCCCTCGCGGCGGAAGAATCCGCCCGGGATGCGTCCGGCCGCGTACATCTTCTCCTCGAAGTCGACGCTGAGCGGGAAAAAGTCCAGCCCCTCGCGGATATTCTTCGACATCGTGGCCGTGGCCAGGAGCATCGACTCGCCGACTTGCAGGGTGATCGCGCCGCCGGCCTGTTCAGCCAGTTTACCGGTCGCGATGGTCAGCTTGTGCCCCCCCACGGTTGTGGTAAATACAGAATCTTGGTTCATTCCAACTTTCCTCAATGCAATTCGCGGTGCCGGCCAAACCAAAGCAGCAGAAACGGCGAACAGGCAGCCAAATCGGCGCTGCCGTTCATCGCACTGCGGATGCTCTTGTCAGGATAGGCGATCCCGCATAAGTTGATAGAGGAGTAGATCGTGAGTTAGGGACTGGGGATTGGCTCTTACACCCTGCCGTAGGGTAAGCGACAATACCCAATTCCTAAACCTTGCCGGTGATCTACTCCGATAAAAAGGGCGAATTTGACTTCGCCCTTTTCACATTTCCAGTTTTTAATTAACGGCGCAGGCCCAGACGGCCGATGATCTCGCGATAACGATCCGGGTGTTCCTTGCGCAAATAAGCCAACATGCGCCGACGCTTGCCCACCAGCTTGAGCAACCCGCGCCGGGAGCTTTCATCATGCTTGTGGACGTTCAGGTGCTCCTGGAGCTGGCGAATTCGCTTGTCCATGAGCGCGATTTGTACCTCAGGCGAACCGGTGTCGCCTTCGTGCGTTGCAAAATTGCCAATTAATTCGGCTTTCTCTGCCACAGTCAAGGGCATCTCTATCCTCCGTAAATTAATGTCGTTCGATTGAGAGATATATTACCTCAGCCGAAAGGCCGTCGTGCCGATAACGTCGTACCTTTCCGCCAAGGAAGTATTATAGCCAAGGATCGCCGGGTGACAAGTGCGCCACGAACGCAAACAGCCGACGCTCAGATAGCGCTGATGTCTTGACATCCGGCATAGGCAGGCCAGCGCGAGGGTTGATACCTATACCTAATGCGACCCGCCGGACCGACATTCCCTCTTCCGCGATCACCCTCATATTACGCTACCAGAATCTCGGAGTTCACCCCAACTTCTTTCAACATTCCGCCAATCTCCTCGCGATAATTGGCGTTCATGATGATGACGAAATCGGGTTGGATTTCAGCCAATTGGCCGGGCGGGATGATTTGCTGACCCGTACCGGCGACGAACTTTCCCTGCTTGCGCGGGTTGATGTCGACGACGGCAACGATCTCATCGCCTGCGTCCATCGCATTGAGGAACGTCACCCCCTTGGAGCCGGCACCCCAGACGACGCCACGCTTGCCGGCGGCCGCCAGCGAACGGAGTCGGGTCTGCCATTCGTCGCGCTTGGCGCGATAGTTCTCGGCGAAAGCGCGGGCGTCGGCTGCCAACGCATCGAGTTCATCTTGAAATTCTCCTCCGCTCCCCTGCTCTCCTCCTCCCCTGCCCTCCTGCTCCGGCTCGGCTTCGATAGTCAGAAATTGTCCGCCGAATACTTCATTGACGGCCAGCACGCGGAAGCCATGCTTGCGAAAGAGATAGGCCAGAGAGAGAGGGCTAAAGTAGGAGCAATGCTCATAGATGATGTCCCAGATGCCACCCTGCCTAAGGGTCCACAAGGAGTTGGGGACTTCAAAGAAGACGACCGATTGCTGATCGCCGACAGCTCGACGCACCTGATCGATAAAGCCATCGGGATCCTCGATATGCTCCAGTACATGACGGCATACGATGAGATCGGCCCGTTGATGCGTGTATTTCTCACTGTAGAAATCCTGGACGAAGGTTACGTTTGGCGCAGTATAGCCCTCCTCCGGCACATAGCTCGGGTCATAACCCCAGCCGCGGTTCCCCCCCATTTCCGACAACATGATTAGGAAGTCGCCTTTCCCCGCACCAATCTCGACGATATCCTTGTCGTGCAAATCGTACTTGTCGATTAGATTGCGGGCCAGCGAGGTGGCATACTCCTGGAAACGGGGCGAGAAGTGAAGTGAGTTCTCGTACTCCTGGGTGTACTCCATCAGGGACGGGTTGAATGCCAGGTTGCAGGTATGGCCGCATTCGGGGAAGAAAGTCAGATGAATATCGCCGCGAGGGGCATCAATGGCCGCCTCGCGCGTGGGCCAGAGCACATTGCAATGAACAGGCAGTCGGCTCATCTCGATGAGAGGTATAACCTCGGAGCCGGGACATATGGGGAGTGATTTATTCATAGCTGGTAATTGATAGTCGCGGTCGCCTACAAGGTTCGGATTTCCGGCGAAAGGCCCATAGCTTCCAGGTCGCGGCTGATTTCTTCACGATAGACGGGGTTCATGATGATGACCACATCCGGGCGATATGTCTTCAGAAATAACGGCGCAACGATCTCCTGTCCGGTTCCGGCCATGAAGGTGCCGGTCTTGATGGGATTGATATCGACGGCACAGGCGATATCCGCCAGAGTCTGGCCGAGGGTCGTCAGGAAGGCAACCCCCTTGGAGCCCCCCCCCACAGCACAGCCTTCCGGCCGGTCGACTTGATG
>JAGOZU010000090.1 GCA_018058545.1 Promineifilum sp. | reverse complement strand
ACAAACAAACCCCAAAACCGCCAGCAAAGCCCAGAAGGCAAAAGGCGCGCCCGGCCATAGCGTAGCCAGGCTGTTCCCCACGGGCGGAGCGACGAGATTTCCGGCGCTGCTGAACGCGAAGGCGAAGCCAACGGCCGTTCCGGCATAGAGCGGCCCGACGTGCTCGGATTCGATGGTCATGGTCGTGAAGATCGCCCCTGCTATCGCCCACGCCCCCGCCCGCGCCGTCAAAACGCCGAAAACCGTACCCCCTGTCCCAGCCTTTAACTTGCTTTACTTGATTAATTCCCTTGATGCTATCTATTGACATAGAACATATATTCTATAATATATCATTATAGTATATATATGCGGATGCTCTCGGTAATTAATCAAGTAATTAAAATAATCCCCGGGAGAGGGGGTCGTTTATTTCCCATTTTGACGGCACGGGCGACGGCGTATTCGACAGCACTCGGTCGGGCGACATCAGGAGTCATTCGATGAGCAACGTGATTACCTTGCGGGTTCCGGATTCGCTCCACGAGCGGATCAAGAAGTTGGCCAAAGACGACGGCGTCTCCCTGAATCAGTATGTGCAGATGGCTCTGGCGGAGAAACTGGCGCGCGAGGAGACGTTACAGATGGTGGAGGGCCGGTTCAACGATCTGGAGCAGTACATCAACATCATGCTCCTGAAACGGGAAACTGAATACGACAAACGATTCCAGGACGCTATCCGTCAGGTCAACGGCCGCTACCAGCTAATCGAAAAGACAGTCCGCCGTTACAAGGGTTAGTAGCGCCACCCGGCCGGAGCGCCCCACTCACTCATACGACCGGCTGCGGCATCCTGACCTGCACCCACGCCAGCCCCTTGTCGAAATCGCCGAACATCGCCCCGGGGCAGCGATACATGCGGCTGATGATCTTGTTGGCCAGCGGCGCGTAGAAGGCGACGAACTTGCTGTTGGCGCTGATAATGGCCATGCCGACGCAATCCCGCTCCAGGCGCTCCCTGTTGGCAACCATCCACGCCTTTTGCACCTTGGCCAAGCCCGGCTCGTGGTGATGCTTGTGGTTGTTGTGGTGATGATGATCGTCGTCGTCGATCTCGCCGTCAAAATCCTTGTCGAAATCGTCGCTGTCGGGATGGGCCTCGTCGAACTTGTAATGCATCACCACCCCAAACTTGCCCTCGCGCAGCAGCAGTTCGTCGACGGCGGCAAACAGCTGTTTGGTGCGTGCAAGGGATATGTGCTCATCATAAATGTTGATCACATAAAGGGCCGGCAACTGTTCCTCGATTGAAAAAGACATATTTTGATCCTCCGGGCAGATACCATAACATTACCCTCAGGCCGGATCAATCACGCCTGTTCAAGCTGTTTTGAACACCTGTTAAATTGCAAATGAATCGAGGGGAAAGAAGCGTATCATGACCAAAACCATCCTCACCGCCGCCCTGACCGGCGTGCTGACCACTCGCGCCCAATCCCCGGCCATCCCCTACACGCCGGACGAGATCGCCGAGGAGGCGCGACGCAGCGTGGAGGCCGGGGCCGCCATCGTCCACATCCACGCCCGGCAGGACGACGGCCGCCCGGCCTACGACGTCGACACCTACGCCCGCATCGATGCCGCCGTGCGCGCCCGTTGCCCCGACGTCATCATCAACTACTCCACCGGCGCGATCAGCATTTCCCGCGAGGAGCGCGTGGCCCACATCGCCGCCCTGCGCCCCGACATGGCCGCGCTGAACATGGGCAGCATGAACTACGCCATCTACTCCGAAAAGAACAAGGCGTTCTACCACGACCACGTCTTCGCCAACCCGTTCGGCGACATCCTGTTCTTCCTGGAGGCGATGAACGCCGCCGGCACACGGCCGGAGATGGAATGCTTCGACACCGGCCACATCCACAACGCCGCGCCGCTCATCGATATGGGCGTGTTGCGGCCGCCGTATCAGTTCAGCCTGATCATGGGCGTGCTGGGGGGCATCCCCGGCACCACCAAACACCTCGTCCAGCAGGTGGACAACCTGCCCGCGGGCGCCCCCGACAAGGTTCACTGGCAGGTGATCGGCATCGGCGCGCGGCAATGGCCGCTGGCGGCCGCGGCCGTCTCGCTGGGCGGCAACGTGCGCGTGGGGCTGGAGGACAATCTCTACGTCGCCCCGGGGCAGCTGGCGCGGTCGAACGGCGAGCTGGTGGGCAAAGCGGCCGAGCTGGTGCGGCTGGTGGGCGGCGAGGTGGCGACTGTGGCGGAGGCGCGAGAGATGCTGCAACTGCCGCGATTTCAGTGAGGGTAAGACGGAAGCGCTATTGACAAGGTATACGGCTGTGCCGTATAATCTAATGAGACAACGCCATGGTTTTTGTCGAGACCACCACCTTCACCAAGTACGTCGGCCACTATCTAACCGACGATGAATATTGGGGTCTCCAGATGTTTCTTGTAGAGCGGCCGGATGCCGGACAGATCATACGGGGTACTGGCGGGGTTAGAAAGCTCCGGTGGGCGGCCGCCGGCAAGGGAAAAAGTGGCGGGGTACGAATAATCTACTTTTGGCAGGTGACCAAAGATAAGATCTGGATGCTGACGATTTATAGCAAATCCGAGCGCGAGACAATTCCCGCCCACATCCTTAGCCGAATTGCGGAGGAAATAGGTCATGACTGATCGAAACATTGGGCTTGAGATCCTGGAGGGCATCCGGGAAATCAAAGCCTTCGAGCGCGGCGATATCGACGGATTACGGACTCGTGAGTTAAAAGCGCCGGCCGCACCTGAACAAATCAGAAAGCGCATGGGGCTATCGCAAGCGGCGTTTGCCGGATTAATGGGCGTCAGCGTCAGAACAGTACAGGATTGGGAACAGGGCCGCCGGGAGCCAAGTGGCCCCGCACGATCGCTGCTGCGCATCGCCGAGCAACGCCCCGAAGTATTACTGGAATTGGCCTAGAATCGTACCCATCAGAAGGCCTGATATGATTCATATTCCCACTAATCGTTTGCCGACCCACCCCGGCGAAATGTTGCTCGAGGAGTTCCTCAATCCAATGGGGTTGACTCAGCGGAAATTGGCCGGCGCTATCCACGTTCCCTACCAAAGGGTAAACGAGATCATCATCGGCAAGCGGGGGATAACCCCGGCGACGGCATTGCGGCTGGCGCGCTTTTTTGGAATGAGCGCCGGATTTTGGATGAACCTGCAATTGCGCTGGGACCTTTATCAGGCACAACAGGAAGAGGCTGAAGCGCTGGCGGCGATTCAGCCCTATGCTGTTTAGAGAACCATCATGGTAGAATCATATCCGAAGATCATCCAGGTTGAACCGCTCCCGAATTATCGCCTCCTGGTTACTTTTCAGAACGGCATAGTCAAGGAATACGATTGCACGCCTCTGCTCGAGAAAACGGTATTCCACCCCCTGCGTGAATCATCATTATTTAACCAGGTGGAAGTAGGCTCAGGCGGCTATGGAATCGTCTGGAATGATGACATCGATCTAAGTGAATCCGAATTGTGGCTGAACGGTATTGAAGTAGAGAACCTGATTATGGATGACACACGTCCTCAGACTGACGTGGGCCGGCAATTGAAAAAACCACGGCAAATCGCCCTCGTCTATCGCAAGATGCGCATTGACGAGCAAGGGTCGGACTTCGCTTATTGGCAAAGTCGCCCACCTATTGAACGCTTAGAGGCGCTGGAACAGATCCGAGAAGAATATCATCTTTGGAAATATGGTCAGGAACCAAGACTTCAGAGAGTTTATACAATCGTTAAACGATAATGACGTTCGCTACTTGGTTATTGGGGGTCATGCCGTAGCGTTTCATGGTCATCCTCGCTACACCAAGGATCTCGATGTCTGGGTGTTGATTGATGAAACCAATGCCCGAAAGATCGTCGCTGCTTTGCACCAGTTCGGCTTTGCCTCTCTTGGTCTTACAGCTAAAGACTTCCTTGAACCGAACACCACCATTCAACTGGGTTATCCTCCTTCGCGAATCGATATTCTCATAGGCTTGGAGGATATGGAATTCGAGCAGTGCTTTGAGGATCGTGTAGAAACTACTATTGATGGTCTTAAAGTTAACTTCATCGACCTTGAGGGTCTTCGGCGCGCGAAGCGATCAGCCGGCCGGCCTCGAGATTTAGATGATCTTGATCAGCTTTCGGAGTATTAATACTAAATTGCCCGCACAACGACGCTCTTGGATCATCAGTCAGGAACGTTCCGTGACTCTTATCAAGTCCTCCCTCTCCCCCCGCTCCACCGACTACCTCGCCAACCGCGCCGCCATGCAGGCGCTCATCGACGAGCTGGCCGAGCGACAGGCGCGGGCGGCCGCCGGCGGCGGCGAGCGCGGCGCGCGCAAGTTCCGCGAGGCGGGCAAGCTGCTGCCCCGTGAGCGGGTGGAGATGTTGCTCGACCCGGCCACCCCCTTCCTGGAGCTGTCGCCGCTGGCGGCCGAGGGTCTGTACAACGACGAATCCCCGGCCGCGTCGCAGATCACCGGCATCGGCCGCGTCAGCGGCGTCGAGTGCCTCATCTTCGCCAACGACGCCACGGTCAAGGGCGGCGCGGTCTATCCCATGACCCTGCAAAAGACCTTGCGCGCCCAGCAGATCGCCTTCGAGAACCGGCTGCCGTGCATCTCGCTGGTCGAATCGGCCGGGGCCAACTTGCTCTATCAGGACGAGGTGTTCATCCTCGGCGGCCGCACCTTCGCCAATCAGGCCCGCCTGTCGGCCGCGGGCATCCCCCAGATATCACTCGTCTTCGGCTCGTCCACCGCCGGCGGAGCCTACATCCCCGGCATGAGCGACTACGTGGTCATGGTGCGCGGCCGGGCGGCCGTCTATCTGGGCGGGCCGCCGCTGGTGAAAATGGCCATCGGCGAGGAGGCCGACGATGAGACGTTGGGCGGGGCGGAGATGCACGCCCGCGTCTCCGGCCTCAGCGACTACACCGCCGAAGACGACGCCGATGCCCTGCGCCTCGGCCGCCTGATCCTGTCCCATCTGGGCCGGCCCAAGCCCGCCGCCGGCCTGGCCCGTCGCGTCGCGCCGGAACCGCCGGCCTGCGACCCCGACGAGCTGCTGGGCGTCATCCCCGCCGACCCGCGCATCCCGTTCGACATACGCGAGATCATCGCCCGGCTGGTCGACGGTTCGCGCTTCCTCGAGTTCAAGCCCGACTACGGCCCCACGCTCATCTGCGGCCACGCCCATCTCGACGGCTGGCCGGTGGGCATACTGGGCAACAACGGCGTGCTGTTCTCCGAGAGCGCCAACAAGGCGGCCCAGTTCATCCAGCTCTGCAACCAGACCCGCACCCCGCTCATCTACCTGCAAAACATCACCGGCTTCATGGTCGGCACGCAGCACGAGCGCGAGGGAATCATCAAGCACGGCAGCAAGATGCTCAACGCCGTGGCCACCTCAACCGTGCCGCAGTTCACGGTCATCGTCGGCGGTTCCTATGGCGCGGGCAACTACGCCATGTGCGGCCGCGCCCTCGACCCGCGCTTCCTGTGGGCCTGGCCCAACAGCCGCGTGGCCGTCATGGGCGGGGAGCAAGCCGCCGGGGTGCTGGGCATCGTCCAGACCGAGCAGGCCCGCAAGCGAGGTCAGGAGCCGGACGCCAACCGAATCGCCATGACCCAGATGATGACCCGGCAGAAGTTCGAGCAGGAGTCATCCCCCTGGTACGCCACGGCCCGCCTGTGGGACGACGGCGTCCTCGACCCGCGCGACACGCGCATGGCCCTCAGCATCGGCCTGTCGGTGGCCCATAACGCGGATTTCATCAGCCCAGGCCCGCCACACTACGGCGTCTTTCGGATGTAACCGTCTCGGCCGGCTCATTGCGCCCGCGCCAATCCGGAGTACAATTCGGCCATTATCACCAACCGGAGCACGTATCTATGGATTCTGATAACCCGACCGGCCTCGTCCTGTCCATCGCCATCATGATCGCCGTCCTGGCTGCCTGCGGCATCCTCACCATGGTCATGCTGATTTTGATGGGGGTCGTCACCCTGGCCGCCTGATTTCAGCCACTTCGCAGGGAGGGAGCCGCGCCATGAAATTCGACGTCAGCTTGTTGCAACCGAAGCTGGATCAGATGCCCGCCTATGCCGCCGCGGCCGAAGCGCTCGGATTCGACGGCCTTTGGGTGGCCGAAACCAGCAGCGACCCGTTCCTGAATCTCACCCTGGCGGCCGAACACGCCGGCAAGCTGACGCTGGGCACAGCCATCGCCGTCGCCTTTCCGCGCAGCCCGGCCATCCTGGCCTACACCGCCTGGGACTTGCAACGCTACTCGCGCGGCCGCTTCGTCCTCGGTCTGGGGCCGCAAGTGAAGGCCCACAACGTCCTGCGTTTCGGCGTCAAATGGGAAAGACCCATCGCCCGGATGCGCGAGACGATCGAGGCCATCCATGCCTTTTGGGACTGCTGGCAAAACGGGACGCCGCTCGACTACGCCGGCGAGTTCTTCAAGCTGGCCCTCATGACGCCGTTCTTCGATCCCGGCCCCATCGACTACCCGCGGCCGCCCATCTACCTGGCGGCCGTCAACAAGCAGATGTTGCGGCTGGCCGGCTCGCATGCCGATGGCGTCCACATCCACGCCCTGCACACCGTCCCCTATCTGCGCGAGGTCGCCCTGCCGGAGATCGAGGCCGGATTGGCCCGCAGTGGCCGGACACGGGCCGACTTCAAGATCAATACCGCCGTCTTCGTCATCCCCACGGACACCGCGCGGGAGGCTCGCCAGGCAGAGGCCCATGCCCGGCAGCAGATCGCCTTCTACATGAGCACGCCCGCCTACAAGACGGTCATGGAGCTGCACGGCTGGGAAGGCGTGTCAGCCGAATTGGGCAAGCTGGCTCGCGCCGGGCAATGGCCGGAGATGGGCGGTCTCATCACCGACGAGATCATGGACGCCTTCGCCGTCACCGGCCGCTGGGTCGAGCTGCCGGAGATCATCCACGCCCGCTACGATGGCCTGCTCGACCGCGTCAGCTACTACCTGCCGTTTGAACCCGGCCTGAACGACATCGGCTGGCGCAACACCATCCGGTCCTTCAAACGAGTCAACCACTAAACGCCGCCGGGAAGCGCGCCCGGTCAGGAGGAATTGAATGTTCTCATATTTCACCGCCGAGCACGAGGCGTTCCGGCAGACGGTGCGCCGATTCGTCGAATCCGAGATCAACCCTCACATCGAAGCCTGGGAGGCGGAGCGAATTTGGCCTGCCCACACCGTGCTGAAGAAAATGGGCGATCTGGGCCTGCTGGGGTTGAGCTACCCCGAGGAATACGGCGGCGGCGGGGTTGACTACTGGTACAACGTCGTCCTGCTGGAGGAGGTGGGCCGGGCCGACTGCGCGGCCGTGCCGATGGGCATCGCCGTCCATACCGACATGGCCACCCCCGCCCTGGCCGAATTCGGCAGCGAGGAGCTGAAGCGGCGCTTCCTGGCTCCGGCCATCGCCGGGGAGATGGTGGCGGCCATCGGCGTCAGCGAGCCGGACGCCGGTTCCGACGTCGCCGCCATACGCACCCGCGCCGTGCCCGACGGCGACGACTACCTCATCAACGGCGCGAAAATGTGGATCACCAACGGCACCCAGGCCGACTTCATCACCCTGCTGACGCGCACCGGCGGCGAGCGCGGCTTTCGCGGCATGTCGCTCATCGTAGTGCCCACCGATACCCCCGGTTTCAGCGTCAGCCGCAAGCTGGAGAAGCTGGGCAATCACGCCAGCGACACCGCCATCCTGACCTTCGAGGACGTGCGCGTGCCCCAGGCCAACCGCATCGGCGAGGAGGGCATGGGCTTTATCCTGCAGATGCACCAGTTCCAGCGCGAGCGGCTGGCCGCATCGATCATGAGCACGGCCGGAATGGAGAAGGTCATCCGCATGACCATCGACTATACGCGCACCCGCCAGGCGTTCGGCCGCCCGCTGGTCGACAATCAGTGGATCCACTTCCGGCTGGCCGAACTGCTGACCGAGGTCGAGGCGTTGCGCCAGCTCAACTACCACTGCGTGCGCCTGCTCGTCGCCGGGGAAGACCTGACCAAAGAAGTCTCCATGGCCAAACTAAAGGCTGGACGGCTGGCGCGCGAGGTGGCCGACACCTGCCTCCAGTTTCACGGCGGGATGGGCTACGTCGAAGAGTACCCGATGGCCCGCTACTTTCGCGACGCCCGCCTGCTGTCCATCGGCGGCGGGGCGGACGAGATCATGCTGGGCATCATCGCCAAGTACGAGAATATATTGCCCAGGTGACGAATGATGAATCCGCATTGTGTTATACTTTCTCTATCAAGATCATCAGTCATTGGTGAAAAGGTGCAAAAATGACCTTATTTCAGACATTGGATGTTCCTTTAACTACAGACTCGGAAGGAATCATTCGGATTGGAAGCACGCGCGTTCGTCTGGATACGGTTATCCATGCCTTTACGGAAGGCTATACGGCCGAGGAAATAGCATCTCAATATCCGGTGCTTGATCTTCCCCGGATCTACGCCGTCATCGCCTATTATTTGAACAACCAGACGGTCGTCAATGAGTACTTGGCCAGACGGGCCGAAAGTTCGAAAGCAATCCAGCAAGAGATCGAATCCAGGCCGGAATATCGGGCTTTTCGTGAGCAAATCCTGAAGCGACGTGCGACACTAAAAGCCGGTAACACCTGATTCTCCCCACCGTCTTATGTTGAGGTTTCTGGCGGATGAGGACTTGAATAATCGGATTCTGCGTGGCTTGTTGCGTCGTCATCCCGCTCTCGATATCGTTCGTGTGCAAGACACCATTCTCAGCGGTGCGGCAGATAGTTATGTGCTGGAATGGGCGCGTCAGAACGGCCGCGTTCTGCTAACCCACGACGTCAGTACAATGACAAATTTCGCCTTCGCGCGAATGCGTTCCGGCAAGACGATAGCCGGCATTATTGAGATTTCTCAATCGCTGCCAATCGGCCGAGCAGTTGAAGATATATTGCTCTTTGCGCTGACTTGCACTCCAGATGAGCTGGAGAATCGGATTGTCTATCTCCCGTTATAACTCTCTCCTCATCGCCAATCGCGGTGAGATCGCCCGCCGCATCATCCGCACCTGTCGCCGCATGGGCATCCGCGTCGTCGCTGTCTATTCCGATGCCGACGCGCACAGCGTCCATGTGGCGGAAGCCGACGCGGCCGTCCGCATTGGCCCGGCCCCGGCGGCCGACTCCTACCTGAACATCCCGGCCATCCTCGAGGCCGCTCGTCGCGCTGGCGTCGAAGCCGTTCACCCCGGCTATGGCTTCCTGGCTGAGGACGCCGCGTTTGCCGCCGCCTGCCGGGCCGCCGGGTTCATCTTCATCGGCCCCTCACCCGAAGTCATCGCCGCCATGGGCGACAAACGCGCCGCCCGGGCGTCGGCCCAACGACTGGGCGTGCCTGTCATCCCCGGCTATGACGGCGACGACCGCAGCGACGACACGTTCAGCCGCGAGGCGGCGCGCATCGGCTATCCGGTGATGGTCAAGGCCGCCGCGGGGGGTGGCGGCAAGGGCATGCGCCTCGTCCGCAACCCGGAGGAACTGCCCGCGGCTTTGGCCGGGGCACGACGCGAGGCCCTCTCGGCCTTCGGCTCGGACGCGCTCTTGCTGGAGCGCGCTCTGGAGCGCCCGCGCCATATCGAGATGCAGATATTGGCCGACAACCACGGCCACGTCATCCACCTCGGCGAGCGGGAGTGCTCCATCCAGCGCCGCCACCAGAAGGTAATCGAGGAGTCGCCCTCCCCGGTCATGACGCCGGAATTGCGCGAGAGGATGGGCGCGGCGGCCGTCAGGCTGGCCGAAGCGATCGGCTACACGGGCGCGGGCACGATTGAGTTCCTGCTGGACGGCGATGACTTCTACTTTCTGGAGATGAACACCCGCCTGCAGGTCGAACATCCGGTGACGGAACTCATCACCGGCCTCGATCTGGTGGAATGGCAGATTCGCATTGCCGGGGGCGAGGCGCTGCCCCTGCGACAGGAGGACGTTCGCCGGACGGGGCACGCCATCGAGGCGCGGTTGTATGCCGAAGATCCGGCCAACGGCTTCCTGCCCACTGCCGGGACGGTGTTGCTTTGGCGGCCGCCGGTCGGCGAGGGCGTTCGGGTGGACGACAGCATCTGCGACGGCGACGAAGTCACCATCCACTACGATCCGCTGCTGGCCAAGATCATCGCCCACGGCGCGACGCGGGCCGAAGCTACGGCTCGCCTGCGGTCAGCGCTGGAGCGCGCCGTCCTGCTCGGGCTGACGACGAACCTGGCCTTTCTGGCCGGGGTGCTGCGCCATCCGGCCTTCGCGTCCGGCGCCATCGACACCCGCTTTCTGGCAGACCATGCCATCGACGACCAGCCCCCTGCCGGGGATGTCGCCACTGCCCTCATCGCCGCCGCCTGCGCCCGCTGGCGAGCCGCCGCCAACGACGGCCCCGGCTATTGGCGCAACAATCCTGGCCACCCGGCCCCTTGGCGCTTCCATGTTGATGGCGGCGACGTTGATGTGCGTCTGACTCCCCGGCCATGGGTCGCCGATCAGTGGACGGCCCATTTGTCACCAATAGATTCGACTTGCGAGGTCGCTCTGGAGGAGGCCGCCGGAACGGAGATGTCGCTCGTCATCGACGGCTACCGGCGGCCGATCAGTCTGGCTGTCGACGGGGAGACGTGGTGGGTTCAGGTCGGAACCGGCGCGATTCCGCTGGAAGGACTACCACTACTGCCGGAGCCGCAACCGGCCGCCGGGGCGAGCGGCTCGCTGCGCGCGCCCATGCCCGCCACGGTGCTGGCCGTGGCGGTGAAGGTCGGGCAGGCGGTTGACGCCGGTCAACCGCTCATGATCCTGGAGGCCATGAAGATGGAGCACACCATCCGCGCTATTGCGGCGGGGGTGGTGGAAGCGATCTACTTCGCCGCCGGGGATCGGGTCAAGGCGGACGAGTTACTGCTGAAAATCGACCCGGCCTGATCGGCCGTCACTGCACCTCGGCCAGCACCTGATTGCGAACCACCGTCTCGCCGCCGCCGACCGCGAGCGAACTCACGACCCCGTCGAACGGCGCGCGAATCTCATTCTCCATCTTCATCGCTTCCAGAATGAGCAGCGGCTGCCCGGCGCTGACGGCCGTTCCCGGCTCCACCAGCACCCGCGTGATCAGGCCGGGGATGGGCGCCTTCACCCGGCCGTCGCCGCTGCGAGGTCGAGGCGTACGTGTGCTGCGGTCGCGAATATCGACGGTATGCAGGCCGTCGTAGGCGTTGATCCATTGCAGGTTGGGATCGAAGACGATCTCATACGGCCGTCCGTCGATGATCAGCCACTCCACATCGGAGACGAACGCCGTCGGGTTGGGCACGATCAGGCTCAACGGTTGCCCGTTGACGATGAGTTCATAGCGGCCGTCATTGCGGGAGGAGGTTTTCAATTCGACTTCGTATTCGTGGTCGTCAAGCGTAATGTGATAAGCGGTCATGCGATTCCTCCCTGCTCTAGTGAAGGCTGCGGCTCGTTCGATGCCAGCCGGTGACCCATTGGTCGGGCGTTTGCGGGTTGAATGTCTCGTGGCGGCGAGCGTGGAGTACGGCGGCGATCGCGGCCAAATCGCGCCGGACCAGCTCGATATCCGTGGCCGGCTTGGCCAGCAGCGGCCGATACAGGATACCCGTGTTGTAATTGCCGCTGACGAATGCGGGCGAGCGCAAGACGTCCATCAGCAACGGCAGGTTCGTGGGCGTGCCGATGATGGCGAAATCCTCCAGCGCGCGGCGCATCCGATCGACGCATTGCGCCCGATCCTCGGCCCACACCGTCACCTTGGCGATCAGCGGATCATAGAACGGCGGGACATCGGCATCGCAGTACAGATAGGTATCGACTCGCACCTCCGGCCCCCCGGGCAGGCGAACGCGCTGCAAGTGGCCGGGGCTGGGCAAGTAGCGTCGGGACGGGTCTTCGGCCTGGACGCGGCACATGATGGCCCAACCTTGATGGACGACATCATCTTGCCCGTAGCCCAGCGCCTCCCCCGTCGCCAGCCGAATCTGCTCCCGCACCAGATCGCGACGGGTCATCATCTCCGTCAAGGTGTGGTCGATCTGGATGCGCGCCTTGATCTCGCTAAGGTAAAACCCGCCGAATTCATCGACCAGAAACTCCACCGTGCCCAGGTTTTGGTAGCCAACCAGGCGAGCCAGCCGCACGGCCGCCTCCAGCATGGCCTCGCGCTGGTCAGGGTTCGGGTGTTCGCCAAACGCCCACAGCGCCGGGGCCTCCTCGACGATCTTCTGGTTCCTGTGGACGACCGATCCCTCGCGCTCTCCCAGGCATACGATGTTGCCCTGCGCGTCGGCGATGATCTGCACGCCGACCTGGCGCGCAGGCAGGATGGCGCGCTCCAGGAAGAGCTGGTCATGGCCATAGACCGCTCGGGACTCCACGCGGGCGCGACGGACGGCCTCGGCCAGCTGGTCGCGGCTGTTGATCATCCGCTCGCCCCGGCCGCGGCCGCCGCGACACGACTTGACCACCAGCGGGTAGCCCATCCGGTCCGCCTCGGCCGCCAGCGCGTCGAACTCATCGGCCGCATACGAGCGCGATGAGTGTTCGACCGTGGGGATGCCGGCGGCGCGGGCCGTCTTCAGCGTGCCGATCTTGTTCAGCACAGTCTCCACGACGGCGGCCGGCGGCCCGATGAAGGCGATGCCGGCTGCCTCGCAGGCATGAATAAAGTCCGGGTTCTCGGCCAGGAATCCGTAGCCGGGATGGATGGCGTCGACGCCATGCTCCCGGGCGATGGTCAGGATTATGTCAATATCCGCAAAGCTGCGATAGCCGTCCAACTGGACGCATTCATCGGCCAGCCGCACGTGGAGCGAGCCGCGATCGCTGATGTCGTACAGGGCGACGGTGCGAATCCCCAACTCGCGGCAGGAGCGAATGATGCGAACGGCGATCTCGCCCCGATTAGCAATGAGTATCTTCTTGAACATTCAGTAGAAACTCCTTCGAGTCGTCACCGGCGGTAAGCCGGGGCTACATGGGCGATATGCCGTGTTTGCGCGGCACGTGACGCTCCCGCTTGGACATGGACACTTCGAGCGAGCGAATCAGGATTCTGCGCGTGTCGGCCGGGTCGATGACGTCGTCGATCAGACCGCGGGCGGCGGCGACATAGGGATTGTTGAACTTGGCCTGGTAGTCATCGACCAGCTCGCGGCGACGGGCCTCGGGGTCTTCGGCCGCCTGCACATCGCGCCGGAACAGGATGTTGACCGCGCCCTCCGCGCCCATCACGGCGATCTCGGCGTTGGGCCAGGCGTAGAGCAAGTCGCCCCGCAAGCCCTTGCTGCTCATGACGCAGTAGGCCCCGCCATAGCTCTTGCGCAGGATGATCATCAGCTTGGGCACGGTGGCCTCGCTGTAGGCGTAGATCATGCGCGCGCCGTTGCGGATGATGCCGCCGTACTCCTGCTCCTTGCCGGGCAGAAAGCCGGGCACATCCTGCAGGGTGATGATGGGAATATTATAGGCGTCGCAAATGCGGATGAAATGGGTCGCCTTGATCGAGGCCTTGATGTCGATGCACCCGGCCAGCACCATCGGCTGGTTGGCGACCAGACCGACGACGTAGCCGTTGAGCCGGGCGAAGCCGACGACCATGTTCTCGGCCCAAAGCTGGTGAACCTCGAAAAACTGGCCGTCATCGACGATGCTGCCGATGACCGCGCGCACGTCATAAGC
>JAGOZU010000165.1 GCA_018058545.1 Promineifilum sp. | reverse complement strand
CTTGCATTTGTAGCGCTGGCTACCGGAGGGATTGCGACCTACTTTGACTTGCTGTTCTTCTCGTTGACAATGGGGACATGTGCTCATGAATGTGATTATCCACCTACCCGTTTATTTAGACACTCCCAAATACCCGTCTAATAACTGCCTGCAAAATTATTGCTATAATTCCGGCGGTTCTGTCCATCATGATGGAGGCTCCGGCAAGATGATCTGAACCCCAAACAATTGGTTCTTCCGCAACCTTCGTGCTTATGCCCCCTGGAACAGTCTACCAAATGGCAGATCGCTCGCTTTAGAGGCCTGAACCGCAATGTGACGGCGTTGTGGGCCGGGGTGATGGTCGCCATCGTCGGATTGCTGTTCGGCTGGGCGTTGCTGAAAACGCCGGAATGGGCAAGCTGGATAGGCTGGTTGGCGTTGATCAGTGGTATACTGGGCTTGCTGGGCGGGCTTTACCTGTTCCTTGGCTTCCTGATTTATATCCACGCCATCTCGCAATTGCTGTTTGCCATTTGGGCGTTGGTGATGGGTATCAAATTGCTCCGCGACTAACGGCGGGTGGACAAAATGCGCAGTGGTCAGTAGCGATCCTGCGCATTTTCGGGCATTTTTCTATGCCTGAATCTTGGTTTTATCCATGCCCACCCCGCCATTATTAACCCAAACCGTACGCCCACTGACCTGCCGGGAGGTTTTTCATGCAACTCAATGAAGCCGTGCTGGAACGAAGCACATTCAATGTCCACTACTGGACGGGCATGCGTGCGGATGCGCCGCTCGTTGTTTTCACGCATGGGGCGACGCTCGACCATCACGAGTGGGATGCAACGTTGCCGATTGTGGGTGAGCAGTTCAGGGTTTTGGCGCTGGATGTGCGCGGTCACGGTCTGTCGCGTCCCGCACCTCTGAATCTCCAGGCGGCCGTACAGGATCTGCTCGACATTCTTGATGCAATGCAAGTTGAGCAAGCGATATTCCTTGGCCATTCCATGGGCGGCAACATCCATCAGGAGCTTGTTTTCCATCATCCGGAACGGGTGCTCGGCATGGTTTTTCTGGGTTGCACCTGGAACTTCCAAAAGCTTACCGCTCTGGAATCGTTCAGTCTGAAAATTGCCGGGCCAATATTCAAGGTATACCCCTATAGCCTGCTGATCGATCAATCTCTCGCCGCAACCGCCACCACCCAAGCGTCCCAGGCGTTGCTGCGCCCGGCGATGGAGAGTTTATCCAAGGATGAGTTCGTGCAGATCTTGCTGGAGACCTCTTCCTGCTTGCATTACGAGCCGGGATATCAGATCAATAAGCCCCTGTTGCTGATGGTCGGCGACAATGACCGCACCGGCAACATCCGCAAAGTCATGCCGATCTGGGCGCAGAACGAACCGGATTGCAAATTTGTGGTCATTCCCAACGCCAAACATGCGGCCAATTTGGATGACCCCGCCACCTTTCACGAAGAAGTCCTGGAATTCCTGTCACGATTCAAAAGCCTTTCATAGCCTGCCCTGAATCGTTCGGAGAGTAGCATGCAGCACGATCAAGCCAACAGTGAACAGGTCTGAAAAAGCGATCTACCGCTGCACCACCGTGATCGGAATCTCCCCCGACAGCGTGTGCCACGTGCCCGTCTGGGCCTGGCAGGCCGGGCCGTCGAAGCAGACCACCAGCCGCAGGGTGTAGTTGCCCGCTTCGGGCAGATTGATGTGGTCGTCCCATGTGAGGCCGCCGGGCGGGATCGAGTCGTTGTTGCCGCCCCAGCTGTGCTGATACCACTGCCCGCGATCCACGCCGTCCTTGCGCGGCATCACCCCCAGCGCGTCGAAGGGCACCGGGTTGCCGGTCGAGTTGGTGACGGTGAACTCAAACCAGATGTCGCCGCCGGTGAACAGCTCGGCCCGCTGCTGCAGGGCGAAATGGGAGGCGATCAGACCGTTGGCCCCCTGGGGCACGGGCGTGGCCGGCACCGGGGTGGCTGTGGGCGGCACGGCCGTCGGCTGGATGATCACCGGCGCGGCCGTCGGCGGAATGGCTGTCGGCACGGGGGTATCTGTCGGCACGGCCGTCGGCGGGGCCTCGGTCGGGATGGCCGTGGGCACGGCCGTGGGCATCGACGGCGCGCCGCCTTCGCCGACGGGGGATGACGGCTGCCCCGCCCCGCCCGGCACAACCGTGTTGACCGACACGATGGGCGGCGGCTTGGTCGGTTCGGCCGTGGGCGGCACGGTCAGGACGATCTCCTCGGCGATCTCCGCGGCATTACCCCCGCCGCAGCCGAGCAGCAGCCCGGACAGCAAAAACGCGGCCATCGCCGCGACGAATTGTTGGCGTTTCATATCTCCACCTGTCTTCGCGCGCGCGCCCGCCCCGACCCTTGGCCCAATTCGCCGATGGCCGGGCGACACGCGCCTGTATTGAGAATGCCCCCAAGCGTAACAAATCAGCGGCCACAATGCAAAAGCCCCACCCCAACGCCAATGAAAAAGCCCGGCTTTGATGCCGGGCCATTTCATGCGAATCTTGTTGGCGCTGTCGGGCTTTCATCCCGCGCGCGCCTCAAGGTCGATTAGATTTTCTCTTGCGCGTGAGTTTCCTTGATCAACTTGTCGAGCTTCTTGTCGACGGCGTTGACCTTCTTGGTCATGGTGTCGATCACGTCGGCGGTCGGGATGTGGACGCGGGTGAGAACTTCTTCGCTGTACTTGTCGAACGCGTCGGTCGCCTTCTTGTAGGTGTCCTTGGCCACCGTCTGCGGCTTCTCGACCAGCTCGGTCACCTTGCCGCGATTCTCGTCGGCCAGCTTCTCGCCGCGCTCGACCAGATCGTGCTGGTAATCCTTGCCCTTCTTGATCAGCTCTTCGACGTTGTCCTGGATGACGCAAACGATGCCCAGACCCATGTACAGGCCGTCGCGACCCAACTCAACCAGCTTGTTACCGTAACCGGTCACCTTCTCGGTGATGTTCTTCTCATTCACAACTTCAATTTTCTCTGCCATCTCACTATACCTCTTGATGTATCCGGCATCTTAGCGGCCGGTCTTGATTTTGTTCTCTGACGCATCGCGTCATGTATGACCATAATATAACGCATTGCGTCATCGTTGTCAACCCCCAAAATGCAAATTCGTCCAAATTGGCGGTTTTTAAGGATTCTTGACAAGGGGGTCTTCCCGATCTACGATGCAAATTGATTGTAATCGCAGACCACCTGGTGGTTCAGGCGAAAGTCACCTCCCCCCGATGGCCTCCAACAGTTTTTCCTAATCGCTCCCAATCGAGCGAAAAATTAAATAGTGGGAGAACAAGGTCATGACAACCCTCAAGGATTTGCGTTCTTTGTTGTTCGTGATAATGGTCGGTGGACTGGCGGCCGTATTATCAGGCGTGCGGGGAGTCGTCGCCGCGTCGGGCGATAGAGCCGACAACTCCGGCTGGGCCGCCAACGCCGGCTGGACGGAGATAGGCTCCGGCTCGGCCACCGGCGGCGGTATCAGCCATAGCACGAGCGCCTTTGTCCCATCGTTGGCCATCGGTCCCGACGGCAAGCCTGTTGTCGCCTGGTACAATTCCTCTTCCGGCATCTTTGACATCTATGTCAAACATTGGAACGGCTCCTCCTGGGCGGAAATGGGGAGCGGTTCGGCTTCGGACGGCGGCATCAGTCACAACGCCGACAGTTCGCTGGATCCTTCTCTGGCCATCGGCTCCGACGGCAAGCCGGTCGTCGCCTGGCAGGATCGCAGCAACGGCAGCAGCTTCGAGATCTACGTCCGGCGCTGGAATGGCTCGGCCTGGCTCGAGGTAGCCGGCTCGGCCACCGGCGGCGGCATCAGCCACAACGCCGGCGACTCGGTGGAGCCTTCTCTGGCCATCGACCGTGATGGCCGGCCTGTCGTCGCCTGGCAGGACAACAGCGGCGGCAACAATGATATCTACGTCCGGCGCTGGAACGGCTCGGCCTGGATCGATCTGGCCGGTTCGGCCGGCGACGGCGGCATCAGCAAGAACGCCGGCAACTCCATAAACCCCTCCCTGGCCATCGCCTCCGACGGCAACCCCATTGTAGCCTGGGAAGAGTACAGCGGCGGCAACCCGGAGATCTACTTGCGCCATTGGAACGGCTCGTCCTGGGCCGAACTGGGCGGCTCGGCCACCGGCGGCGGCATCAGTAATACCGGCCATCTGGGCAATTGGTCCCGAAAACCCTCCCTGGCCATCGACCACGGCAGCGCGCCCGTCGTCGCCTGGGAGCATATGGGCAGTACCGGCTTTGAGATCTATGCCCGACGCTGGAACGGATCCACCTGGGCAGAGTTGGGTGGTTCGGCCACCGGCGGCGGCATCAGCGACAACGCTCGCGACTCC
>JAGOZU010000003.1 GCA_018058545.1 Promineifilum sp. | reverse complement strand
GCCAGGATGAGCTTGCTGACGTCGTGGGCGTGCAGGCCGACCGACGGCTCGTCGAGGATGTATAGCGTGCGACCGGTGGCGATCTTAGACAGCTCACGGCTCAGCTTCACCCGCTGCGCCTCGCCGCCGCTCATCGTCGGCGCCGGCTGACCCAGATGGATGTAGCCCAGGCCGACGTCGGCCATCGTCTGCAGCTTGCGCCGGATGGGCGGGAAGTTGGCGAAGAACTCCAGCGCCTCATCGACCGTCAGGTCGAGGACCTCGGCGATGTTGAGGCCCTTGTACAGGACTTGCAGCGTCTCGCGGTTGTAGCGCGCCCCGTTGCAGATGTCGCAGGGCACATAGATGTCGGGCAGGAACTGCATCTCGATGCGGTTCTGTCCCTGTCCCTGACAGGCCTCGCAACGGCCGCCCTTCACGTTAAAGCTGAAGCGCCCCGGCGTGTAGCCGCGCAACTTGCTCTCGGGCAGGTTGCTGAACAGGTCGCGAATCTGGTTGAACAGGTTGGTATAGGTAGCGGGATTGCTGCGCGGCGTGCGGCCGATGGGGCTTTGGTCGATCTCGATGACCTTGTCCAGATGCTCCAGCCCGCGGATCTCGCGGTGCTTGCCGGGCTGCGCCTTCGAGCCGTAGAAGTGCTGGTTGAGTCGCTTGCTGAGAATCTCGACCAGGAACGAGCTTTTGCCGCTGCCGCTGACGCCGGTGATGCAGACGAACTTGCCCAACGGGATGCGGATGTCGATATCCTTGAGGTTGTTCTCGGTCGCGCCGATAACCTCCAGCCACTCTCCGTTGCCGGGGCGACGCTTCCTGGGCACGGGGATCGACTTGCGGCCGCTCAGATAAGCCCCGGTAAGGCTCTTTTTGTTTTTGGCCACCTGGGCCGGCGTGCCCTCGGCCACCAGTTCGCCGCCGTGCTTGCCCGCGCCGGGGCCGAGGTCGATCAGCCAGTCGGCGGCGCGCATCGTCTCCTCGTCGTGTTCAACGACCAGAACGGTGTTGCCCAGATCGCGCATCCCGCGCAGGGTCTCGATCAGACGGGCGTTGTCGCGCTGGTGCAGGCCGATGCTCGGCTCGTCGAGCACATAGAGCACGCCCATGAGGCGACTGCCGATCTGTGTGGCCAGGCGAATGCGTTGGGCCTCGCCGCCGCTCAGTGTGCCCGCCGTGCGGTCCAGCGTCAGGTAATCGAGGCCGACGTTGATCATGAAGCTCAGTCGCTCGCGGATCTCTTTCAGGATGGGAGCGGCGATCATCTGCTGGCGCGGGGTCAGGGGGGTGCGTTCGGCGTCCTCCAGGCAGTAAGCCCAGTCGAGCGTCTTGACGACCGGCCGTCGCACCGCATCGACGATGGTCTGGCCGCCGATATCGACGGCGCGAGCCACCGGCTGGAGCCGGGTGCCGCCGCAGGCGCGACACGGCCGATCGACCATGTACTCCTCCAGCTTCTCGCGCACGTAATCGGACGTGGACTCATGATAGCGCCGCCAGAGATTGGGGATGACGCCCTCGTACTTGGTCTGGTAATGGCGCGTGTGGCCCTCCCGGTTGCGATAAGTGACCGTGACCGTGTCGTCGCCGCTGCCATAGAGCAGGACGCGCATCTGCATGGGCGAGAGCGTGCGCACAGGCACGTCGAGCGGGATGGCGAAATGCTCGGCCGTGGCTTGCAGCAATTGCCAATAGTAACCGGCCTTGTCCTCGGTCGGCCAGCCGGTGATGGCCCCCTCGGCCAGCGTCATCTCCTTGTTCGGCACCACCAGGTCGGGGTCGATCTCCTTTTGTATCCCCAGCCCCTGGCAATCGGGGCATGCGCCATAGGGCGTATTGAAGCTGAAGGTGCGCGGCTCGATGGGCGGGATGCTCGTGCCGTCATAGGGGCAATAGAGATGTTCGGAGTACAGGGTATCGACCGGCTTGTCGGGGTCGGTGACGTCGTTGATGATGACGATGCCGCCGCCCAGCCCCAGCGCCGTCTCGATGGAGTCGGTCAGGCGACTGCGATCGGAGGCGGCTTCCTCGCCGGCGTCATCGGCCGCGTAGCGAATGATGAGCCGGTCGACGACGGCCTCGATGGTGTGGTTCTTGTATCGATCCAGCTCGATCTTGTCGTCGACCTGATAGATCTGACCGTTGACTCGCACGCGGACGAAGCCGGCCTTGCGCACGTCGTCGAAGACCCCCTGATGATGCCCCTTGCGGTCCTGCACCAGCGGCGCCAGCACCTGGATGCGCGTCCCGGCGGGCATGGCCATAACGTTGCCGACGATCTGTTCGGCCGATTGGGGCATGACCGGGCGACCGCATTGCGGGCAATGGGGCGTGCCGGCGCGGGCGTAGAGCAGGCGCAGGTAGTCGTAGATCTCCGTCACCGTGCCGACGGTCGAGCGCGGGTTATGGCTGACGCCGCGCTGGTCGATGGAGACGGCCGGGCTGAGGCCCTCGATATTGTCTACCTCCGGCTTTTCCATCTGGCCCAGAAATTGCCGGGCATAGGCCGAGAGCGACTCGACATAACGACGCTGCCCCTCGGCAAAAATGGTGTCGAAGGCCAGCGATGACTTGCCCGAACCCGACAAGCCGGTGATGACCACCAGCTTGTCGCGGGGGATTTCCACGTCGATATTCTTGAGATTGTGTTCGCGCGCGCCGCGAACGATGATCTTGTCCAGCGACATCTCGCCTCTTTTTGTCACGCGAAGGGGAGCCACCACAATACCTCCGCGTAGCCTGTTCGTCTTTGCCGATCTGTTATTCTAGCACGACGGCAGGCTACACACCACGAGCATTAAGATTGATCGATATTAGCACATATGGTCTAATTCAACAACGGGCGATCCCGGAGCAATCGCCCATTAAACCGCCCAAAACAAAAGCGCCGGATGCTATGTCCGGCGCTTTTTTGGAGTTCTCGGTCGGTAGGGGTTAAGCGGCCTTGATCTCAATCCGCTTCGGCTTCACTTCCTCGGCCTTGGGCACCGTCAGGGTCAGCACGCCGTTCTCGTAGGCGGCCTCGATCTTGTTGGCGTTGACCGGCACCGGGAAGCGCAGGCTGCGGCTGAAGCTGCCGTAACGGCGCTCGCGAATGTGATAGGACTCTTCCTCGATGGTCTCGTCCTTCTTGATCTCGCCCTGAACCGTCAGGACATTGTCTTCCAGAGTGACGTTCAAGTCTTCGGGATTGATGCCGGGCAACGAGGCCTTGACCGTGAAGAAGTCGTCCTTCTCGGCCACGTCCAGAGCCAGACTCCAGCTGCCGACGACGTCATTGGTGCGCAGGGGCATGCCCATTCGCCCGCGATACAGAGGGGTATCGAAATAACGATCGAATTCATTAAACAGTTCGGATGCTTCGCGCACCGGGTTCCAACGCATTATCTTGGCCATGATCTTGTCTCCATTCAAGTTGTTTTATACCGAAGTAATTGGCTTATTACGGGCGCCCACATGTTTGGACGCACTGTCACTATTCTGGCCTGCCCGTATATGAAACGTATAAGCCCAATATATGAACCTCGTTGGAACGAGGTCGCAACCGGAGGAAAGGAGGAAAAGGAGGCGCGTTACGGCTGGGCCGGGACGGGGACGGTCACGTAATCGTCGTCGCCAGCCATCAGGCGCTTGCCCGTGTCCGGGTCGTAGAGGCCGACACGGATCGACAACGGGCCGGGTGGAAGATCGGCCGGAATCGTGAGCGTGTGCATGTCGAGGACATACTCGCCGGGCAGCCAGCCGGTGGTCGGCCGCGCCCAGTTCGCGGGCACGCCGTCGGCCTGGGCCAGGATGTTGCCGCTTTCATCCACGAGATGGACGAAGACATGGTAGCTCGTCGCCGTCTCGGCCTCGGCCCGCCAGACGAGAGGCAGGGAGCAGGCTCCGGGAAGGAGGGGGGCGGAGGTGCAGGGGGGCGGAGGAGAATCGGTGGCGTTCTCTTCCAGTATCGCTATTCCCGCCAATGTGGCGATTGTTGCGCCGTCGGCCGTGACGAACGTTGCATCCAGTGGCTCGGCAAGTGGGGGCAAAGTGAATTGGCGTTCAGGCGTGGCGACGGCGATCTCGCCCAGCGCGAACTCCTCGATCACAAAATGATAGTTGCCGCCGGGAAGGCTCGCGGGCAGCCGGAGCAGATGTTGACCACGCAGACGACCGTGCGCGGGCCAGTCGCCGGCCGGGAATCCCTCGCGGATGGCCGGCAAGGACCATTCGGCCGCGGTCGCCCCCGCCTCATCCTCCAGCCGCAGCGTGAAACGCTCGCACCTGGAGCCGTCCCGACACTCCCAGAAGAAGGTCATCAACACGGACTCGCCCGCCATAGCCTCGGCCCGGTCCTGGTTATAGCCCAGCAGGCGCAGCCCCGACGCAGGCAAATCATAGTCGGCAGGATACTGAGGCGCGAAGTCGGGAGCGACGCGGGGGTTGACGATCTCGATCTGCCCGATGACGGCCGTCGGGCCAAGCGACTGGCCCGTCGTCGTCTCGACCAGCGTCAGCGGGGCCAGCGTCTCCTTGTCGAACAGGGTCACAACGATATCGTACAGGCCGGGAGGCGCGCCGCTCAACGTCTGCACCTCGCGACTGTCCCAGCCCCATTCGCCGGTCGCCCACTGCCGGGTGGGCGGCATATCCTCGTAGGTGCGCGGCCGCTCCGTCCCTTTCCGGCTCCACGCCAGATTGTCCGGCCCGATGAGAGAGATTTCCGACTGGTAATCGGCCGCGGGCGGCGCGACGGCCGACCAGGCCATGTGGACATCAAATGTCTCGCCCGCGGGCACGCGGTCGCGGCTCAGGTTAAAGCCGTCGAGGCGCAGTTCGCCCGCCTGCAAGGTCGCGGGATGCGTCACAGACGGCCCGGCCGCCCGGCGTAATGGCGTCTCAACCCGATCGACGAACAGCTTCATGCCCAGCAAAATCGCGGCGAGCAAGAGTAGCGCCGTCGCCTCGCCGCGCCTGAATCCGGACGTCGGTCGGTGGGCCCCGGTTCGCGGCCGCCTCCGGCCCAGCCGTCCCCGGCTCCAGATCGCCACCGCCACCGCCCCGACGGCCGACAACGCGCTGAGGGCGACCAGGGTCGATCGCAGCGGCGTCGTTTCCCATCCGACCGACAGTTTATGCATCCCGGCCGGAACGTCGAATGTGATTAGTCCCGATGGGTCCTCGGGCGTGATGGGAACCAGTTGGCCGTCGACGCGGGCCACCCAGCCGGGGAAGGCGAAACTGAGATAGCGCGCGGTGAACGGCTCCGGCGATTCAACGGTCAGCGTCACCCTGCGCGGCTGGTAGACGACGTCGCGCGTCACTGCTCCGACGGGCAGGACCGTTGCATCGAAGCGTTGCGGCGTCCGTCCTGTCGCGTAGTCGGCCTCCAGCGGCGAGCCGGACGGCCGCTCGTGCACCGTGCGCGGGAAGTAGCTGCCCTCCGGGTCGACGCCCACCAGACCGGTGACACGCTCATAGGTATGAACGGTCAGGATGGTCGGAAAGGGTTCCTCGACGCAAATGCGCGGGTACAGGTTGGGGATAGCCTCGATGATGAGCAGGGCAATAGCGAGGGCGAGGGCTGCATGACGAATGACGAGCGACCGCGTATTTGAAAGGGCCAACGGATAGGCGAAAGGCACCCCGGCCAGAAAGGCCACCGGCAGGGCGGCGCGGCCGATGAACCGCCAGGGGAACTGAACGAAATCAATAAGTGGCAGGGCCTCCCACAGGCGGCCGGTCGCGGGCAGGGCCATAAGCAAAAAGGCAACCGTAGCCATAATCATCAGCCCGATGTGCAGCCGTCGCTCCCGGTCGGTCGGGTCGTCGCCCTTGATCCACACCAGCCCCGACAGCCCGACGGCCGCCAGCAGCAGCGGAACCCAGCCCAGCCGGAACAACAGCGGCGGATTGACCAGCGTGGGGTCTTCGGCCGTGACCGGCGCCAGAATCTCGCCCGGCGTCGCGAAGTTGAAGCGCCAATCGTTGTTGCGCGTCGTCGTCGACATCTCCAGCGTCACCTGATCCATCTCCAGCAGCGCCCCGCCGGTGTAGAAGAAAGCCAGCCCCATCCCGAGGATCAACAGGGAGAACACGCGAAAGAGGGCGACATAGCCCGGATGATCGGCAAACCACGAGACCACCGGCCCCCCTGCTCCTCCGCTCCTCCGCTCCTCTGCTCCTCCGCTCCCCCGCGCCCACACAACCGCCAACAAATAACCCAGCAGCGTCGGCGCAAAGATGAACGTTGAGATATTGTGGCTGATCGAGAGGAGGGCCAGCCCCAGTACCCCGCCGATAAACGACCGGACGGAGCCAAAGAGCGCCCACCGTCGCCCCACCCACAACAGAAACGGAAAGAGCGGCAGGGCCAGCGATTCGGGCGCGTTGCCGCGGACGATAGCGTCGACCATCACATAAGGCGCGGCCATGTAAGCCACGGCCGACACCAGCGCGGCCCGTGGCCCGAACAGATCGCGCACCCACAGGAACATAAAGATGCCGCACAGCAGGATGGTCGCGGCATAGAACAGGTTCGACGCCGCCGGCAGCGGCAATCCGGCCAGAAACGGCAGCAAGACGGCGTAGAGTGGAGCCGCCTCGCGATAGACGAAGAACGGATAGCCGTAGCCAAAAGCCAGATCGGGAAGCCAGCGGGTCAGATAAAGGCCCTCGGACCAGGCGTGGGCCATGGCGGCGACGCGATGGTAGTGAAGGTGGCCGTCATGGGTGCAGGCCACGGCCGACCAGCGCAGGAGCGGGGTAATAAGCGGCAGACCCAGCAATGCGGTCAGCAGCAGCCAGTAAGCGGTATTCAGGCGTGAGGGTGTCCCGTGATCGGCGTCGTTGGATGCCACAATCGGGTAGTATGGCATATGGTCATATTGGAGGCAACGACGGGTGCCGGACGGATTGCCGACGATTGTAGCGACAGAGCCTGTTTTAAGTTATGATCAAGTTAAAGATATTCGCACTCATTCAGGCCCTTGATCCGTTTGTGTGCAAATCATCAATGCGGAGGACTCCAATGATACAGGTTCCGGTAAAACAGGCTGTAATTGAATTTGACCGCCTCCTCAACAAGGTTGCGGAAGGTCAGGAAGTAGTCATCATCAGTTCTGACGGCTCAGCATTTAAGCTGATGGCTCTGCCGCGTGTCCCCCAACCCATATTCGGTAGTGCGCAGGGTCAAGTCTTCATTGGGCCTGATTTTGATGAACCGATCGAAGGCTTCGAAGAGTACATGCTGTGAAAATCCTGCTCGATACGCATACCTTCCTATGGTTCATTGCCGGAGATGGACAGTTAAATACCCACGCCCGCTATTTAATTGAAGAACCTGGTAATGAACGCTTTCTAAGCATGGCGAGCATTTGGGAGATCACTATCAAATCCAGTCTGGGCAGATTGACGGTACCGACGCCGCCCAGCATCTTGATCCGCGAGCACATTTGGGCGAATGCGATTGATCTGTTATCCATCACGCCTGAACATCTCGATGCACTTCACGAATTACCTTACCATCATAAAGACCCTTTCGATCGACTTCTAATCGCTCAAACGATGGAGGAACATCTGGTCCTTGTCACCAAAGACCAGATGTTCAATGCTTACGGCATTCAAACCGCCTGGTCATGATGATATAAGTCGGTTGCCCTCCAGACAGACCTCACGTATCTATCCGATCGCTCCGCCGTTCCAGCAGCAACGAGTCGCGCCAGACGCCGTGGTGAAGCCCCAGCCGCTCGCGGCGACCGACGATGTGAAAGCCGCGCGAGATGTGAAGGGCGATGCTGGCCTCGTTTTCGGGGAAGACGCCCGCCTGCAGCGTCCAGATGCCCGCCGCCTCTGACGCTTCGATAAGGGCGAGCAGAAGCGCCCGACCGACACCCTGCCTGCGCGCGGCAGCGGCCACGTAGATGCTGACCTCGGCCACGCCGCTATAGACGCTGCGCTTCGACACCGGGCTGAGGGCCACCCAGCCGACGACTTGGCCTGCCCGCCGGGCGACGAGGCGGCAGTCGGGCCGGTGGGCGACATCCCAGGCCTCCCATTCCGGCGCGGCCGTCTCGAAGGTGGCCTGGCCGGTGGCGATACCCTCTTCGTAGATCGCGCGGACGGCTGGCCAGTCCGCGGGCGCAAGGGGGGCGATGCGAATTGAATTCGGCATGGCGACAATACGTCGATAACCAACAAAGGAAGTGACGGCCCAATTATCAATCATTGTTACACCTCGGATCAACTCATTCGCGGGCAGTGGATCAAAGACATTCGGCCAGCACGGCTATCGCCGCATCGATCTGTTCCTTGGTCACGATGAGCGGCGGGGCGATGCGCAACGTCGTCTCTCCGGCATTGATGATCAGCAAGCCCAACGTCCGCGCCGCGGCGATCACCCCGGCGGCGGGGATGTCCAGATCGACGCCCACCAGCAGGCCCGCGCCGCGCACGTCGCGCACATGGTCGCTGTTCAGTTCGCGCAGGCTCCGGCACAGGTATTCGCCATTCTCGGCTACGGCCGCCAGAAACTCCGGTTGGGCGACGCGGTCGAAGACCACCGTCGCGGCGCGACAGACCAGCGGTCCCCCGGCGAAGGTGCTGCCGTGCTCGCCATACCCCACGCAGGAGGCGACCTCCTCGGTCACCAGGATGGCGCCGATGGGCAGCCCGTTGGCCAGCGGCTTGGCCAGGGTCATGATGTCGGGCGTCACCCCACAGGCCTCGTGCGCCCACAGCCGGCCGGTGCGGCCAAGCCCGCACTGGATCTCGTCGAAGATGAGCGTGGCCCCATGCTCGTCGCACAGGGCGCGCAGCTCACGCAGGAACTCCGGCGTGGCTGGGTGGATGCCCCCTTCGCCCTGCACCGGCTCGACGATGACGGCGCCGGTGGCCGGGCCGATGAACTCGCGCGCGGCGGCCGCATCGTTGAACGGAGCGAAGCGGACCCCCGGCAACAACGGCGCGAACGGCTCGCGATAGATGGCCTTATAGGTGGTCGATAGCGCGCCCATCGTGCGGCCGTGGAAGCTGTTGTTGAAGGCGACGATCTCATGCTTGCCCTCGCCATGCCGGACAAGCGCCCGCTTGCGAGCGAACTTGAGCGCCCCTTCGACGGCCTCCGTCCCGGAATTGGTGAAGAAGACACGGTCGGCGAACGAGTGCGTGACCAGTCGCTTGGCCAATTCCACCTGGGGCGCGGTGTAATAGAGGTTACTGACGTGGGTCAGCGTGGTCGCCGCCTCGGCGACGGCCGCGGCCACGGCCGAGTCGCTATGACCCAGTGCGGCCACGGCGATGCCCGACGTGAAATCCAGATAGCGGCGGCCGTCGCTGTCATAGAGGTATACGCCCTCGCCGCGCTCCAGCACCATATCCGGCCGGCGATAGGTCTGCATGACAAACCGCCCCTCATCCTGAATAATTTCCTGTGTATTCATAAGGTATTGTCTCGAAGAGAATGATCGGGTTTCAGATCAGGGAAGCTACGACCCCGTTGGCCGCATGACGGTGAGCGGTTGCCGGATGGGGTTCAAGGCCGAATACCGTCCCCCCGCCAATGCCAAGCCCGGCCAGGTTGACGATGCGCACCTGGGCCACGCCGCTATCCAGCGCGTCCAGGGCGGTGCGCACCTTGGGGATCATCCCGCCGCTGATGACGCCGATCCTGATGAGCGTCGCCGCGTGCGCCGGCGTCAGGCTGGGCAGGAGGCGCTCGTCCTGCAGCACCCCCGGCACGTTGGAGACGAAATCGAGCATCCGCGCCGACAACGCGTGGGCGATCGCCCCGGCCGCCTCGTCGGCATTGACATTGTAGGTCTGGCCGTCCTCGCCCAGAGAAACAGGGGAGACGACCGGTATGATGCCGTTGGCGGCGAACTGCTCCAGCAGGCCTGTCCGCACGTGGACGATCCGGCCCACGAGGCCGAGGTCCGCCGTCGGGTGCTCCTTTTTGCAGCAGCGCAACAGGCCGCCGTCGATGCCGCTGATGCCGACGGCGTCCAGCCCGGCGGCCAGAAAAGCCTTGACGATGGCCTTGTTGGTGTGACCCGACAGCACCATTTCGGCCACGGCCAGCGATTCGGCGTCGGTGACGCGCAAGCCGTCGATCTTGACCGGCTCGATGCCCAGGCGCGACTGGAGCGCGGCGATCTCCTGCCCGCCGCCGTGGACGACGACGAGCGGCTCGCCGCCGGCCGCCAGTTGAGCGATCTGCCGGGCCAGCGCCTCCAGAAAGCCGGGGGTGTTCATTTCATTGCCGCCGATTTTGATGACTCGGGTCATGGTCTGGTTCCTTTTTCGGTTTATATCAATCCATACGTCTCGGGGCAGCCGAAGACGACATTCATGTTTTGGATAGCCTGTCCGGCCGCGCCCTTGACCAGATTGTCGATGGTCGAGGTCAGGATGAGCGTCCGGCCGGTCAGGGTCAGGCCGATGGCGCACTGGTTGGTGTAGTTGACGTGGGCCAGCGTCGCCGTCTGCCCGGCCGGCAGGAGCCGCACAAACGGCTCGTCGGCGCAGGCGGCCGCGTAAAGCTCCCGTAGCTCCCCCTCGGTCGCGCCCTCGTCCAGCGTTACGTAAATCGTGGACAGGATGCCACGCGGCACGGGCAGCAGGTGGGGCGAGAAGACGAGCGACGGCGCGTCGGATCGCCATTGGCGCAGGGTTTGCTCCATCTCCGGCAGGTGGCGATGGGCGCGGCCGATCTTGTAGGGCGACAGGTTGTCGGCGACCTCGACGAAGTGGGTGGTGGGCGACGGCGCGCGTCCCGCCCCGGAGACGCCCGATTTGGAGTCGGCGATGATCGTCCCGCCGATGGCGACGTCGCTGCGCAGCAAGGGCCATAACGCCAGCAGGACACTGGTCGGATAGCAGCCGGGGTTGGCCACCAGTTGCGCCCCCGGCAGGTCGTCGCGAAATACTTCGGTCAGGCCGTAGACGGCCCGGCTCAGCCAATCCGGCGCGGGATGGGTGTGGGCATACCAGTCGGCGTAGGTCGCCGCGTCGCGCAGCCGAAAGTCGGCGCTGAGGTCGATGACGCGCGCGCCCGATTCGAGGGCTGTGACCGCCGTCGCCGCCGCGGCGGCATGGGGCAGGCAGAGGAAGACGACATCGGCCTCGTCGAGCGGGGCATCTTCCCCGGCGACGAGAGGCAGGGCGGGCGCGGCCGGAAACACGTCGTCCAGCGTCTTCCCGGCGTGGGATTGCGACGTGGCAAAGACGATCTCGGCCGCGGGGTGGCGCCGGAGCAGCTTCACCAGCTCATACCCCGTGTAGCCTGTCGCGCCATAAATTCCAACCTTGATCATAATACTCTCCAAAACAAAACCGCCAGACCCTTTTGAGGTCTGGCGGTTGGTTTGTTCGAATCTCGGCTCTCGACGACTCAGGCAACCTTAAACACCAGACCTGTGGTCCGGGGCGGGCGAGGGCGACGGGGGAAAGCCTGAGCCGTGAAAATGAGCATGCGAGAATGATAACAATCGAAAGAGGAAAGTCAATAGATAAAATATCCATCATATGGGCCAATGGTCCGAAACTTACAGCTTTGGAACCCTTCCTGAACAATTTCCTAATATTTTTCGGGCAAACTCAGGGGAGAATTCGCGAATGGCGCCGATCGCGCCGGTTGCCGACAGGTCGATCGGCCGAAGCTAAATCGCTGAGATGTGTGCCATCCGCCAACATGATTTCGCATTTGGAACAGGGACGACGATGAACCCCGGCTCCAACTAATTCAGGAGTTTGATTGATGAAGAGAATATTTCTTGTTTTGTTATTTTTGATCATGGCGACGGGTCTTGTCGCCTGCTCATCCGCATCGGGGAGCACGGACGCCGCGCCGCCGGCGGCCGCCACAAGCAGCGAACCGTCGACCACCGAAGATACGGCCGAACTGCCGGCAGCAGACGAGCCGACCGGGAGCAGCGAGACCATCCAGACCTCAACCTCATCGGATGCCGAGGATGACGTCGCCCGGCCGGAGGGCTGGACGGAAGATTCCCACGGCAAGGATGCCGACCCGAACTATGATATCGTCTTCCCGACGGACAAGGTGAACACGATCACGATCACCATCGATCCCGCCGACTGGGAAGCGATGCAAGCCGATATGACCGACATTCTCGGCGAGCCGGGCACGGGCGGGCAAGGCGGCCCCGGCGGCGGTTTTCCAGGCGGCGATTTCACCCCACCCCAGGGCGGAGAACCTCCGGCGGGCAGGCCTGGCTCCGGCGGGCAAGGCGGCTTTCCGGGAGGTGGCGATATGGTGAGCGAGACGCCCATGTGGGTTCCGGCAACCATCGAATTCGACGGCAACGTCTGGAATCACGTCGGCGTGCGCTATAAAGGAAACTCATCGCTGACGAGCGCCTGGAGCAGCGGCACGCTCAAGATGCCGCTCAAGTTCGATTTCGACGAGTTCGAGGATGACTACCCCGAGATCGACAATCAGCGCTTCTTCGGCTTCAAGCAGCTATCGCTGGCCAACGGTTTCAGCGACGACACCTACCTGCGCGAGACCCTGACCTATGACACCATGCGCGAGGCGGGGCTGGTGGCCGGCCGGACGGCGTTCTATGAGGTCGTCCTCGATTATGGCGAAGGCCCGACCAGTCTGGGTATCTACACGGTCGTCGAAGTCGTCGACGATACCGTCATCGACACCGCCTTCGGCGGCGACGACGGCAACATCTATGAGGGCGACGGCCAGGGCGTCAGTCTGGCTGAGGGTACTTTTGACCTGATCGCCGACAGTTTTGAGAAGGAAAATAACGAGGATGAGGCCGACTGGAGCGATATCGAAGCCCTCTATAATGCCCTGCACGCCGACACGCGCACGACCGACCCGGAGCAGTGGCGGGCCGATTTGGAGGCGGTCTTCGATGTCAACACGTTCTTGAACTGGCTGGCCGTGGGCGCGGTCGTACAGAATTGGGATACGTATGGCGCGATGAACCACAACTTCTACCTGTATAACAATCCCGAGACCGGCCAATTGGTGTGGATACCCTGGGACCATAACATGACGTTTGGCGTGGGGATGGGCGCCGGCCGAGGCGGACGTCCGGATACGAACCTGGGCGACCGCCAAGGCGCGGGCATGGGCAGCCGCAGCAATGTCACCTTCGACAAGGCCGAAGCGGACGAGAGCTGGCCGCTGATTCGCTTCCTGCTGGATGACCCGGTTTACAACGAAAAGTATATGGGCTATCTGGCCGAGGCAAGCGCCCTGTTCGATGCCGCTATGGTGAACGCCCGCATCGAGGAGATGGCCGGGATGTTGCGGCCGTTCATCATCACCGCGGGTGAGGAAGAGCAGTTCGACACAGCGTTGCAGCAGTTGATCGCCGCCGTGATCGCGCGCGACACAGCGGCGGCCGACTTCATAGCCACGCAGTAATCGGATGTTCTGACAGGGAGATTGGAAGGGGCGGGTTTGATACCCGCCCCTGTTGTTTCTAGCACTCGCTATAGCCGCAGCTCACACATTTGCGGCAACCTTCTTCGTTGACGAGCGAGGAATTGCCGCAGTCGGGGCACAGGTCGCCGACGGTCGCCGGCACCGCGACCAAAGCCGGCTGATTGTCGTCGGCCGCGTGGTGGCCATTGCCGTTGAGACCGTTACTCAGATGAGCCGAGCCTTCCTCGGCCGAGCGATCGAGATAGTCGCCCAACACCTGGGCCACGCCGTCGGGCAGGGACAGGACGCGCTGGGGGCCGAAACCGAGCGGGCGACCGCCGCCGATGCCGCTCAGCTGGTTGACCACTTCCTTCAGCCGCTCGCGCGGCGAGATGGGCGAGGCCAGGCGCAGGTTGTAGCTGATCATGCGGCCGATGGCCTCGGAGACGGCCGCGGTGTCGCTGCCCGCCTTGGCCGTCTGGATGAAGACCTCGAACGGCTGGTCGTTGCCGTTGTGGTTGATGGTGATGTAGGTCGCGCCCAGCGGGGTGTTGATGCGGCTCGTCTCGCCTCGCAGCACGCGGCTGCGCGATTTCTTCGACTCGCGCCAGATGGTGAGTTGCTGCGCCGGTTCCTCGGCTTTGGCCTCGGTCTTGGCTTTGGCCTCTTTTGTGGCGTGCGTTTCCAGCGTCACGGACTCGCGGGAGCCGGTGACGTAGACGGTCAATCCCTTGCAGTCCAACTCCCAGGCCAGCATGTAGGCCTCGGCCACGTCCTCGCGGCTGGCTCCGGTCGGGAAGTTGCACGTCTTGGATATGCTGTTGTCCACGAAAGCCTGGATAGCGGCCTGCATGCGCACGTGCTCCTCGGGGGTGATGTCGGATGACACCACGAAGGTGTCGCGGATGCCGACCTGGAGCTTGTCGATATGCTGGCAGCTGCCGACGCGATTCACCTCGGCGATGATCTCGTGGCGCGTGGCCTCGTCCAGCCCGGCCTCGAGCAAGGCCCGCTCGAACAGGGGGCTGGTGTATTGCAGTTGCAGGTCCTTGCCGTTGTCGTTGACGTGGCGGACATAGGCCAGGGCGAAGACCGGCTCGCAGCCATAGCCCTCGATACCGGCCACCGTGGCGATGGTCCCCGTCGGAGCGACGGTGGTCTGGGCCGCGTTGCGGATGCCGTGGGCCTTGATGCCGTCAACGATCGCTTTCCAGTCGAGCGCGGGGCGGCCGAAGTTCTTCTTGCTCTTCACCGTCGCCTTGGGGGCCGACCAGCGGAAGTTTTGCGGGTCGTAGATGCTGCCCTCGATGGCCAGGAACGGGCCACGTTCGCGAGCCAACTCCACGCTGGTGCGCATGCTGTGATAACGAACGAACTCGATCAATGCCCCGGCCAGGGCCTGCCCCTCCTCGCTGCCGTAACGGACGCCGACGCGATAGAACAGGTCGCTCATCCCCATGATGCCCAACCCGATGCGGCGGGCGTTGAGAGCGGCCTCGCGCAGTTGGGGCACGGCGGGCACGTAGGCGTTGGCCGTGACGACGTTGTCGAGGAAGTGGGTGGCCTCTTCCGTCGAGCGACGTAGCAAATCCCAATCGATTTGGCCGTCGGCCGTGATGTGACGGCCGAGATTGATGGAGCCGAGGCAGCAGTTCTCATAAGGGCCGAGCCACTGCTCCCCGCAGGGGTTGGTCGCTTCCAGCTCGTACAAATGGGGTACGGGATTGGAGCGATTGGCCGCATCGAGAAACAGCACGCCCGGCTCGCCGTTGCGGTGGGCATACTTGACGATCTCGTCAAAGATGTCGCGCGCCCGAACGGTGCGCCAGACCTTGCCGTCACGGGGGTTGATCAGGTCGAAGTCGGTGTCATCCTTGACCGCCCGGATGAATTTATCCGTGACGCCGACGGAGATATTGAAGTTGGTGATGGCATATTCGCTGGCCTTGCAGGAGATGAACTCGAATATATCGGGATGGTCGACGCGCAGGACGGCCATGTTCGCGCCGCGCCGCGTGCCGCCCTGGGCGATCTCGCCAAAAGCCTGGTCATAGACCCGCAAAAAGCCCACCGGCCCGGTAGCCTTGCCGGCCGAGGTTTTGACATGATCATTTTTCGGCCGCAGGCGGGAGAAGGCGAAGCCGTTGCCGCCGCCCGTCTGCTGAATGAGTGCGGCGTCGCGCAGGGTCTGGAAGATGCCGGACGGATCGCGCCCCATGTCGTCGGAGATGGGCAACACAAAGCAGGCGGCCAGCTGGCCTAAAGGCGTGCCCGCGCCGGTGAAGGTGGGGCTGTTGGGGAAGAAGCGCAAGTCGGTCAGAAGCCGATAGAAGGTATCTTCGGTCGTGGCGACATCTCCGTCGTGGTCGGCCTCCACCAAAGCGATATGGTGGGCCACACGGCGAAACATCTCTTCGACGGTCTCAATGGGTTTGCCGTCCAGACCGCGCCGCAGATAGCGACGGCGAAGCACGGCGAGGCCATTTTCAGATAGGGTCAGGGGTGCTGGGGCAACAGCCTCGACAACAGTTGTGCTCATGATACTCAATACCTCCTCGAAAATATTGTTTTGGGCTGTCTGTGGCTCCAAACAGGGGTTTGCCCAAATATACCCCCATATATGGGGGTTAGCTACCAGTACAACGGCTTATCTGGTTAAGAGAGGGGCATTATAACATGGCAAAATAGAGAGCGCAATAGCCTTGCCTTAAAATTTCAGAACAGATTATCTACGGATATTTGACGCCAAAAACGTCATCAGATTATGAACAATAGAGCGGGGAAGCAGGGGCGCGGAGGGGCTTTCAGCCTGGCCAACGGCCGGCGATCACTCGTCAATCGTCACGCGCGACTCGCGGCACCAGGGCCAGGGATCTTCCCCCGCCAGCAAGGCGGCCAAAGCCGGGGTGTCGCCGTAGACCCCGCGATGACGCGGCTCCACAAGGGCGGCGATGTGGGTCATGATCAGAAACGTGTAATCGGTCAGGTCGCGGCCGCGCACGTGTCGGCCGAGATCGGGCAGCCGGTAGGGTTGGCCGATGGTCATGGTGATCGTCGTCCGGCGCAGGCGCCGCGCGTTGGCGAAAAGGACGTCGGTGTTGCTGATCCCGACCGGCAGGATGGGAACGCCCGCCTGGGATGCCAGATAAGCCGCGCCGTCCTTGGCCGGCTGCATGGCCCCGACCTTGCTGCGCGTTCCTTCCGGGGCCAGGGCAAATATCGACCCGTCCTGCAACGCCGCCAGCGCCTCGCGCAAGGCCCGCCGGTCCACCTCGCCGCGGTTGATGAAGATGACCCCCAATCGGGACATCAACGGCCCCCAGACGGGATGTTTGGCCCACTTTTCGCCGGCGAAGAAGCGCCATTCCTGGACGGGGAAGCCCACAAATACGATGCCGGTATCGGCCGTGCTCAGATGATTGACGGTGAGGATGTAGGGTCCGGCGGCGGGAATGTTCTCGCGGCCGACGATGACGAGCCTCGACAAGATCCGCTGGATGATCGTGAAGGCAAAGCGGGTGATGCTATAACGCCACATGGCCGCGCACTATAGCAGAATCGCTTGCTCCGTCAATCGATGGCCGCCCCCGCCCTCATCCCTCATCCATCGCTTGCGGCCCGACCCCCCTGCCAGCGCCGGAACAAGTCCTCCGGCAGATTCACCTCCAGGAGATCGAGCACGCGATTGACCGTCTGATTGATGATGTCATCGACCGTCTGCGGCCGATGGTAGAAGGCGGGCATGGGCGGCACGATGAAGGCACCCAGCTCGGCCGCCAGCGTCATGGCTCGCAGGTGGCCCAGATGCAGGGGTGTCTCGCGCGGGCAGAGGATGAGCTTGCGTCGCTCCTTCAGCACCACGTCGGCCGCGCGGGTCAGCAGGTTGTCGCTAAAGGAGTAGGCGATGGCCGACAGCGTCTTCATCGAGCAGGGCAACACCACCATGCCGTCAGTGCGGAACGAGCCGGATGAGACGGCGGCGGCGATGTCCTTGAAGCGATAGTCAGCCGTGGCCATGGCTCGCACCTGTTCCGGCTCGTAGTCCGTCTCCAGCGGGATGGTTGTAGCCGCGGCCGTGCTCATGATGAGATGGGTCTCCACATCCGGCAGCGCCTGCAACACCTCCAGCAATCTAATGCCGTAGATGACTCCGCTCGCCCCGGACAGGCCGATAATGAACTTTCTCATGGTCTCTCGCCGGTTCCCGTCGCCGGGGTTGCCGTTCTGGTATATTATTCTCGCGGCGATCGCTCCCGAACGAACGGCCGCCAATGAACAACATTGTAGGTCGTTGGCCCCAAAAGCCAAAATCGAGAGGGCGTGTGGCAGAAAAAACCAGGTATATCGGTGATTTAATGGCGGGCATGGAGTTGCAGAACGAGCCGTTCCTGCTCCACGACGTCGTCCGGCGGCAATCGAAAGACGGCCGCTCCTTTTTGCTGGTCACCCTGCGCGACCGCACCGGCCAGATCAGCGGCGTCTTCTGGGACGTCCCGCCGGCCGTCGAAGCCTGGGCGCGACCGGGGCCGGCCGTGCTGGTCACGGGACGAGTCAACACCTACAAGGATGCCATTCAGGTCAGCGTCACCGGTATGGAGCGGACGGACGGGTTGGACCTGGCGGTCTTCCTGCCCAACAGCAAGCGGCCGAAGGAGGCCATGCTGGCCGAGTTGCGCGACTATATCGCCTCGCTGGCCGAGCCGTGGCGCTCTCTGGCGGCCCACCTGCTGCTGGAAGGACCGGCGGCCGAGCAGTTCGCCATAGCCCCCGCGGCCAGCGGCATGCACCACGCCTATATCGGCGGCCTGTTGGAGCACACACTCAGTATGGCGGCCGTCGCCGACCGGCTGGCGACCCACTATACCCAGGCCAATCGCGATCGGTTGCTCTGCGGTGTGTTGCTCCACGACATGGGCAAGGCCCATGAGTACGCGCTGGAGGAGGGGTTCACCCGCTCCGACGACGGCCGCCTCGTCGGCCATATCGTTCGCGGGGTGGTGATGGTGGAGAACGCCGCGGCCGCGCTCGACTTTCCCGCGGCCGAATTGCAACAGCTGGTCCATCTGATCGTCTCCCATCACGGCACCAATGAGTGGGGTTCGCCGATGGTGCCCAAGACTCTCGAAGCCGTGCTGCTGCACCAGATCGACCTGCTCGACAGTCGCGTCGGCGGCTTTATGGACCACGTGGCTAACGACAACAGCGGGGAGAGCTGGACGGCCAAGCGCAGCGAGATGTTCGGCACGCAGTTGCAGCGGCCGCAAACCCCGCCCGCTACCGCCAATCGCGATCAGCGTTCGTAGACCGCGAACAGCAACGACCCGTCGTCGGCGAAGAACTCCTGATAGCTGCCCCCCGGGTAGGCTTGCCGCACGAACGTCAGGTCATTCAGCCGCTCCGGTAAAAAGATGAACAGGGCCGGTTGGCCGGGGTCAAAATCGGGCGGGCCGGTGAGGGGATCGATGACATCCTGCCCGCGCTTCTCCGGAGCCAGAAAGGAGATGGTGGCATGGCTGAAATAGCCCATGCGCGGGAAGCCGAAGAAGAAAACTTGCTCGCCGGCCGGTTCCTTGTCGCGCAGGAAGTAGGCGACCTGAGTTGCCGTCAGGGTGTTGCCGCCGCCGAGGGTGTAATGGTCATACACCCGGTTGAAGTAATAATCCAGATCGACGGCCGCGACCAGCGCCAGCAAGGCGAAACCGGCGATGGCGACGACCGTTCGCATGCGTGGATATTGCCCCTGCAACCAGGCCATTGCCTGGGCCAGCGGCGTGGCCACAAAGATAGCCACCATCGGCATGGCCATGACGTAGCGTTGCGAGGAAGGCGGGTCCTGGCTGATGGTGTTGGCGGCGACGACTCCCGCCAAAGGCATCAGCAAGAGCAGATAGCGTAAATCGAAATTTAGCAAGGCCCACAGGATCCCCAGCAGGAAGAGGAACCCCGCGGAGGTCAGCAAGAGCGGCGAGCCGGGATCGTAGAGCAGGCGCAACGGTTCGTGGGTGAAGCCCATCACCCCCTTGACGAACTGGTCGATGAGGATCTCGGATTGCGTCCGTTCGCCCCGCGACAGTTCGCTGTCCATCCAATCGCCCAGGATCGTCACCCGGTTCATCGGCGCCTGGAATTCATCGGGGTTGGCGGCGAAGTAGAGGCCCAGCGGCATGTAGACCACCAGGGCGATGAAGGCGGCCAGAGACAGACCGGCGAATCGCTCGCGGAACTGTTCGCGCCGCCGCCAGAAGGCGACCGCGGCCCAGATCAGGAACATGATCGGCAGAATCCGGATGCTGACGTAGAAGTATTGGCCCAACCCCAGCGCCAGCCCGCACAGGATAAACGCCGAGCGACGGCCGCTCTGCCAGCCGTGCCACAGCCCCAGGATGGCCAGCGTGCCGAACAGCCCGTCCCAGATGTTGTTGAGGGCGATCCGGCTCATATGAATGTGATAATGGGAGACAGCCAGATAGGCGGCGGCCAGGATGGCCGTCGTGCGGCCGAACATCACCCGGCCGAGCCAGTAGAGCGCCAACACGGTGAGCGCGCCGGCCACGGCCGACGTCAGGCGAACGGCCTCGACCGTCTGCCCGAACAGGGCGATGGCCGCGCTCTGGACGGTGAAATAGAGCGACGGGAAGGAGAACCAGCCAATGCCGAACAGGTTGTTGGCCTTGCCGGTCAACAGTTCGACCGCGAACAGCCCGGCGCTGCCCTCATCGCCGGAGTAGGTGTCGGGATAGACCGTCATTTGCCAGGCACGCAACGCCAGCGCCCCGGCGAACAGCGCCACCGACAGGATGATATCCCAGCGGTCGACATTCAACGGCCGCCGGTCGCCGCGAACAACGCTGCCGGCGACGACCAAAGCGACGGCCAGCAGCCAGGCCGATGTGGCGATAACGGCCTGACGAGCCAGCAAGCCGTCGCCGGCGGCCACACGAGCCAGCCCGGCGAAGGCGGGGGCCATCAGGAGCAGGCCGACCTGAACGGGAGCGACGCCCAGCCAAATCGCCAATCGGCCGACCAGCCGGTCCAGCCAACCGGGCAGGGCGCCACGCATCAGGGATCGCAGGCCGAACATGAGAAAGAGGCCGCCCAGCAGCACCAGCATGAAAGTCGGCAAACGTTGGTCGTCGGGCATGACGCGGGAGACGAGGTGGGCCAACAAAGCCAGCAAGGCCCCGCCGCCGATCAACGCCCAGGCCAGGGAACGCAACGCGGCGGCCGATAGCGGCTCAACCGGGACACGTTCGATTTGGGGCGGGGCCGTTGGCGCGGGTTCGGCCGGCGCGACCGTCATTGGGGCGAGGGCGGATGCGGTCGCGGGCGCAGCGACGGCCGCCTCCGGGATATCCGTAACCGGCACTTCACGATGGACGGGTTGGGCGATTTCGGCGGCTACCGGCTCCGGAGATGGCTCGGCCGCCCGCTCCGGCTCAGGGGTGATCGGCGGCCATTCGTCGCCCAGCAGGACGCGCAACCCGTTGAACAGCAGAGCGACGATGACGATGGCGGCGAAGATCAGCAATGTTTCCAAGTGTTCAGGACCTTGTCATGGTATTGGGTCGAATGGTTACAGGTCGATCATTATAGGGGACGAGAGGGAAAATGACGAATGACGAATGACGAATGACGAATCCCCGCGGCGCTTCTCGCGTGTCCGGGCTATCCTGACTACAATAAGGCTATGGACGAAGCCCAACGCCAACTGATACAAGCCATCCACGACAGCCCGCCGCGAACCGTCTTCGTCGCCGCCGGCGCGGGCAGCCGGGCGCTGGCCGATCTGCTGGGCGTGGCCGGGGCGTCGCGCACGCTGCTGGAGGCGCTCATCCCCTATGCGGCCGACTCGTTCGATGAGTTTCTCAGCCGCGCGCCGGAACAATACGTCTCGGCCGGGACGGGACGCATGATGGCCGGGCGGTCGCTGGCTCGCGCCCACCACCTGCGCGAACTTGAGACCTATCCCCTCGTCGGGCTGGCCTGCACGGCGACCATCGTCACCGATCGCCCCAAACGCGGCGAGCACCGCGCCCACGTCGCCACCTGGTCGCCCGGCTGCCTGGTGTCCCACACGCTCTATCTGGAGAAGGGGGCGCGCGACCGCGCGGGTGAGGAAGATCTCGTCAGCCGCCTCATCCTCGACGCACTTGCGGAGGCTTGCGGCGTGGCCGTCCGGCCGCCCTTGCCCACCGGCCCCGGCGATTCGCTCTCAGTCGAACAGGTGGATTACGCCGCCGTCGCCGGGCAACTCCGCGCGAGCGAGATCGACTGGTTCGGCATCCAGCCCGACGGAGCGCTAAGCCAGGAGACACCGCCTGCGGCCGTCCTGTCAGGTTCGTTCAACCCCTTGCACACCGGCCATACGGAACTGGCCGAAGTGGCCGGGGCGCTGCTGGGCGTGCCCGTGGCCTTCGAGGTCTCCGCGGTCAACGTCGACAAGCCGCCGCTGGAACCGGGGCCATTGCTCGACCGGCTGAGCCAGTTCGCCGGGCGTTGGCCGGTCGTGGCCGGGAACGCGCCGACGTTCGTCGCGAAGTCGCGGCTCTATCCGGGGGCGACGTTCGTGGTGGGCTTCGACACGGCCGCGCGCATCATCCAGCCGCGCTACTACGACGACAGCGAGGCCGACATGCTGGCCGCACTGACTGAGATGCGCGACCGCGGCAACCGCTTCCTCGTCGCCGGGCGCGAAGGAGAAGACGGCAGGTTCCGGGAACTGGGCGATTTGGCGATACCCGAAGGATTCAGCGAGCTGTTCCAGCCCATCCCCTCGCGGCTGTTCCGCAACGACGTATCGTCGACAGAGATACGAGCGGCGTTAAAAGCGGAAGCGGCCGCTCAAAATCGGGCGGAGGGATGACTGCTGCTTGAATCGACTTAATCCAGGTTTTCGTCATCCAGATCAGCAAGTAAGCTCTCAACCGAATCGAAGGTCTGAACCCACCCTGCGTCGATATCGGCTTGCGCGGCCCGTTCGGTTTCTTGCCAGTCGACCGTCCAGAAGTACGCTTGAGATTTATCGTCCATATATACCCGATCAGGGTGACTATATCCTTGACGTGGTTTCAGCGTTCACCATCAACCGAAACCAGGCCATGCCCGCCGACCGGCTCCGTCGTTGTCGAATCACCAAAGCCGGCGATCAGCGGCCGGGCGCGGGCGATGGCTTCCCGCACGTCGGGCAGTGACAGCGACGCCTGATGGCTTTCCTGGCTGTCCCAAACCTCGGTGATCCAGATGGCGTCCTCGTCGGCCGGGTCTATGGCGACGACGTAGCTGAGGCAGCCCGGCATCCCGGCGATACCATTCAGCATGATTGCGATCAGGGCGTCGCGCTCGTTCGGGGCAGCGATCATCTTGCCGATCAGTCCGTACATATGTTTCTTCCTTTTGGCGGGCGACGCCTACTGGGTCGTATAGTAGCTCGTTAGCTTCTCACTCCGTGTGCGCAGCAACCGGCACGGATGTGGCGATCAGCTTGACGCCCAAACCGTGGAGAACCTTAAGAATCGTGTCATATCGCGGTTTCGCCCCCGGCGTAAGCGCCTTATAAAGGCTTTCGCGGCCCAGACCCGAGTTTTGCGCGACGACACTCATGCCGCGCGCCTTGGCGACATCGGCCAAAGCCGACAGAAACACATCCGGGTTCTCATCCTCCAGGGCGGCCGTGAGATACTCGACGATCACCTCTTCGCTGTCCAGATAGTCGGCCGCGTCAAATTTTGCAAAATTGTCCATCTTAGTCCTTCAGCGTTTCCGCCAATGATTTTGCCCTTCTAATGTCACGTTCCTGGGAGGATTTGTCTCCAGCCGTCAGCAGAAATATCAGGAGCCTGTCCCTTCGCGTAAAATATACTCTATACCCTGGGCCGTAATGAATTCGCATCTCGCTGATACCTCCACCTACCGATCGAACATCACCCAGGTTGCCAAATTCAACCGATTTAAGTCGTGCAACGATGCGAGCTTTTGCCTTGGCATCTTTAAGATCCGCAAGCCAGCTATCGAACTCTTTGGATCGAAAGACGGTGTACATGTACCTCAATATTGTATCCGAGTGGATACAGTGTTGCAAGATCTACAACAACCGATTGCAGAAAAACACTCCCCTTAAATAAAGTGCTACCGCCACCTGGTTCGATTGCGGTAGCGCGGCCGCTCTATACGGTTAGACGCGATCAGCGTCCCGTCGTTCTACTTCTCATCCAGCGCCACCACACCCGGCAGCTGCCGTCCCTCCAGCAGTTCCAGGCTGGCCCCGCCGCCGGTGCTGACGTGGGTCATCTTGTCGGTCAAGCCCGCCTTGCGCACGGCCGCGGCCGAATCGCCGCCGCCGATGATCACCTTCGCGCCGTGGTCGACCATCCCGGCCAGCAGTTGCGCCAGCTGGTTGGTTCCGTTGGCGAATTGCGCCACCTCGAACACCCCCATCGGGCCGTTCCAGATCACCAGTTGCGCCCCCTGCAGCTCGGCATTGAACCGCTCCAGCGTGGCCGGGCCGATGTCGAGGGCCATCTTCTCCGGCGACAGGGCCCAGATCATCTCCACCTCGGACGGCGCGTCCGGGGAGACCTCGGTGGCCGTCACCACGTCCACGGGCAGGATCAGCCGGTCGGCGGCCGTCTCCAGCAGCCGCCTGGCTTCCGGCAGCGCCTCCTCCTCCACCAGTGACTTGCCCATGTTGTGGCCCTGGGCTTTGAGGAAGGTGTTGGCCATGCCCCCGCCAATGAGGATCTTGTCGGCCTTGTCGAGCAGGTTCTCGATGAGCTTGATCTTGTCGGAGATCTTCGCCCCGCCCATGATGGCGACGTAGGGATGCGGCGGGTTCTCGACCGCCTCGCCGAGGGCCGATATCTCCGCGTTCATCAGGAAGCCGGAGACGGCCGCCCCGCCCTTGGCGCGCATGGCGTAGGCCGCGCCGTCGACACTGGCGTCCGGCCGGTGAGCCGAGCCAAAAGCGTCATCCACGTAAACATCGGCCAGCGAGGCGAAATCGGCCGCCAGCGCGGGGTCGTTTTTCTTCTCGCCGGGGTGGAAGCGGGTGTTCTCCAGCAGCAGGACATCGCCGGGCTTCAGAGCCGCGGCGGCGGCTTTCACCTCGGGGCTCATCACCGCGGGCACATACTGGACAGGACGGCCGATCAGCTCCTGGAGCTTGGCGGCCACCGGCTTCATGGCGAACTGCACGTCGTCGGCTGTCTTGGGGCGGCCGAGATGCGAAGCCAGGATGAGCGACGCGCCGTGGTCAAGCAGGTAGTTGAGCGTGGGCAGGGCGGCGCGGATGCGGGTGTCATCGGTGACGGTGATGTGATCTTTGGGATCCTTGCTGCTGAGGGGAACGTTGAAATCGACCCGGACAAAGACTCGCTTGCCGTTGACGTCGATATCGGTGACGGTTTTCTTGTTCATTTATAGCTCCTTGTAAACAATCTCTGTCGTTTTTAAATCGGTGTAGCGCTCGTCGAAGGGCTGGATGTCGAGCGCGCGGCGGATCTGCTTGGCGCGCGACGACACGGCCCCCAGCGAGGCGCGATAATGGCGGCCGACGGCGGCCTGGGTTTCGCCATGATTGGACTGCTCGCCCAGGATCACCTCAACGGCCGCGGCCCACGCTTCCGGCCGGTCGGCGATGTCCGCTGTGCCCGCGGCGGTGAAATCGCGCGCGAAATCGCGCCAAAGCCTCCGACCGTAGATCAGCGGCAAAAAGCCGAACTGGCGCGCTTGCAGGCCGGGCAAGAGCAGCGACTCAACCGGATCGGCTGTCGCCCCGGGCTGCAATGGCAATTGCAGCAACCCGGCATGGAGCGCCACAGGCAAGACCCACGGCTCCGACGGCAGCGAGCCATCATCGCTCATGACCTGCGTGCCGGCCAGGATGCTGGTGGCCCGCAGGTTGTTGAGCGGCAGATCGGCGCTGGCCGGGTTGATCTCGCTCACGAGCCAGCGGCCATCGACCTGTTCCAGCCGCACCGCCACCACATCGACGGCCGTATAGCCGCGGCCGGTTGCCGCCGGATCGGGCCAGGCGAACTCAATGAATGCCGATTGCCCGCCGTCGCCCTCGATGGCTCTGGTCAGGCCCAGCCGCTCGCGGCCGAGGACCGTCTTGAGCAAAATGTCGAAGACGACGAAGCCGTAGAGGTCAAGGGCGTCGGCCGCCTGACCGCCGGGCAGCAGCAGTTGTTGGATAGTCTGAGGATCTTCGGCCACGGTGGCGGCGATGAGCTGCTCGACGACGGGCCAGATGTCGTCCCAGACCTTCTGTTCATCGATCATAAGATGCGGGTGGTCGCAGGGTAATGTGCCGGCCGGAGCCGCCAACGCATATTATACGCGGCTTTCACGCTTCGGGCACGGAGCATCGCCCGGCGATCGGCTAGAATGGCCTCGATGATTCAACCCAATCAACATGCAGACCGGCCATCGCCGAAGGGCCACCCGCGCCGGGCGATGGTTTTATTCGGGCTGGCCTGCGCGCTCGCCCTGATTTTGCCGGCCGGATTGGCCGCTTCACAAACACCTCCGACGCAACCGGTGGCGACGGGCGGCGGCGAGTACCTCGCACCGTCCGACGACCGGCTGGACGACGGCGAACGCGCCCGCATCGAGTCGATGATCGCCGCCAACACCGCGCGGCTGGCGGCCGAAGGGCAATTGCCGGGGACGCGGTCGGCCGACCGTCTGACGCTGGGTTGGCCGCTGGCGGGCCGGTCGGGGTTCGGCGATCCTGGCTATCACGCCGTGACAGGCTTCGTCGACCACCAGCCGGCTTTCCCCAACCAAGTGAGCGACTACGCCTGCGGCGGCCGCACCTACGATACCTCCTCCGGCTATAACCACCAGGGGACGGACTTCTATCTGTGGCCGTTTGCCTGGAACAAAATGGCGGCGGGCGATATCACCATCGTCGCCGCGGCCGGCGGCGTCATCGTGGGGCGCGATGATGGCCATCCCGACCAAAGCTGCTCGTTCAACAGCAACCGCTGGAATGCCGTCTATGTGCGCCACGACGACGGTTCCGTCGCCTGGTACGGGCATATGAAGCGCGGCTCATTGACGTCGAAGGGCATCGGCGCCACGGTCGCTGCCGGGGAGTATCTGGGCCTGGTGGGTAGTTCAGGCAATTCTACGGGGCCGCACCTGCATTTCGAGCTATACGCCGGGGGGCGGCTGGTCGATCCCTACGCCGGGAGTTGCAACCCGCTGGACGGTGGCTCGTGGTGGGCCTCCCAACCGAACTATTACGATTCGGGGATCAACAAGCTGATGACCGGCACCGCGCCCTTCGCCTGGGGGTCATGCCCCAACCCTGACATCACCAACGAGGCGACCCGGTTCCAGCCCGGCGATCGCGTCACGTTCACCGCCTTCTACCGCGACCAGCTCAGCAGCTTGCCGACGCAATACCGGATCGTCGCGCCGGACGGGGCGATCTTCGCCCAATGGGAGCAGCGCGCGGCCAAGGCGCATTACACCCTGTCCTGGTGGTGGTGGTCGTATGATTTCCCCGCCGGGACGAAGACGGGAACGTGGCGATTTGATGCGACGTTCAACGGCCGAACCTACACGCATGAGTTCACTATCGGCACGCCGACGGAACCGCTCGCGCTCGACAGGCGCGGTTTCATCCCCATGATCGCCGGCCAATAGCGATCGGGCCGGTCTGCAGTATACTTGGGTCTGTGATCACCAGCCGAACCAACCCGCAAGTCAAAACAGTGCGTCGCCTGCTGTCCGACCGGCGCTTCCGCTATGCCGAAGGGGCGTTTGTGGTCGAGGGCACGCGCTGGATACGGGAACTGGCCGCGGGGTCGATCCGGCCGCGGGCGCTCTATGTCACGGCCGACTGGGCGGAAAGCGACGACGGCCGCGCCCTTTTGCCCGAGCTTGGCGTGGCGGCGACGCCGGTCAGCGACGGGGTGATGGCCGCCATGAGCGACACGGAGACCGCGCCGGGAGCGCTGGCGGTGGTGGCTATGGAGCCGCGGCCGTGGCCCGACGCGCCATCGCTGCTGGTCATCCTGGACGCCGTGGCCAACCCCGGCAATATGGGCACGATCCTGCGAGCGGCGGCCGCCGCGGGAGCGGATGGCGTGCTGTTGGGGCCAGGCTGCGTGGACCCATATAACCCCAAGGTCGTGCGCGGCAGCATGGGGGCTATCTTGCGGCTGCCGGTGCGCGCGGCCGCATGGGAGGAGATCGCCGCTCTGGTCAGAGGGCTGGACGTATGGCTGGCGACCGCGCGGGACGGAACGGCTTACTCGGCCGTCGACTGGCGTCGGCCGGCGGCCATCCTGATCGGCGGCGAGGCCCATGGGGCGGGAACGGCCGCCGGGCAGGTCGCCACAGGGCGGGTGACCATCCCGATGCGCGACGCGACCGAATCGCTAAATGCGGCGCTGGCGGCGGGCGTCCTGTTGTTCGAGGCCGCGCGACAGCGGGAATCCGCCCGGTTCACGGATTCAGGCTCGACACACTGAACTGCCGCCGGCAATCACCTGCCCTGCCACCAGTCGTTGCGCGAGCGCGGGTCCATGAAACTGCCCGAATCCCGCACGGCGGCCTTCACTTCGACGCCCATCGCTCGGCCGAATGGATCGTGGCCGCGCAGCGCCGGCAGCGAGCGTCGTCCGGCGGCATGCATTTGCCGGTAGAGCGCCAGCAGATCGGGATCGACGCACACATCCTCGATATGGAGCACGTAGCCAAAGAACTCATCCTCGCGGCCGATATGGAGCGTGACGCGCGTCTCGGACGCATACATCACCAGATACTCATACCCTCCCCCGATATCATAGCCCGAGTCCGGCGTATAGATAACCTCACCCTTTGCCGTGCCCATCCCCAGCAACGTCACATCCCATTGCTGGTGGGGGCCGAGGTCGGCGTCGTAGGCGCTGGTGAAGGCCGGCGTTCGCCGATCGCCGAACATGCCGGGAAGTTGGGGCGCTTTCCGGTCATGCACCGACCCCAGCGCCACCAATTTCAACGGCGCGTTGACCCGCTTGTAGCCGCGTGCGCCCAGATTCACATCGCGGTTGGTCTCGGGGTTCACCGTGAGAGGCTCGCCTTTGATGCTGAGCGAGGTGAAGGACGCACCGGGGACGTTGCAATCCATCGCCGGGCCAATGAGGATGGCCGGCATAAACAGGCGTTTGCTTTGCCCATCGGTCTCGGCATAAGCGACGCCCGCGGCGACGAGCACCAACAGGAGCGCCGCCCACCAGCCCAACCTGACGTGTAAAAAGTTGCTCATGTTCTTCATACTACCTCCATGAGTAACAAGGGCCGCAACGCCGTATATCGCTTGAGTCGCGGCCGGGCCGAAGTATAATCCCACAGCCGCCGAGAACAACCCTCTTGCGGACACACGAAGGGACGATTTTTAGCAAATGCTCACCAACAACGACAGATTGGCCCGACAGCTGAACTTCATCATCGAGATCGATCGGCTGAAAAGCATTGTGCGCCACGCGCCATTGGTCGACGGCTCGCGGCGTGAAAATTCGGCCGAGCACAGCTGGCATCTGGCGATGATGGCTCTGGTGCTCAACGAATATGCCGGCGAAGCCCTGGATGTGAACCACGTCGTGCGCCTGTTGCTGGTACACGACATCATCGAGATTGACGCCGGAGACACCTTCGCCTACGACGCCACGGGTTATCTGGATAAAGCTCGGCGCGAGCAACGTGCCGCCGACCGGCTGTTTGGGCTGCTGCCCGATGAGCAGGCGGCCGAATTCCGCGCCTTGTGGGACGAGTTCGAGGCGCGGGCCACGACCGAAGCCCGGTTCGCCAACGCCATGGACCGGCTCATGCCGTTTCTGCACAACTATCTAAACAACGGCGGCGCCTGGGTCGAAAAGGGGATCGGCATCGCCCAGGTGCGCCGTCGCATTGCCCCCATCGTCGAAAGCTCGGCCGAACTCGGCCGTTTCGTCGAGTCGCTCCTGGCCGACTGCCTGGAGCGGGGCTACATCAGGCGAGAGCCGGAGGTCTGAACCGATGAGTGTCACCAATCTGGCTCGACGTCGCGGCCAAATGCTGGACGAGATCATGGCCCATCATCGCGAGAACCTGCCCAAGACGATGGCCGCCGTGCCGTTCGAGGATCTGCGGGCGATGACCGCCGTCGCCCCGCGGCCGCGCAACTTCGAGGCCGCCGTTCGCGCTCCGGGCGTCTCGCTCGTCGCCGAGTGCGGCAAGGCGTCGCCCGACAAAGGGCTGCTGATTCCCAACTACGATGCCGTCCGGCTGGCGCGTCTGTGCGAGAAAGCGGGCGCGCGGGCCGTCTCCGTCCTGACCGACGGCCGTCACTTTCAGGGCGCGCTGGAGCATCTGCGCGACGTACGCGAGGCAGTGCGCGTGCCGGTGCTGCGCCATGACTTTATCTTCCACCCCTATCAGATCTATGAGTCTCGCCTGGCCGGGGCGGACGCCGTGTTGCTCATCGCCACCGTGCTGAGCGACGCAGAAATGCGCGACCTGTCGGCATTGGTGCGCAAATTGGGCATGACGGCCGTGATCGAGGTGCATTCGGCCGAAGAAGTGGCCCGCGCGCTACCGCTGCAGCCGAGCATCATCAGCATCAACAACCGCAATTGGCAGACCTTCGAGATCGACCTCGACACGACCGCACGCCTGCGGCCGCTCATCCCGTCGGAGATCGCCGTGATGAGCGAGAATGGGATCGCGTCGGCTGAGGATATGACGATGATGCGCGCGGCCGCGGTCGATGCCGTCCTGGTGGGTGAGGCGCTGGCACGGGCGAAGGATATCGCCGGGAAAGTGAGAACGCTGGTAGCCGGTCAGTAAACCGATCCCGCGCCGCCCATCGGGGTATGTAAACCCGACAGGCCCAGCGCGTCGCCGGGATCGAGCACGCACACCTGCACCTCGGGAGCGATTTTGCCGGCATACCGGGCGAATTCATGAGGCGGCCGGCTGGTCAGGGTGGGCATGAACGGCCGCAATCCCGCCGGGAAATACGTCCCCCAATGGATGGGGATGGCCAGCGTCGGCCGCAACATCTCCAGCGATTTGGCCGCGCGATAGGGGTCCATGTGGCCTGGGCCAAGCGTCGGTCCCCAACCCCATACCGGCAAAAGGGCCACGTCAAGCGCCGGGCCGATGTCTGCCATCCCCGCGAACAGATCGGTATCGCCGGAGAAATAGATGCTACGGCTGCCGCGGATGATATAGCCCAGGCAGTCGGTGCGGGGTCGGCCGGGAATCGATCGTCCGGCATGGTCCGATGGCGCCGCCTCGATAGTGACGTCCTTGACGCGCAAGCTGTCGCCCACTTCCATCTCCACCACCCGATGAAAGCCATGTCGTGCCAGATAGCCCGCCGAGCCACGCGGCGCGATCAACAGTTGATCCTTGCCCAGCCGACGCAGGGAGCGGAGATGCACATGATCGGCGTGGAGATGGGAGAGGAGTACCGCGTCCAGCGGTAGCGAACTCAGCGCGGGAACCTGTGATGTACGCAGGAGGTGGCCCACGCGAAGGGTCAGTAGCGGGTCGGTTAACAGGTTCGCGCCGTCCAGCTCGATGAGCAGGGTGGCGTGGCCGACATAGGTAACTTGATTCACACGGCCGATTATGACAAAAAAACCGGAATCACCCAACTGGCTTCAGGTGACTATTATCTGCGGCCGCCGGCGATCCAAACAAAAACCTGGCGATTCCCCGTCGCCAGGTTTTATGTGACTGGATTCACCCCATGCATAGCACCCTCCTAATGATGGTAAGAATATCATCTCTCAAATTACCCACAATAGGCAGTATATCGATCTTTTTCTACGTATTTTGTTTAGATAGCTGAGGGGGATAACCCTGAATTGCTCTGTGTTTGACGATTATACCGCGCTCTCATACAATCTTCCCGCTAACCTTTTCCGCAAGTAGAATTCACCATCCAAATCATTTGAAGGAGAAATGGTCACATGGCCAAAGCTAAAGTTGCCATTATCACGGACAGTACCGCCAACCTGCCGGTTGACATTATAAAAGAATACAACATCTATGTCATCCCCCAAATCCTGAACTGGGAAGGCACCAGTCTGCTGGATCAGATCGACATCACGACGGCCGAGTTTTACGAGCGCCTGCCGCTGTCAAAGGACCTGCCCAAGACTTCGCAGCCCGCGCCGGGGCAATTTACCGAGCATTTCCAGAAGGTGGCCGAGGGCGCCGACAGCATCGTGGCCATTTTTGTATCGGAGCTTCTGAGCGGCACGATCCAGTCGGCCCACTTGGGGGCGGAGGCGATGGACGATTACCCCATCGAGATCGTCGATTCGCGTTCCGCGTCGTTGGGGCTGGGGTTGCTGGCGATGGCGGCGTCGCGTCGGGCCGCCGAAGGATATGATTACAAGGAAGTCGCCGAATACGTTCGGGGACTGGTGCCGCGCATGCGGGTCATCTTCGTCGTCGACACGCTGGAATACCTCCACAAGGGCGGCCGCATCGGCGGGGCCAAGCGCCTGGTCGGCTCCATGCTGTCCATCAAGCCCGTCCTGCATCTGGAAGGCGGCAAGATCGAGCCGCTGGCCTCCATTCGCACCAAAAAGAAAGCCATTCAGCACATGATCGACACCGTTCTGGAGTCGATGAAAGGCAAGAAGCACATCCATGCCGGGGTCATTCACGCCAGCGCCATCGAGGAAGCGCAAGCCATCGCCGACAAGATTCGGTCGGAGGTGACTGTGGATGATCTAATCGTCAACGAACTCACCCCCGTCATCGGGGCCAACGTCGGTCCCGGCGTGGTGGGCATGGGGTATTACACCGAGGACTAACCGGCGGCCGATTCGTTCCGGGGCCTGACGCCACGCCTGTTAATCAGGTTGATTCGACGCCAGGCCCTGGCGGAGCGCCATCATGCTCAGCTGCACGCGGTTGTCCACCTCCGCCTTGCGTATCATATTGCCGATATGCGTCCCCACCGTTCGGGTGGTAATACCCAGGCGATTCCCTATCTCCTTATTGCCCATCCCGCTCGCGATGAGGGGTAATATCTCCAATTCACGGGCAGTCAGGTCGTCAGCCAGGCGCGGTTCGGCCTGCGAATGGCCCAGGTTTTGCAACAATTGGCGAGCGACGACCGGATCGAGCGGCATCTTTCGCGCGTAAACGTCGTGGATACCGTCGACCAATCCGTCCAATTTCGTGTCTTTTAGCAGGTACCCCAACGCGCCGGCGCTCATCGATTCCATGATTTGAACGTCCTCGGCGAAACTGGACAGGACGAGGATTCGCGCCTCGGGCTGCTGTTTGATGATGTCGCGGATGGCGCCGATGCCGTCCTTTCGCGGCATTCTTATATCCATCAGGATCACGTCGGGTTTCAGCGAGAGAGCCATTGTCACCGCCTCTACTCCGTCGGCTGCCTCGCCAATCACCTGAATTCCCGGGTGGGTCTCCAGCAAGGCGATTAACCCCTGGCGCACGATTGCATGGTCGTCCGCGATCAGTAGCCGTATTTTTTCATTCATCCGTTTATCCCTCTCCCTGGATAAGGCCGTCCCAATCCTCTCTCCGGCAATGCAAGAACCTCACTATACATAACGTAGAAGAGAACTTAGCGTAAAGGCGCGCGAACAAGCACTTTCGTCCCCTCGCCGACCCGCGACGTCAGGGTCAGGACGCCCCCCACCTTATCGGCGCGTTTTTGCATGCTCCCCAGCCCCATTCCGCCTCCGCCGGCGATGGTTGTTTCATCGAAACCGGCACCGTCATCGGCGATTGTCATCGACAGGTAGCCATCCTCCTCCATCAGGCTGATCGCAACCTGACGAGCCTGGGCATGGCGCAAGGAATTATTGAGCGCTTCCAGAGCAACACGATAGAAAGCCTCCTCGATAGCGATCGGCAGATCGCTGATGCTCCCCACATGCACTTCGCCCTGGACGCCCGCCCGATGCTCGACAATGCGCAGTCGTTCTCTCAATCCTTCCACCAACCCCAGACGGGCCAACGATTCCGTGCGAAGTTCGAACAGCAGCAGGCGCAACTCGCGCAAGGACAGGTCGGTCACATTCAGGATCAACCGGATGCGCTCCTGGGCCTTGGCGGTATCGTTCGCCTCAATCGCTCCCTGGGCCGCCCCGGCAAACAAGGCGACGCTATAGATGGATTGCGTCACCGAGTCGTGGATTTCCTGGGCCAGTCGCTCGCGTTCCTCGATGATCGCCGCCTGGCGAGCGACTTGCCGCAGGCGGATGTTTTCGATGGCCGCGGCGATCTGATCGACCACTGTCACCAACAGGGGCATGTCCTCGTCCGTCAGCCTGCCGGCCGAGTCGCACACCAGACAGAACAGCCCCAGATCGGAACCACTGGAGCGCAACGGCAGCACGGCCAGGGTCGAATCCGTTTCATGAGGCCAGCCGGCCGGCAAATCCGCTTCGGTCCAGATATAGAGCGCATTGACCGGTCGGGGCCACAGAACGGGATTGCCATACAGGAATTCCTGCATCGCTCCGGCGATCGACGGTTGCAGGTCGATAATGGCCGACAATTTCAACTCACTATCGTCGCCTTCGGCCAGAAAGACGGCCGCCGCCGTGCAGCCGAAGGAATCGACCGCCAGTTCCAGCGATCGCTCCAGCAGGCTTTCCAGATCGACCTTGCTGACGGCCGTCACGGTGAAATCATAGAGCACATCGAGTTCGCGCCCGCGCTCGCGGTAGCGCCTGGCCAATTCGGCCGCGGCGGCTTGCTGCCCGGCAAAGAGGCGGCCGTTTTCGATGGCGATGGCCGCCTGATTGGCAAAAGCGAAGGCCAGATCGCTTTCGCTTTCGCTAAACGCGTCGAGTTCATCACGGTCGATGGCCAATATCCCAATACATTCACCCTTGACCAGCAAGGGGACGCCCATCCAGGCCCGAATAAACTCAAACCCCGCGAGCGGCACCCAGTCGGGCGATGCTCCGGTATCGTTGATGATCACCGGCCGCCGGGTGCGGATCACGGACATGATCGAGTTCGGGCGCTGGGCCATCATGAACTCGGTTTGCTCGGGAAGGATCGGGTCACCGTGACGCGCGGTCATCTTCAGGGCATCGTCTTCCAGCAAAATGATGGCCGCGCTCCGGAACGAGAGGACTCTCTCGAGCATGCCCAGAATTCGGCGCGAGAGTTCGGCCGGTGTCAGGCCCAATGTCAGATGGGCGGACACCTCTCGCAGGGTCAATTCGCGACGGTACGCCTCTCGCTCCGCCTCAAGCAGCCGCCGATTCTGGATGGCGACGGTCACCGAATCGGCGATCTCGTGGGAGACGGCGATTTCCTCCCCGGACAACCGGCGTACTTCGTTGAGCACGATAATAAGCCCGCCGATCAACTCATCCCGATAGCGGAGCGGCACGGTCAATAACGATCGGCCGCCTCGCTCGACAAGTTCATCCACGCCCGGCGAAGTCCCTCGTATCTCCCTTATATCCGGGATATAAAAATCCTGACCCTGGTCCAGGTGCCTCAAGGCGTCCAGCATCGTGATCGGCAACATTCGTCCGGCCGGGTAGATGGGATTAGTGCTTTTCAGGATGACCAGGCGGTTATTGGCAGGTTCGATGAGGGCGATCGAGATGGATAGCGCCGGGATGATATGTTGGATGTGATTGATGGAGATATCGACGATAGCCGACAACGATTCGGCCGACAGCATCGCCAGGTCGATCTCGTGCAACCGCCACAGGCGCTCGGCATATTCGCGCTGCGTTTGTTCGGCGCGGATTCGCTCGTTGATTTGGGCGGATAAGTCACGATTGCTCTTCGCCAGTTCGTCGCGCGAGGTTTGCAGTTCCGATTGGGCCTGCCGCAAGGCAGATGTGGCCGAGCGGCTTAGCTTCTCCTGCTGCTGCAATAAATCCACTTCGGCCGCTTCGGCAAAGCCGCCGGCTATACCCGCCAGCAACTGCCCCAGCCGCATCGGCTCATGCGCGCCAAATTCCACGCTCAGGCAGGCCAGCGTCTTTTCCAGAGCCTGCGGCTTACGGATGTTCAATCCCACGAGTTCGCGGCCGATGGCCCGGCCGGTCTGTGTGACTCCCACGGACGATCGACCGTCTGCCAGCGCGTCGGCCGCGTCGGCCGCCAATCGCTCCAGGCGCTTCCGCAGATCATTGACTGCCAGGGGGATATAGGCGATACCAACGATGGCCGCCTGCCAGGCGACGGCGATCTCAACCGGCCTATCACGGGCTTGATCTCCCGTCATTCGGTCATCCTTCTTCCGAGGAAACCATTTAAGGTTTGCGCGCCACCCCCGTCCAGCCCACACTACGCTCCGGGTTGTCGAAGAGCGAATCATCGGGATCGTCAGGGCGCCAGCTTGGACCGTGCACCAGGCCCGGCTCGAGGAGTTCAAACCCGTCAAAGAAGCCCAGCACGGTGCGATAGGGACGAGGTGCGCCGGGCATCGGCAGCTCAAGGGCCAGTTGCTCATACCTGGCCAGCACATCGGGCGGCGCATCGTCAAAGGTCCAGACGCTGATCGCCAGATAGCTGCCCGGCGACAGCCTGTCCTTAAAGGCCTGCATCATCCGAACGGCTTCGTCATCATCCACAATATAGTGGATAAACGCCACGGCGATCAGGCCCACCGGCCGGGAAAAGTCGATCAGTTCCCTGACGACGGGGTGGTTCAGGATGGTATCCGTATCGCGCACATCGGCCAGAATGGCGGCCGCGCCCGGATCATCAGCCAGCAAGGCGTTGGCATGGGCGATGGCCACCGGCTCGATATCGACATAGACAACACGGGCGTCCGGGATATAGCGCCGAACGATCTCATGCACGTTGCCCGCGGTGGGGATGCCGGAGCCTAAATCGAGGAACTGATCGACCCCTTGTTGGCTGATGAACGACGCGGCACGGCGCAAAAAAGCGCGATTGGCCTGGGCCGTCAGCTCCAGATCGGGGACCAACTTCGCGAACCGGTCCCCCGCAAGTCGGTCGATCTCGAAATTGTGGTGTCCGCCCAGTACATAATCATAGACGCGAGCCACCGACGGCCGGTCAAGATCGACGCCTTGCGGGATCCAGTCGGACTCCTGATCTCTCTGTTGTGTCATGTGATCTCCAGTGCGATGAAATAGAAGCCCATTATACATTTTAAGCCACCCGCGGCAATCAGCTCAGCGCGCGTCGCACGTGGGAGACCCAATCGGCCAGTTCACCGGCCAGCAAACCGGAATCTCCCCAGTAGGTGCGGGCCAGCTCTCCGGCCGCACCGTGGAGATAGCCGGCCAGCACGGCCGCCTTGTAAGGCTCAAGCCCCTGGGCCAGCAGGCCGACGAGGATACCGGCCAGCACGTCCCCGCTGCCGCCCACGGCCAGGATCGGGTTGGCAAACGGCAGGAGCGTAGCGCGACCGTCGGGCGCGGCGATGACCGTATAGGCCCCCTTCAGGACGATGACATGACCCCACTCGGCCGCTTTCTCTCGCGCCAGATCGATCCGGTCTTCGTCAAGCAAGGCGCTGAGGGGGCGGCCGGTCAGCCGCGCCATCTCGCCCGGATGCGGCGTCAGGACAGTGTTGGGCGGCAGCCGTTTCGGCCAATCATCCATCCCCGCCAGCTGGTTCAGCCCATCGGCATCGACCACCAGCGGCGGAGCCTGCCCCTCGCCCAACTCGCGCAAGCCGTCGAGCATGGCCCCCAGAAAGGACCCGGCCTCCCCCAGCCCCGGCCCGATCAGGATCGCCTTGTATTCCTTGAGCGAACCCAGGAGCAGGTTGGCGGTCGAGACCCCCAGCAAATCGGTGTCGGTCACGGCCGGGTAGGTAGCCTCGGGGAATTGCCCGGCCAGCGCGGGGCGCAACCGTTGCGGCACGGCCAGGGTGACCAGACCCACGCCGCTGCGAAAGGCGCCGCGCGCGGCAAGGGCGGGCGCGCCCCAATAGCGAATGCTCCCGGCGGCGATGAGCGCGGTGCCGAATGTGCCCTTGTGCCCGTCCGGCGGCCGTCTGGGCAGCGTGCGCCGGGCCAGCTCGCTCGTTGCCAGCTCGACGGGCACGGCGACCACGACCGGCAGCTCGGAGTCGATGCCGATATCGGCCACCACCAGTTCGCCACAGGCGGCCGCGCCGGGAAACTTGAAGTGGCCGCGCTTTGGACCGGCGAAGGTGACTGTCAGGTCCGCCGGGATGGCCAGCGGGTCCAGCTCGCCGGTGTCACAGTTCAACCCGCTGGGGCAATCGACGGCCACGACCACCGGCCACGACTGCTCCGCGGCCGCATCCTCCGGGGCCACCGGCAGCGCGGCCACGCTGATCAGAGCGGGCCTGTTGTTCGTCGCCCCCCGTCTTTCGGCCACGGTCTGATGAACCTGCCGCAGCAGTTCGGCCGGCAAGCCCTCGATAGGCCGCGACACGCCCGTTCCCAGCAGCGCGTCGATGAGGATATCGGCCGTCTGCAGGCGATGGCGCAAGGCTCGAAAGCGCGGATCATGGTCGGCCGACAGAACCCCCAGCCCCATCGCCTCGACCCGCGCCATGTTGTCGTCTTCGGTGGCCGCCCTCGGCTTCAGAAGATAGAAGGCGACATTCGCGCCCGCCTCGGCCAGGTAGCGCCCGGCCACCAGTCCGTCGCCGCCGTTGTTGCCCGGCCCCACGAGCACGAGCACCTGCCGGTTGCCCACGTCATGGCGTTGCTCAATGGCCTCGGCCACGCGCCAACCGGCCGTCTCCATCAATTGGGCGTAGGAGTGGCCGGCGGCATCGGCCGCTTTCTCCGCGGCTCGCATCTCGTCGACTGTGAACAGTTTGATTGTCATGGGAGTTTTGACCGTCGGTGGCGTTCGCGAAGTGTGCCCCCGGCAGGGCTCGAACCTGCAACTTTCGGCTTAGAAGGCCGACGCTCTGTCCAATTGAGCTACGGAGGCGATCAATCCAATTGTAATGGGTGGGGATTGCCGCGTCAACGCCGCTTGGGCGTCAACGCCGCTTGGGCGTCAACGCCGCTTGGGCGTCAACGCCGCCCGGCGGGAGCGGCCGTTTATGTCACCGGTTTTCCGACTGATGGGGCCGCTGCCGGGCGAGGGTCCGGGGTACTGGTTTGTGCGCCGGCATCGGCCATCCGGTGACGGAACTAATCTTCGTCGAACAGCGGCCGGATGCCGTGGTAGATCTGCGGGCCGCCGAAGGTCTTGGCGATGAGGTCGGGCTGTCTTTGCACCCGCTCGGCGATCTCGGCCGCGGTCAGCGGTTCGTTTCCGTTGGCCAGCAGCACGCTGAACACGGCATCCACCAGGGAGCTTTGCGTCGCCAGGTCGTTGCCATGCCGGTTGAAGTAGCTGCGCACGAGATACTGGAAGGAATCGACCTGGCGCACCTCGCCGGTTTTTGAATCGATCAGATCGACCTGATCGGCGGCTATCTCCTGCCCGGCCTCGCCGCCCAGCGACAGCCGGGTCAACAGGTAGGTCTTCAGATCGAGATGGCTCTCATCCCACCAGGAATAGTCGATATAGAACCTGGTATCGGATGTCACACGGCGCAGGTTTGCCGTTTTAATCATTGGCCGCGGATTTTTGGACAAAGATAACGTCTCCTCGTCAGCTGCCGGCGCTAGGCCGCGCCTGCATATTGCCAGTAATGGTCGCCCACGGGTTTGAACGCGGGATTGCGCACCAGTTCGGCGAAGATCGGACCCGGCGGCAACCGTCGCAGCATGTTGACGGCGCTGTAGAGCGTCTTGGCATGGACGGTGTTTTGCGGCGTCAATCCGGCCAGAGTCGGAAATACCTCGGTCAGCAAACCTGCCACCGATGTGGAGGGCGATGAGGCCCGGCGCGCGTGGGCGTCGATGGCCGTCACCACGTCCGTGCCGACGATCAGCAGATCGTCATAGCCGCAGGGGACAGAGCGACGATTCAGTTCAAACTGAATCCGGTTGTCTTTCACCACGGCCAGGCGCACCCATTCGCGTTGCGGGCGACGGCGGTCGAAACCCAGCATGATGACTCCGGGTTCGGAGCCGGGCTGCAGATGAATGAATCCGCTGACCGGTATCTGGTTATCGCGATACCATTGGGACAGGCCGTAGACATAGCGCCCTTCCGCCACCACCCAGGCCGGGATGCGCTCGCCGGTCTGATCATCCATCAGGATGATCCGCTGGCGCGGCGACCGGTCGGGATTGAACAAAGCGCGCGTCTTTGAGTTGATGGGCAGCGTTCCGGCCCATCGATGCGGGTAGGACAGGGTGATTTGGGTGGGGCCGGCCGTCTCGACTGGAGGCAGATCGGACCACTCATCATCCAGTTCCTGCTCCAGCAAGAGTTGTTGCGGACTCAGCACGCCGCGATCGTAAGTGACCGGCTGGTAGGCGAGCCGTTCCGGGATAGTCTGGACGCCCTCCGGCTCCATGCGTCGCAGGAACCACGTTGGCGCCCCATATGGCGACACCTCATCGAAACGGCCGTCGAGCAACATTTGCTGCGTCAGGGAGAAATCCTGCACGGAGGAATCGATGTCGGGGTCAAGCTCCAGCTGTGGGAGGATCTCGGCCGTGGTCAGAGGGCCGCCGTCGGCCACTTCCAGGATGGCCTCGGTCAGGTGAAGATGGCCGATGTTGATGTCGGCCAGGAGCGACTTCAAGAACCAGCGATTGCCGACGCTGATGAAGTCCTCTCGCCCTTGCAGGGATTTGCCGATCTTCTTGGCCACGACAGGGCCATAAGCCGCCTGAATATCCTGGGCATCGCCGATCATCCGGGCGGTCAGTTCGTCGTCGCCGTTGTCGATATTCAGCAGATGCTGTTCCTTGAAGTCGGCCGCAAATTCACGCGACTTGCCCTTGATCTCGACCTCGATGACGTTGAACTGGCCGTAATCGGGGTTGAACCCCTCGCGCACGCCGGTCACCACGCCCTGGGCCAGCTTGAGCGCCGGGAAGATCAGCTCCTCCCCGACTTCATAGGTGCGCTGCGGTTGGTAAACGGTGCGGCCGGTCATGACGCGCCGCAGCTCCCTCTCGCGCTCTTGCACCCGATGTTGAATGATCAACTCAGCCAAACCGGCCGAGGCCTGGGGTTTTCCCGTTTCAAGAAAGTAGTTGTAGATTTGCTCAAGGTCGGAATCGGAGAGCGAGAATTGGGATTCCCAATACTCCGCCGTCTGTATTTGAGTCTGATTCACCGATCGCTCCTGTACCGGGGCTAAGCCTTCCGGGGTTCATTAGAACCATCTGATTATACCCATCGGGCGGTCGCTTGCCAATGTTAAGGAAATGATGTCGCGGGGATCACACGGTCGAGGGTCGCCGGTGCGTGCCCGAAGCTCGCCCCTAGCGGGGGCCGGGGATGGCCGCCTGCAGCCACATGGCCGGGTTCACCGGGACGTTCATGATCCGCAGGTCCCAATGCAGGTGCGACCCGCTGGACAGACCGGTCGAGCCGACGCGGCCGATGACCTCGCCCGTGGCGACGACCTGCCCCACGTCGACCAGCGACTCCGACAGGTGGTAATAACCGGTCATGACCCCCAGGCCGTGATCGATGATGATCACATTGCCGCGCAGTTCGGTCACATCGTCAAACACGACCACACCCGCCGCCGGGGCCAGCACGTCGGTTCCCGTGGCGGAGGCATAGTCAATGCCGGTATGATAGATTTCAATCGGGCCGCCGTTGTAGGATCGTCGCCCGCCGTAGTCGGCCGAGATGATCGTCGTCGTCAGGGGCGCCTGGAACACGTCGCTCCAATGTTTCTCGCCGCTGAAAACGGCGTAGATGCCCTCCAGAAAGGCATCATCGGCGGCGCGCACGGCCGGATCCAGCAGGCCGCTCAACTCGTCGCCGATCTCGATGTATTGCGTGCCATAGCCGCCATCCGCTACCGTCATCAGGGCGCGTAATGGCTGCCACAGATCGCGCTCGTCACCACCCGACAGTTCCAGCTCGTAGACGCCCGGTTCGGTGAAGGCATCGATGCCGACAAGGGCCAGATAGCCGTCCTCAAAGGGCGCAAAATGGAGCGGTATGTCGCCGAAGCGGCCGGCCGGTGTGCCGGGCAGCATGTTGCGTACGAAGATCGACAGCGTCGATCCCTGGGCCAGTGACGGCTGGTTGACCCGCAGATCGAGCCAGCCCTCGGGCAGGTCGTGATAGACGGCCGACCCATCGGGGATGCGCAGCCGCTGGTCGGGGAAGATGCGCGAGTCAACGGTCAGGCCGTTGGCCTGGGCCAGTTCTGCCGGGGTGATGTTATGGCTCAGGGCCACCAGCAGCAGGGTGTCGCCCGGCGCGACCAGATAGGGCAGCCCGGTGACCGGTTGGGCGGCGGCCGAGCCGGTGCGGCTGATGACCGGGATGGCCTGACCGCTGAGCAGCGGGGGGTTGGCGATGATCAGCCGGTTGGTGGCGACGACCTCGGCCAGAGTCGTATTGAACAGGGCGGCGACGGCCGCCACGGTGTCGCCGGGCACGATCGTATAGGACGTGGCCACCGCCTCGCCCGTGCCGCCGGGGATGATCAACTCCTGCCCCACCTGCAGTAAATCGCCGTTGGCCAGATTATTGACGGCCAGAATATCTTCGACCGTGACGCCATACTGGGCGGCGATGATAGTCATGTTCTCACCGTCCTGAACGGTGTGGACCTGCGGGATAAGGGGCGCGGACGGGTCGGTCCCGGTCGGGGCGGCCGGTGGCGGGGCCGCCAGGGTCGGAGTGGGCAGCGGCTCGGCCGTCTGGGCCATTAGCCGGATGGGCAGCGCCAACAGCGTAACCCCCAGCAGGATGAGCGCAAAAGCGAGTGAATGTCGTCGGATCGGCATAACTAAACCATCTCGTATTCTGCCCAATACGGGCCGGGCCGGCAATTCTATCTCAGGAAGAGGTAATCAGGCGCGCCCTTAACGGTTCTACGGCGCGCCAGAGCCGTCTCGCCGCCGGCGCAATGCATCGTAAACCGCCTGCGCAGGGGCGAAATGAAAGACGTGGGGCACGCTCCAGAACTCCGCCAGCCGTCGATTGCCCGTCTGCAACTCATAGATATAGGCCTGCAGGAACTGGTCCAGTTTGTCGGCGTCGTGGACAAGCCGCGCCTCGGCCGTATCGTTGCGGTTTAGCTGCTCCCACCACACCAGCCAGCGCGCGCGGACCGGCGATTCGCCGACGATCTGCTCCATGGCCTTGCGTTCGGCCGCGGCCTTGGCCCCCTCCGGCAGAAAGCGCCAGGCGGGTTTGGGGATGTCGGTCGTCAGCCCTTCCGGCAGGTCATGCAGCGCGGCCATGGCCAGGACGGCCGTCAGATCGACCGGCTCCTCCACCAGTTCGCACAACAGCAAGGCGGCGTACACGACGCCGAAGCTGTGGGCGGCCACGCTCTCCGGCGAGGGCACGCCCCGCTGGGCCCAACCCGTGCGCGTCGTCCGCTTCAGCTGGTTGCCGTGCAGCAGCAATTCGATGATCCGGTCAGCATCCATCGAAGCTCGCCCCCTGTCTGTCATGAACCGCGGGAAAACGACCGCGCCTAGCAACGAAACGCCCCATGCAGTGTTCCATACTGCTAGATAGTAACATGAAGGTATCGATTATCGCCACCGTCAAGAACGAAGGCGAGGCGCTCCGGCCGCTGCTCGACTCGATCTACGACCAGACACGCCAACCCGACGAGGTCGTCATCTGCGATGGCGGCTCGACCGATCGCACCCTGGCGGTCCTCAATGAATACCGCCAATGGCTGCCCTTGCGGGTTGTGGAGGAGCCGGGGAGCAACATCAGTCGCGGGCGCAATGTCGCCATAGCCGCGGCCACCGGCGACATCATCGCCGGGACCGATGCCGGCGTCGTGCTGTCTCCCACCTGGCTGGAGGAGATCGTCGCCCCCTTCGCCGATGAATCGGTGCAGGTCGTCAGCGGCTGGTTCGAGGCCGACCCCTACACCGATTTTGAAGTTGTCATGGGTTCGACCGTGCTGCCCACGCTGGACGACATCGACCCGCAGACCTTTTTGCCGTCCAGCCGTTCGGTGGCCTATCGCAAGAGCGCCTGGGCGACCGTGGGCGGTTATCCCGAATGGCTGGAGCATAGCGAGGACCTCGTCTTTGATATGGCCCTGCGTGAGCGGTACGGCCCGTTCCCCTTCGTGCCCGGCGCGGTGGCCTACTTCCGGCCGCGATCCGATTTGCGCTCCTTCTACCGGCAATATTACGCCTATGCTCGCGGCGACGGGAAGGCCAATCTGTGGATCAAGCGTCACGCGATCCGTTACGTCACCTATCTGATCGGTATCCCGCTCATCCTGCGCTGGATCTGGCGTGAGAAATGGATCGGATGGGCGCTCATGGCGCTGGGCGTGGGAGCCTACACCCGACGACCGGCCGAGCGTCTATGGACCGGCACACGCGGCTGGCGGCCGCCGGAGCGGTTGCGCGCCCTTGGCCTCGTCCTCATCATCCGCCTGATCGGCGACATAGCCAAAATGGCCGGCTATCCGGCCGGCGTGCTATGGCGATTTCGCAACCGGGATTGACGCAGCTCGAATTGACATAATTTTTCAGGTATACAAATTAATGCGGAAGCGGTAGGGGCGAGGCAGCGGCGAAATCATCATCGTTTCGCAGAACCACCCTAATTCCCCGCTGCCTCGCCCTCTTCGAAGAAAGGTCAGGCAACCGGGAAGCGACGTCGCCCGTTTCCACGGAGATGATTTCCCGGTTGTCTAACCCATACGGCACATCCTTGATTAATTTGTAAAAGGTTATGTCATTTTCGCGGCCGCGCGTCGCCTCCGGGCTTAATCGCCAGTGAGCAGGTTTGCCTGTGCATCCGGCCATTGCTATGATGCAGGTTGATCTGTATGATAATTAATCGCCAGCCACCCCGCTATCCGCGCCGGGGACCGTCTTGCCTGCTCGTCCTGTTCGTCATCTTCGGCATCGCCGTCAGCCTCTACATCATCCAGAACGCTGAAGAGGTGCGCGAGGCGATCATGCCGACCCCGACGTATGAGCCGACCCGCTCGTCGACCGAACTCGCCATTCTGGCCGAACGCAGCCGGGCTGACGGTTCCTTTGAGGAAGCCATCAGATTTTACGACCTGGCAATAGAACAGGACACGCAGAATGTCGAGTTCTACATTCGCGAGATCGATTTGCTGGTGCGCCAAAGCATGTCCCAGCGCGCTGTGGAGCGAGCCCAGCAAGCCACCATCCTGGAGCCGGGCAACGACGCCGTGTGGACGGCGGCCGCGGCCGCCTATCTGGCCGAGGGTGGCCGGCTGAGCGACCGCGGCGACCCCAACGCGGCCAACTTGCAGTACGCCAACGCCGCCCAGGCCGCCCGCCAGGCCATCAACATCAACCCCGACAACGCGACCGCCCTGGCCTATGCTGCCGGCGGCACCGTTTTGCAGGGTGATCCCGAGAAGTACGAGCAGGCCCAACTCCTCGCCGACGATGCCGTGCGCATCGAGCCGGACAATCCCATCGCCCGCTTCTACATGGCGACGGTCTTCACCTATCAGGGACGCTACTCGGAGGCGCTGGAACAGTATCAGCGCGGGCTGGAGATGGACCCCGGCAATCCCGATCTCCACAACGGGATCGCCTATAACTACTATGGCACGGGCAGCATCCCCGACGCGCTGCTGAGCTTCGAGGATGCCATCAACGTGGATCCCAACAACGCCGAAGCGTTCGACGGCCGCGCCTATATGTACCTGCAGCTGGGCGACGTGCCACTGGCCGAACAAAACGCGCTGGAGGCCACCCGGCTGAATCCCGAGATGGCCCGCGCCCAGGGCCGGTTAGGCGAGGCCTACTTTCAACAAAACAACTACCAGGATGCGATTAAGGCGCTGGAGAAAGCGGTGACGCTCTACGGCCGGGCGACGAATCTCAACGCGCGATTTTTCAACATGCTGGCCTCGGCCTATATTCGCGACGATCTGAACAACTGCGCGCTGGCGACGCCGCTGTTCGAGCAGGTGCTGGGCGCGACCACGAACGAGTTGCTGGTGGCGGCGGCCAACGAGGGTCTGATCGAGTGTCGCCGGGCGTCGTTGGGCACAGAGCCGTAGAGCCGACCAAATTGGCACTCCGCGCTTGGGATTGCTAAAATACTCTTGACATTCCCCCTGCCTGTGTTAGAATCCTCGTGGTGTTTGGCACTCCCATCTACCGAGTGCTAAGGATTTAACTCCCCAACGCCTGGAACCTGGCAAATCTATAATCTATCGTTGAAAAGGAGATAGTGACATGGCTATGAAACTCAAGCCGCTTGGCGATCGCCTGGTTGTCGAACCGCGCGAGCGCGAATCCATGACCGCATCCGGTCTCGTACTGCCGGAGACGGCCAAAGAAAAACCGCAGGAAGGCGAAGTGATCGCTGTCGGCCCCGGCCGTCGCGATGATGACGGCAAGCGCATCGAGATGGATGTGAAAGTCGGCGACGTCGTGCTCTACGCCAAGTATGGCGGCACGGAAGTCAAGATCGACGACAAGAAGCTGTTGATCCTCAAGGAATCTGACGTTCTGGCGATCGTCGGCTAAGACATTGATTAACGGAGACAAGTTATCATGACTGCTAAGCAACTCATTTTTTCGGAAGACGCTCGCCGCAAGCTGAAGCGCGGCATTGACACGGTCGCCACGGCCGTTTCCACCACCCTCGGCCCCAAGGGGCGCAACGTGGCCATCGACAAGAAGTTCGGCGCGCCGACCATCACCCACGACGGCGTGACCGTGGCCAAGGAAATCGAACTGGAAGACCCCTATGAGAACATGGGCGCCCAGTTGTTCAAGGAAGCGGCGATCAAAACCAACGACATCGCCGGCGACGGCACCACCACCGCCACCGTTCTGGCCCAGCACATGGTGCACGAGGGTCTGAAGAACGTGGCCGCCGGTGCGAACCCCATGCTGCTGAAGCAGGGCATCGAGCTGGGCACCCAGGCGCTGGCCGCCAAGATCCGCGACATGGCCATCTCCATCGACAGCTTCGATGAGATCGCCTCCGTGGCCTCCATCTCGGCCCAGGACCCGGAGATCGGCAAGCTGATCGCCACGGTCATGGACAAGGTCGGCAAGGACGGCGTCATCACCGTCGAAGAGTCGAAGCTGCTGGAGTTCGAGACCGAGTACGTCGAGGGCATGCAGTTCGACCGCGGCTACATCAGCCCCTATTTCGTGACCGACGCCGAGCACATGGAAGCGGTCATCGAAGATGCCTACATCCTCATCCACGACAAGAAGATCAGCTCCGCCCAGGACATCCTGCCGGTGCTGGAGAAGCTGGTGCAGCTGGGTCGCAAGAACCTGGTCATCATCGCCGAAGACGTCGACGGCGAGGCGCTGGCCACCCTGATCCTCAACAAGCTGCGCGGCATGATCAACGCCCTGGCCATCAAGGCCCCCGGCTTTGGCGACCGTCGCAAGGCCATGCTGCAGGACATCGCTACCCTGACCGGCGGTCAGGTCATCACCGAGGAAGTCGGCCGCAAGCTGGACAGCGTGCAGATCACCGATCTGGGTCGCGCCGGCAAGGTCGTCAGCACCAAGGATGACACCACCGTCGTCGACGGCAAGGGCGACGAGGCGGCCATCAACGGTCGCGTGGACCAGATCAAGGTCGAAATCAACAACAGCACCTCCGATTACGACCGCGAGAAGTTGCAGGAACGACTGGCCAAGCTGGCCGGTGGCGTGGCCATCATTCGCGTGGGCGCGGCGACCGAGGTCGAGTTGAAAGAGAAGAAGCATCGCGTTGAGGACGCTCTGAGCGCGACGCGCGCGGCCGTGGAAGAGGGCATCGTGCCCGGCGGCGGCGTGGCCCTGCTCAACGCCCTGCCCGCGCTCGACAATGTCTCGGCCCCGGCCGGCGACATCAACACCGGCGTCAACATCCTGCGCGTGGCCCTCGAAGCCCCGATGCGCAAGATCGCCGAGAACGCCGGCCTGAACGGCGACGTCATCATCCAGAACGTCCGCCGCCTGCAGGAAGAGAAGAAGGATCCGAAGCTGGGCTACAATGTCATGACCGGCGAGTACCCGAACATGGTCAAGGCCGGCATCATCGACCCGGCCAAGGTGACCCGCGGCGCGCTGGAGAATGCGGCCAGCATCGCCGCCATGATCCTGACCACCGAGGCGCTGGTGACCGACATCCCGGAAACCAGCAAGGGCCCGGCCATGCCCCCCGGTGGCGGCATGGGCATGGGTGATATGGACTTCTAGTCCGGCACCGGATATTGAATAGTGGAATACGAAGGCCCCTCGCGCGAGGGGTCTTTTCGTTATATGCTTTGTTAGTTGTCCAGGAGAGATAATGATTAACCGGTTGTTTGTCTATGGTACGCTTGCGCCCGGCCGGCCCAACGAGCATATACTTCGTGATATTCCTGGCTCCTGGCAGCCTGCAACTGTCAGGGGACGGCTGGTATCAAAGGGCTGGGGAGCGGCGGCAGGGTATCCCGGTATCGTTCCGGATCAATCTGGAGATGAAATACAAGGCTTTGTTTTCACTTCGGAATACCTAGCGGAGAATTGGCCCAGGCTTGATGAGTTCGAGGGCGAGGACTACGAGCGCAGACTGACTACGGCTCATCTCATTGACGGAAGCGCCATTGATGTCTTTATCTATCAACTCAGCAAACAAGGACCGTTTTAAAAGGGCATCGCAGTCCTGACCGGGGCTACTCAATCCGGCGAAAAGACATAACAATTTGCATCATGTCCTGTTGCGCGCGGAGGTACACCTCGTGGGTGCCGCTGGTCAGACCATAGTGGATGGTGGTGGTGTCGCTCACTTCCAGAAAATAGAACTCTCCGTGCCATGTATCGGTTCCTCGCTCATACAACTTCCAGCCGGAAGCGGTATAAGGCACGCCATCGATAACGACTATTTCACTCACGTCGACCACGTCGTAGTCGCCGACACCGGTGACGCCGCAGGGCACGGTATATTTCCCTTCCTTATCATAAACCGGGACGAACACGACGAAACCCTCTTCATACAGCACCGTGACGCAGAGATCGTCCGGGTACAACTCCTGTAATTGTTCCAGATACGCTTCAACCGTCATGTTTTCGGGCAATTCCTCTATCGAAAACCCGGTCACACCTTGAATGCGGATTCTCGCATCGGGCGGGTAGGCGAACCGATAGCCAAAATAGGTGTTCTCATAAGTCAGCCATCCGGCCACGACATCCGACGTGGGTACAGGTGTGGGTGTTGGCACGGTCGCGCGTGGCGTCGGTGATGGCGGCACAGCCGTTGCCGTCGGTTCTGACTGGGGTGGCGGAATCTGCAAATTCAGAGTAGGCGTCGGGGTGGGCGCAACCGGAGGCGGTGCTTCTTCTGTCGTCACGGCCGCGGCCGTTGAAATCGGGGTGTCTGTCGCGTTCGGGACGAGTTCCGAGTCAACCAGGGCAGAGTTTGGAGTGGTGCAGGCAACGCTGCCGATTAACCACATAGCGAGCAGCCAGGTGGTTAAGGAGTATTTTGATAGTTTCATGAGACCTATCTCCTTATCCTTACCAAGAGGCATTGTGATACCGACACCGTAACGCTTGTCTCTCCGGGTGTCAAGTGACGAACGTCACGTCACAAAAAGAAGAGCGCATACCCCCCGTTTGTCACCCGCGATATTGATGTAAGCATTGATAAATCATTGGGTGAAAACTTCGCTCGTTACCTTACTTTCGAGAAGGCAACCACGTATTATAATGACCATATCACCACGACACATCGATTTTGTGGCAATGCGCTTGTTTGCCGGCGGGGTCGGTATCCCCTAAAATCGCCCCCATCGTGAACCACCCACCTATCCTGACAATCGGCTATGGCGCGCGCGATATCGAGGGGTTTATCGCCACGCTGCGCAGCAACGGGGTGAGTTTCCTCATCGACGTACGCTCGCGGCCGTACTCGCGCTACAAGCCCGACTTTTCGCGGGAAGCCCTGGAAGAACATCTGCGGCAAGTCGGTATACGTTATGTCTACATGGGCGATAGCCTGGGCGGGCAGCCGGCCGACCGCACCTGCTACGACGACGCGGATCGGGTGGTGTATGAGCGCGTGGCCGAGCGGGATTTCTATCGGGCGGGCATCGAGCGACTGGCCGACGCGCACGCACAGGGGCTGACGATTTGCCTGATGTGCAGCGAGGGCAAGCCGGAGATGTGCCACCGGACGAAGCTGATCGGCCGCACCTTGGCGCAGCGAAGCCTGCCGGTGATCCATATCGATGAAAACGACAAGCCGGTGACTCAGGAAGAGGTGTTGCTGCGCCGCACGGGGGGCCAGCTTTCGTTGTTTGGCGACGAGACGATGCCGGGCACCTCGCGCAAAAGATATGGCCGCGAAAATTCGCGAAGTCGCGACGACTTGCAGGGTCGCGATGAATCATACGAGGCGGACGAGGAATATGAATAAGGTCGTCACCATCGGCGCGATCGGCTATTCGGCCGAGACGTTCTTCGCCGCCCTGCAAGCGGCCGGTGTGGATACGCTGGTGGATGTCCGGCGACGCCGGGCGGTGCGCGGTCGGGATTATGCCTTCGCCAATAGCCAACGCCTGCAAGCGGGCTTGACCGAGCGAGGTATCCGCTACCTCCACCGGCTTGACCTCGCGCCCCCGGCCGACATTCGCCGGCGGCAAACCGATGCGGACAAGGCGGCCGGAGTGGCCAAGCGGCAGCGCGTGGCAATAAGCCCTCTTTTTGTGGAAGCCTACGAGCGGGAAGTGTTGGGCAATTTTGATCCCCGGTCGCTGCGGGATGAGTTGCCCGACGACGCGACGGTGATCGCCCTGCTGTGCGTCGAGCGGTTGCCCTCGGCCTGCCATCGGTCGCTGCTGGCCGAGCGTTTAGGCCGGGAATGGGACGTGGAGGTCGAGCATTTGATACCCTGACAGGAGGGGCTCATGATCGTTACAATCGTCGCCAAAACACGGATGGGTCGAGGGGCCTGTATCGGCGGGATCGCCGAGGACGGCCGCTCCGTTCGCCTTATAGCTCCCGATGCCGCCTATAACGAACAGTTCAATCAGGAATACAGCGTCGGCGATGTCTGGGAGATCGCTCCCGGCCCCGACGTCATCACCCCACCCCACACCGAGAACATCCTCGTCCGCCGCAAGAAGCGGCTGGGCACGGCCGACGATCTGTCTGCCTTGATCGAACGTCACATGCCCCCGGCGATCGGCGGCCCGGACGTTCTTTACGGCGGCCTGCTCCAGACAGCGCGGAGCGGCGCCCTCTTCGTCGCCGAGCGAACCGGCGTGCCCTCCTATAGCACCCAATTCTGGCGGCCCGACCGTTCGCTGACGCGCAACACGGACGGCAAGCGCATCCGCTACAACTACCCGGGCGAAGGCGACGACAGCACGTTCGTCTTCGTCGGCTATCAGGAGCCACCGGCCATCATCCCGGCCGGGACATTGCTGCGCGTTTCAATGGCCCATTGGTGGCACCCTGCCGAAGACCCGGCGACCGAACTGCGATGCTATGTCCAGCTATCGGGCTGGATCACGCCCATCGCCGTGCCGGATCAGGCCGAACTTTGGCCCGATGAACAGGACACGGAGGCCGCTGCGGTGACGTTCGAGGACGCCCAGCGCGCCCTCAAGCGCGTCTTCGGCTACGATGACTTTCGGCCGCTGCAAGCCGACATCATCGAAAACATGCTGGCCGGCCGCGACAGCCTGGCCGTCATGCCCACCGGCAGCGGCAAGTCGCTATGCTTTCAGCTGCCGGCCATTCTGTTTCCCGGTCTGACGGTCGTCGTCTCGCCGCTCATCTCGCTCATGGAAGATCAGGTCATGCAGCTGCGGCAGTTGGGCGTGCCCGCCGCCTGTCTCAACAGCACATTGCCCTATGACGGCTACGTCGCCATCACCCGAAGCATCAAGGCCGGGCACACCAAATTGCTCTATACGTCGCCCGAGACCCTGTTGCGGCCGGAGACGCTGGCCATGCTTGACGAGTGCCGCGTCGATTGCCTGACCATCGACGAAGCCCATTGCATTTCCGAATGGGGTCACGACTTCCGGCCCGAATACCGCCAATTGGCCCAGGTGCGCCGGCGGCTGCCCCACGCCGTCTGTCTGGCCGTCACGGCCACGGCCACCGACCGTGTTCGCCAGGACATCAAGCACAATCTGACGATCAATGACGCTGACGAGTTTGTATCTTCCTTCGACCGCGAGAACCTGTTCCTGGGCGTGGCCCCTCGCGACGACGGTCTGGCCCAGACGCTGGAGTTTCTGGACAAACATCGCGGTGAATCGGGGATCATCTATTGCCACACCCGCAATCAGGTCGATGAGCTGACCGCGCAACTCGTCGCCAACGGCCAGGCGGCCCTGCCCTACCATGCCGGGCTGGACTACGCCGACCGCCAGAAAAACCAGCGGCGCTTCACCCGCGACGAAACGCCGATCATCGTCGCCACCATCGCCTTCGGCATGGGCATCAACAAGTCCAACGTGCGCTTCGTCATTCATTACGACCTGCCCAAGGATTTGGAAAGTTATTACCAGCAGATCGGCCGCGCCGGGCGGGATGGATTGCCGGCCGATTGCCTGCTGTTGTTCAACCCGGGGGATGCCCTAACCCATAGCTTCCTGTCTGACCGGGACGATCCCTCTCAGCGCGCACCGGCTGCAGCCCGGTTGCAGACGATGATCGCTTTCGCCGAAACCGCCGGTTGCCGCCGTCGCCCTTTGCTGGCCTACTTCGGCGAGGACGAGACCCCCGAGACCTGCGGCCGCTGTGATAATTGCCTGGCGGGCACGGCCAAACAGATCGATCTGACCATCCCCGCCCAGAAGTTCCTGTCGTGCGTCGTTCGCACCGACCAGATATTCGGCGCGGCTTATATCGCCAACATCCTGCGCGGTTCGCGGCGCAAAGAGATCCTGGAACAACATCACAACCAGCTATCAACCTACGGCGTCGGCCGGGAGTTCAGTCGCAAGCAGTGGCAACAACTGGCCCGCCAACTGGTCGGTCATGGCTTGCTGCGGCGGGATATGGACCATGGCAGCCTGAAGGTGACCGAGCAGGGACGCGCCGTGCTGAGAGGAGAGGTCTTCATGGGCACGCCTCTCACGGCCGAGCGGGCAGTCGGCCGCGCCACCGCTCACGACTACGATGAAGCGCTGTTCGACCGATTGCGCGCCGTTCGCCTTGAATTGGCCCGCCAAGAGGATGTACCGGCCTACATAATCTCCCACGACAGCACGTTGCGCGAGATAGCGATTTATTATCCCCAATCGCGCGATTCTTTGGCCCAAATAACGGGTATTAACGCAACCAAGCTGGAGCGATTTGGAGATACGTTTCTGGCGGTGATTCAGACCTATTGTCGGGAACAGGGTATCACGGAGCGGCCGAAGCCGGAAGCACCCGCCCGACCGGCGCGGGTTCCAACCGGCGGCCGTCCCCGTCGTTAACAGGTTACAGAGATGTATATGCAGGGCGAAGACCCGGCGAGTATCGCCCAAAACCTGAACATCCAGTGGAACTCAGTGATGTTATATCTCTGGCAAAGCGTGCTGGATGGCGTCAGGCTGGACGGCCCGGCCCTGCTGGCCTTATCCCGCCTGTCGGCCGATGAAAGGCAAGCCGCCTTCAGCACCTTCGACGATCTGGGGGTGGAGCGACTCCGGCTAATCTATGAAGCGCTTCAGGAAACAGTTCCCTACGAAGAGCTTCACATTCTGCGGATGTGCCATGTTTTGCAACAACTGCCGGGCGATGTTGGAAGTTCAGATCCTTGATGGCGGACGGGCCGCGCAGCGATATGCGCCAACCCGGACAACCTTCTACGTCGCCTTCTCCAGCTGCAACATCCGCTTCGGGTTCTTGCCCGTGACGCCGGCGAAGAGCGACTGGATGCGGGGCAGGTCGGCGGCGTAGCTTTCGCCGGGCCAGACGGTCGGGCCGACGCGCATGCGCCTGGCGGCATAATCGAACACCACCATCACCAGAGGCACGTCCGCGCCTTGGGCGATATAGTAGAACCCGCTGCGCCAGCCCTTGGTCGAGCTGTCCACATCCTTGCCCCGCGTTCCTTCCGGCATGATGGCCAGCAGGAAACGCTCGCGCGCCGTAAACTCATCGACCATCTGCGATACGAAGTCACGCGATCGCGATCGGTCCAGCGGGATGCCGCCAAACCAGCGCAGGAACCAGCCGACAGGCCCGACAAAGGGGGTATGTTTCATCACGAAATGGATATCGATGCCCAGCGAGGCCATCGTCAAGGCGGTCATGAAGAAATCGAGGTTGGACGTATGGGGCGCTCCGACGAGCACGAAGCGGGGCAGGTCGGGCACCTGGCCGATGACGCGCCAGCCAAACAGGCGCATGACCAGGCTCCAGAACCCGCGTGACAGACGGTTGCCCCGCCGGGGAATGGCCGTCCCCAGCTCGGGCAGAACCGTTTCAACCAGTGTATCATCGACAGGAAATGGCTCCATTCTGAGACGATCTCCTCAAACAGGATCTGCGGATCGGACCGAAGTCGCTATCCACACCAGTTCTAACACCGATCGGGCAGGAAGGAAACGGGACGCGGGGAAATCCAAAGATTTGGTAGATATTTCAATATCTTTATGTAAAACTGAGAGCTACGGCATGCCCCCCCATTTTGACGCCGCCGCGCCGTTTGGGCATAATGGCGCTTGACCTTGTTCATGCCCAGGGCAGGCATTGGTTCCCATGCAAACAGTTCGTTCCCTGCTCCGAATGCTGATCCAGTTCGTCGTGATCTGGCTGGTCGGCGCCGTCTCGCTGGTCATCACCGCCTGGCTGATACCGGGCTTCCATCTGGGCCCGACAGCCGGCTGGTCTGTGGCCGTCGTTGCCACGTTAGCCGCCTTCATCCTGGGCGTGGCCAATCTGCTCATCCGGCCCGTCATCCTCATGGTGGCCATCCCCCTGGGTTTCATCGCCCTTTTCATCGTCGGCCTCTTCGTCAACTCGATCATGCTGCTGATCACCGCCAGGCTGATGCCCGGCGGGCTGGAGATCGACGGCTGGATACCGGCGTTCATCGGCGGCATCGCGCTGTCGATGGTCATCTCCCTGTTCAGCGCCCTGCTGAGAATCGATGATACCGGCTCCTTTTACGAGGGCGTCATCGAGCGGCGTCTCTCACAGCAACGGACGATCCCCAAGGGCGAGCATACCAACGGGCTGATCATGCTGGAGATCGACGGGCTGAGCTACCATCATATCCGCAAGGCCATTGACGACGGCTACATGCCCAACGTCAGGGCCATGATCGAGCGCGACGGGTACGTGCTGTCACGCACCGACTGCGGCCTGCCTTCCCAGACGTCGGCCTGCCAGGCCGGTATCCTGTTCGGCGACAATTACGACATCCCCGCCTTCCGCTGGTACGACAAGGGCCGCGGCAAACTGTTTGTATCCGGCAGCGACGCGGCCGAGATCAACGCCCGCTACGCCGAGGGTCATGGCCTGTTGCGCGGCGGGGCCAGCATCAACAACATGGTCAACGGAGACGCCGTCATATCGTTGCTGACGGCCGCGGACCTGCTCGGCGGCACCGACGAACAAAAACGCGCCCGCGCCGGCGACGTCTACCTGCTCCTGCTGAATCCCAACTTCTTCATGCGCGTCATCGGCCTCTACCTGGGCGAGGTCCTTCTGGAGGTGTGGCAATACATCCGCGACGTCGCCCGCGGCGTCCAACCCCGCCTGAACCGGCTGAACAAGTTTTACCCGTTCGTGCGCTCGGCCACGACCGTCTTCATGCGTGAGGTGTCGGGCTTTCTGACGATCATGCAGATCATGCGCGGCGAACCGGCCATCTATACCACCTGGCCCGGCTATGACGAGGTGGCCCATCATTCCGGCCCGTGGTCGGATTACGCCTTCGGCACGTTGCGCGGCTTCGACCGCCTGATCGGCTCGGTGCGGGAGATCATCGCCGCCAAAGCGCCGCGACCCTATGAGCTAATCCTCCTGTCCGATCATGGTCAATCGTTCGGCCCGACCTTCAAGATGCGCTACGGTTACTCGCTGAAGGATTACATCCAGGGCCTCATGCCCGAAGGCACGATCATGGTCCAGACGGCCGGTGGCGACGACGGGTCGCTGGCCGTCACCTCAACCGTGGCCGAGTTGGGCAATATCCAGGCGCAACGCATGGGTGGCCGCATCGGGCAAGCCACCGTCAGGCAATTGCAGAAGGCGGCCGAGCGCGGCGTCCTGGAGGCCGAACTGGTTGAATCGCCGGCGGATGGCGCCACGGCCGACGTCACCTTCTGCGGCAGCGGCAACCTGGCCCAGGTATATTTCCACGCCTTCGGGCATCGGGCGTCGCTGGGGGAGCTAAACGCCGCCTATCCCGGCATGGTCGAGGCCGTCATCGCCCACGAGGGAGTGGGGTTTGTCGTCGCCGCCGGCGGTGACGGGGCGCCCGTCGTGTTCGGCAAAAGCGGCGCGCGCAACCTTCACAGCGGTGAGGTGAGCGGCGAGGACCCGCTGCTTCCCTATGGCGACCCTGAATTAAGGAACTGGCAGGTGCGGCGCGTGGCCGATTTCCCCAGCGCCGGCGACCTCCTCATCATCAGCACGCTCTACCCCGACGGCACCGTCGCCGCGATGGAGGAATTAATCGGCAATCATGGCGGCCTGGGCGGAGAGCAGACCGACTCGTTTCTCCTGCATCCGTCCGGCCTGGAAGTCCCGCCGACGCGCAATGCCATCGACCTCTTCCCGCTATTGAACGCGCGGCGGGAGCGGACGACAATGGCCGGGGAAGCCGCCGTCCCCACCCATTTCCGCGATGACTGGGCGCCGGGCAATCTCATCGCCGGGCTGCGCAAGGTGCGAGAATGGACGGCCTTGGCGGCCAACACGCTGTTCCTCGACCGTGCGACCTATCGCGCCGTAGCCGCCTCGGGCCTGATGACCGGCCCGGCCGTCGCGCTCAGCCTGGCCGGCGTGGCGGCAACGACCTTCGTCCATATGAGGACAGCTGCGTCACCCGCCGCCGGGAGCGGGTTCCTGATGCGTTTCGCCGGCTATTACGGCCTGTGGCTCGTCGCCGTTCTCATCATGCATGGCGTGGCTCATGTATTGCGCGGCAAGGGGACGTTCACCCACACCTTTCGCGCGATGGGCTTCGCCCAGACAGCCGGCTTGTTGAGATTACTGAGGCTGGTTCCGGCGCTCGACCCCATGGTCACCGCCATCACCGTCCTGTTGTCGATCATCATCACCTGGCTGGCGGTGGCCGAAGCCCACGGCTTTCGCGGCCGTCGCTCTCTGGCGCTGCCCCTGCTCTATGGCGGCCTGCTCCTCGGTGGCGGGGCCTTGTTGCGCAATATAACTCCCGCCTCCGACGTGCTGCTCAGGATGCTGCTCGAAAGCCTGGGGTTTTTGCCTTAGCTCGCCTGGCCCGCGCCATTCGTGACGCGGGCTTTTTCATCGCCCCGCTGAAAACCCTGCGGGGTTGCATTATCATCGCTCATGAGCCAAAATTAACAGTATTCATGAGGAGCGCCCATCATGTCGCCAACCGCTCAGCCCGCGAATGCAGATCGTAAGGCGATTGGCATCGCCTTGTCGCCACGACCGATGATCTACGAGATCAACACCCGGCTCTGGCTCCGTGAATTGACCCGACAATACGCCCGACCGATCACCCTGGCCAACGTCCCCGATGACGTCTGGGATACCATGGCCGGTTTCCGCTTCGACGCTGTCTGGCTGATGGGCGTCTGGGAACTCAGCCCCGTCGGGTTGGCGATGGCTCTGGAAGATGAGGGGCGCAAGCAAGCGATCCTCTCCACCCTGCCCGATGCCAAACCGGAAGATATCGCCGGTTCGCCCTATTGCATCCGCAACTACAAGGTCGACAAGGCGCTCGGCGGCCGCAAGGGACTGGCCCGGGCGCGGGCCAAACTGGCCGAGCGCGGCATGGGCCTCATCCTCGACTTCGTGCCCAACCACGTCGCCCCCGACCACCCCTGGCTGGACAGTCACCCCGAGTACTTCATCCACGGGACGGCCGACGACCTGGCCACCGCGCCTAAAGAGTTCTTCGAGGCCAATGGGCAGGTCATTGCCAACGGCCGCGATCCAAACCTCGCGGCCTGGCCCGATGTGGCCCAGCTCAACGGCTTTCATCCCGGCTTGCGCAGCGCGGCTGTGGACACGCTGCGCGAGATAGCCGACCAGGCCGACGGCGTGCGCTGCGACATGGCCATGCTGATGACCACGGCCACATTCGGCAAGACCTGGGGCGCGCGCGCCGGTTCGCCGCCGGAAGAGGAGTATTGGCGCGAGATCATCCCCGCCGTGCATGAGCGCTATCCCGACTTTCGCTTCATCGCCGAAGTCTACTGGGATATGGAATGGGAGATGCAGCAGCAAGGGTTCGACTTCTGCTACGACAAGCGACTCTACGACCGGCTGGCCCATGAGACGGCCGCCGCGGTGCGCGGACATCTGCTGGCCGACGTATCCTATCAGCAACGGCTGGTGCGGTTCATCGAAAACCACGACGAACCTCGCGCCGCGGCCGTATTCCGGGCCGGGCGAGCGCTGGCGGCAGCCATCGCCGCCTATACTCTGCCCGGCGCCAAGCTGTTCTATCAGGGTCAATTTGAGGGCTACAAAACCCAGATCCCCGTCTTTCTGACCCGCCGCCCCGACGAACCGCCCGACCGCGCCCTGCTGGCCTTCTATCGCCGGCTGACCAACGAGATCCAAAGCCCGGCGCTTCGCGAAGGGCGGTGGTTGCTGTGCGCATTAAATGGTTGGCCCGATAATAAGAGCTATAATAATCTGGTGGCGTGGTGCTGGCAGGCGGGCGACGAGCGCCGTGTGATCGTAGTCAATCTGTCGTCCACCACATCCCAGGCGCGAGTGCAGCTGCCGTGGCCCGATCTGGCCGGGCAGAACTGGTTGTTCGTCGATGTCATGGACGACACAACCTACGAATGGAACGGCGACGAAGTATTGAACATGGGCCTGTTTGTCGAGCTGGCCCCGTGGGGACGTCACTTTTTCGCCGTTCGCTGATCCGGCATGGTCGGCCGTGCCGCGCACATTACGATCTGAATGGATTATCGCCAGGGACCGTCGGTGTCTGGCGATTTTAGTTGCAGTGTCTGTTGAAACAAGAAACCACCACTATTTCCTACAGGAGATTTGAACCAATCATGTCTGAAAATTTGAATCCGTTTGCAATTGCCCAAGCCCAATTGGACAAGGCGGCCGGCATCCTTCAACTCGATGCCGACATGCACGCATTCCTGCGCGAGCCGATGCGCGAGTTTCACTTCAGCATCCCCGTGCGCATGGATGACGGCCACACGGAAACGTTCAGGGCTTTCCGCGTGCAGTACAACGACGCTCGCGGCCCGGCCAAGGGCGGCATCCGCTTCCATCCCGACGAAACCATCGACACCGTCCGCGCCCTGGCCGCCTGGATGACATGGAAGACGGCCGTTTGCGACGTGCCCTTGGGCGGCGGCAAAGGCGGCGTGGTCTGCAATCCGCGCAACCTGTCGGCCGGTGAACTGGAGCGCCTGAGCCGCGGCTACATGCGCGGTGTGGCCCGCTTCGTCGGATTGAAGCAGGACGTGCCCGCCCCCGACGTAGGCTCCAACCCGCAGATCATGTCCTGGATGCTGGACGAGTACGAGACCATCCACGGCATCCACGAGCCGGGCGTCATCACCGGCAAGCCGATCCTGCTCGGCGGCTCGGCCGGGCGCACCCCGGCGACGGCCATGGGCGGCATGGTGACCATCCGCGAGGCCGCCAAGCTCCTCGGCATGAACCTGAAAGGGGCCACGGCGGCCATCCAGGGTTACGGCAATGTCGGCAGTTTCGCCCACAAGCTGGCCCACGACCTGTTCGGCCTGAAGGTCATCGCCCTCAGCGACGAATTCGGAGCCATCTATAATCCCGACGGCTTCGACCCGGCCGTCGTCAGCGCCCAGATGCGTCGCACCGGCAAGGTCGGCGGCACACCGGGCAGCGAAGAGATCAGCAACGCCCAATTGCTGGAGATGCCGGTCGATATCCTCATCCCCGCCGCCATCGAGAACCAGCTCACCGGCGCCAACGCCGACCGCATCCAGGCCAAGATCGTGGCCGAGCTGGCCAACGGCCCGACGACGCCGGAAGCCGACCGGATTATGAAGGAAAAGGGTATCTACATCATCCCCGACTTCCTGTGCAACGCCGGCGGCGTCTCCGTCTCCTACTTCGAGATGGTGCAGAACTCCTACGGCTACTACTGGACCGAGGAGCTGGTGCAGGAGCGCCTGGACCAGAAGATGACCACCGCCTTCCACGCCGTGCACAACATGGCCGAGGAGCGGGGCGTCGAGACGCGCATGGCCGCCTACCTGGTGGCCGTCAATCGCGTGGCCGAGGCCGTCCGCGCCCGCGGTTGGGTCTAATGATTATGCCGGGGGCGGGCCTCAAACCCGCCCCCGGGTTAACAAACCATCGCCACGCGGCCGTTCCCCAACGGCCATGAGGCTTTTGGACTGTTACAAATTAATGCGGTATAGGGCTTCTCAGAAGGGTCAGGCAACCGGGTTTGGAGGTCGCGCGTTTCCATGCAGATAATTGCCCGGTTGCCTGACCCCTACGGCACATCCTTGATTGATTTGTAAATATGCAATAGCCCGCCCGCCGATCCTTGATCGACACTAATCCGGGCGCACGACCTGTGGTATCATCTCCCCGCAATCCGCAGAGACATACGGGGTGTACATGGTCGACCGAACGCAACTTGAACAGGCTATCGCCGTGCAGGAAAGCTTGCGCGGAACCATTGACGACGCCATCATCGACGCCACGATAGCCGCCTTGCGCGCTCAATTGGCCACGCTGACTCCCCCGACCGCCCCCGAATCCCGCCGCGCCCAGGCCACTCTCCTCTTCATCGATCTGGCCAACCACACGACCCTGATCCAGGGTCGCGACCCGGAAGAGATCATGGACCTCATCGACGGGGCTTTGAAGCGACTGGCCGCGCCTGTCGAACGGTGCGGCGGCCGCATCGTCCGCTATCAGGGCGACGGCTACAAGGCCATTTTCGGTCTGCCCGTGGCCCAGGAACACGATCCCGACCACGCGGTGCTGGCGGCGCTGGAAATCCTGGAAACGGCCGCCGTCATCGCCGCCGAACTGGAAACCGAGCGAGGCCTGCCCGGGTTTCAGGTTCGCGTCGGCATCGATACCGGCGTGGTGCTGATCGGCGGCGGCACGGAGGGCGAGGACGCCGTGACCGGTTTGCCGGTCAACCTGGCCGCCCGCCTGGAGAGCGCCGCCAAACCGGGCACGATCCTCATCTCCCACCATACCTACCGGCACATTCGCGGCGTGTTTGACTTCCAGCCGCTTGACCCGATTCAGGCCAAGGGCTTCGCCGAACCCGTGCCGGTCTATCGCGTACTGCGTCGCAAAGCGCGTTCCTTCCGCACCCGGCGCCGCGGCGTGGAGGGAGTCGATACGCGGATGATCGGCCGCGACGCTGAACTGGCTGTGCTCCAGGGGCTGTTTCAGCAGATGCTCGACAAGCGCGACCGGGTGTCGGCCATCATCGTCGGCGAGGCGGGGCTGGGCAAGTCTCGCCTGCTCTTCGAGTTCGAACACTGGGTCGACCTGGACCCTGCCTCGACCCAGTTGTTCCGCGGCCGCGCCTGGCTGGAGACGCAAAACCTGCCCTATGGCTTGTTGCGCAGCATCTTTGTCTTCCGCGCCGGCATCCTCGACGACGACCCGGCCCAGGTTGTACGCGACAAGCTGGTCGCCGTCTTCCATGGCGTGCTGGGCCACGATGAGGAAACGACCCGCAAGGCCCATATCGTCGGCCACTTGCTGGGTTATGATTTCAGCGACGACGCATCGGTTCGGTCTCTCACCGATGATATCCACCAGTTGCACAACCAGGCGTTATTCTATATGTCGGCCTTTTTCAAAGCCGCGGCCGACCGCAGTCCCGTTTTACTTCTTCTGGAAGATCTGCATTGGGCCGATACCAGCTCTCTCGACGCCATCGCCTCGCTGTCCACGGCCCTTGCCGAGCGGCCGGCGATGTTCCTGGGCACGGCGCGCCCCACCCTCTTCGAACGCCATCCCGACTGGATGAGTGACCGCCCCTATCACCGGCGAATCGACCTGTCCTTTCTCGACGCCCGGGCCAGCGACGAACTGGTGGCCGAAATTCTGCAAAAGGCGGAGCGCGTTCCCGACCAGCTTCGGGAGATGATCACCGGCCGCGCCGAAGGCAACCCCTACTACGTCGAGGAGCTGATCAAGATGCTCTTTGACGAAGGCGTCATCGTTGTCGTTGATGAACACTGGGCCATTCGGTCGGGGAAACTCACCGCCGTTCATGTGCCGGCGACGTTGACAGGCGTGCTCCAGGCTCGCCTGGATAGCCTGCCCACGGCCGAACGGGCCGCCCTGCAGCACGCCTCGGTCATCGGCCGGCATTTCTGGGATGCGGCCGTGGACTACATCGACCAGGCGTCGGACGTCGAGGAGACCTTCGCCGCGCTGTGGCCCACCTTGAGGCAACGCGAGCTGGTCTACCGGCGGGAAGAGACGGCCTTCGAGGGCACGAACGAGTTCGTCTTCCAGCACGCCCTCCTGCGGGACGTCACCTATGAAAGCATCCTGCGGCTTTTGCGACGCGATTATCATCGTCTCGCTGCCGAATGGCTGATCAGGGCCGGCGGCTCTCGGGTCGATGAATATGCCGGTCAGATCGCCGCCCATTTCGCCTTGGCCGAGGACGCCCGCAACGAGGCCCAATGGCAAGCGCGAGCGGGGCGCGGGGCCGTGGTTCGCCATGCCGCCCCGGAAGCGATTCGCGCCCTCAGCCGCGCCCTGGAGCTAATCGCCAAGGACGATCCCGAACGGTATGAATTGCTCAAACTTCGCCGGCAGACTTATCACCTGTTGGGCGAGCGCGAGCCGGAAATGGCCGATCTGGCCGAGATGGAGCAGATAGCCAAATCGTCGGGCGATTTATATCGTCGGGCGGAGGTGACCATCGAGTGCGTTCACACCTTTCATATCACCGGCGCCTATGAACAAGCCGCGTCACTCAGTGCCGAGGGCCTGAAACTGGCCGAGGAAGCGGGCGATATCCCCTTGCAGGCCCAGGCTTTGTTGCATCGAGGCAACGCAACCATGTTTCTGGGCGATTTCGACGAGGCCCGCGGATATCTGGAGCAAGCTCTGGAGCTGGCGGATTCGGTTCAGGCCCGTCGCGTCCAGATGGAAGCCGTGCGGGCGCTGGGCGTCATAGCCGAGGAGCAAGGCGATTTTTCCACCCAGCAATACCGCTATCACCAGGCGTTGGACATCGCTCGGGAGCTGGGCGACCGTCTGGGCGAGCGACGCGCCCTCAACAGCCTCGGCGTGGCCACGCAAGCCCGCTGCGATTTTAAGGCCAGCGCGCAATATTTCGCCGATTCCCTTATCATCGCTCGAGCCATCGGCGATCGCGCGGGCGAGGGAGTCGTCCTGGGAAACATGGGCGTCCAGGCCAACCTGCTGGGCAAATACGACCTCGCCCGGGGCCTGTTTGAGGAGTCCATCAAGGTCGCTCGTGACATCAACGACCAGGCCGGAGTAGACATCAATCTGCTCAACCTGGGCGGGGTCATGATCTGTCTGAATCAAAGCGACGAAGCCCTCAAGCTTTTTGAGGAGGGGCTGCGCGGGGCGAGGGCGACCGGTTACCGACCACTGGAGGGTTTCCTCCTGAACGGTATCGGCGTTGCCTTGCTGTGGAGCGGCCGGTCGCGAGAAGCCATTGTTCTATTGCGACAGGCCATCGCGCTGCGCCTTGAACTCGGCCAACCCCATCTGGTGGCCGAGAGTCGCGCCTTTCTGGCTCAAGCCCTGGCGGCCGAGGGCAACCTCGGCGCGGCAGTGGCCGAAGCCGACGCCGTCCTGGCCTTTCTGGTGGATGGCCGGATGGAGGAGACTGAGGAGCTATTACGGATGCTGCTGGCGATTTATCGGGTCCTGGACGAAGCGGGAGATCCACGCGCGCCGGCCGTTCTGGCGCGTGCCCATGACGAGCTGCAAACATCGGCCGGAACTCTCGACGACGACTCGCGCCAGTCCTATCTCGGGAACATCTCCTGGAACCGGGAGATCCTGTCATTGTGGGCGGAGCGCACCGGTCGCTGACTTTGGCGTTGCCGCCAAAGGCGATTATCATTGGCCCATGTCAAAACCAGCTATCGCTCCCTACGGCTCCTGGAATTCACCCATCACTAGTGACCTGCTCGTGGGCGGGACCATCTCCCTGTCTCAACCCTGGGTCGATGGTGACGCAATCTACTGGGTCGAAGGACGCCCCAGCGAAGGCGGCCGCAACGTCATCGTCCGCCTGGCGAGCGGGCGACAAGAGGACGTGACCCCAGCCGGGTTCAATGCCCGCACGCGCGTCCACGAATACGGCGGCGGCGATTACACCGTCCATGACGGCGTCATCTATTTCTCCAATTTCGCCGACCAGAGGCTCTATCGTCAACCCATAGGCGGCGCGCCCGAAGCCATCACCCCCGCCGTATCGCTGCGCTATGCCGACGCCATCTTCGACCCGGCCCGCAATCGCCTCATCTGCGTCCGCGAAGACCACCGGACGGAGGGCCGCGAGGCGATCAATACCCTGGTGGCCATTCCAACAACCGGCGGCGAGCAAACGGTGTTGGCCGAGGGCCACGACTTCTACGCCACGCCGCGCCTCAGCCCCGACGGCCATCGTCTGGCCTGGCTGACGTGGGATCACCCCAACATGCCCTGGGACGGCACGCAGCTGTGGCTGGCCGACGTGGCCGGGGACGGCTCCATCGGCAACAAGCGGCTGGTGGCCGGCGGTCCGACCGAGTCCGTCTTCCAGCCCGCCTGGTCGCCCGACGGAGTCCTCTACTTCATATCCGACCGCACGGGCTGGTGGAACCTCTATCGCCTGAACGGCGACGCGGCCGAGGCACTCGCCCCTATGGAAGCCGATTTTGGGATGGTGCAGTGGGTCTTCGGGCTGGGGACCTATATCTTCACATCACCGGCCGAGTTGATATGCTCCTATACGCAGGACGGCCACAGCTTCATGGCCCATCTCGACACGACGACGAAAGCCCTGTCGTCGCTGGATGTATCCGGCACGCTGCTCTATCCCTCCCACTCGCGCATCGTCGCCGGGGACGGCTTTGTCGTCTACATCGCCGCCTCGCCCACCCAGCCGCAATCCGTCGTCCGCTATGATTTGGCGACGGGCGCGTCGGAAGTCCTGAAACGCTCGACCGATCTGGCGATCGACGAAGGCTATATCTCCATCGCCCAGCCGATCGAGTTCCCTACCGAGGGCGGCCTGACGGCCCATGGCTATTACTACCCGCCGCGCAATCGGGAGTACACCGCCCCCAATGGCGAACGGCCGCCGCTGGTTGTGCTAAGCCATGGCGGGCCGACGTCGGCCACCACGGCCGACTTCAGCCTGGCGCGCCAATACTGGACAAGCCGGGGGTTCGCCCTGCTGGATGTTAACTATGGCGGCAGCACCGGCTATGGCCGCGCCTATCGCCAACGGCTCAACGGCAACTGGGGCATCGTCGATGTCGATGACTGCGCCAACGGGGCGCGCTATCTGGTGGAGCAAGGGCTGGCCGACGGCGACCGGCTCATCATTCGCGGCGGCAGCGCAGGCGGCTACACCACGCTATGCGCCATCACCAACCGCGACGTGTTCAAGGCCGCCGCCAGCCATTACGGCGTCAGCGATGCCGAAGCGTTGGCCCAGGAAACGCACAAGTTTGAGTCGCGCTATCTGGATAATCTCATCGGCCCCTATCCCGCGAGCCGGGATATCTACATGAAACGCTCGCCCATCCACGTTGCCGACCGCTGCACGGCGGCGCTGATTCTGTTCCAGGGCCTGGACGACGAGGTCGTGCCGCCCAATCAATCCGAGCGGATGTATGCCGCGGTGCGACGGCGGAAGTTGCCGGTGGCCTACGTCGCCTTCGAGGGCGAGGGTCACGGCTTCCGGCAGGCGAAAAACATCAAGCGCGCGATGGAAGCGGAGCTATACTTCTACGGCCGTGTCTTCGGCTTTGAGCCGGCGGGGGATATCGAGCCGGTGGCTATCGAAAACCTGAGCGTCTGACCGGTCGCCCAATCCCCGGATTCAGCCGTCGGATCAAAAAAGGCCGGCGCATGGAACCTGTCATCAGACAGGTTCGTCATGCGCCGGCCCATGTTTTTCAGGCGGTACGACGTCAATCGCTATCAGGCGACGCGCACAGCCATAAAGGCCATCTTTGTCTCGGCTTCCATCCCGCGGACGGCGCCTTCGGGCATGTAGATGGTCGACCCGGCGGAGACAGCCATGCGCTCGCCGTTGACGATCATCCAGCCGTTACCCGTCAGGAAATGATAGACGGCCATCTTTTCCGGGTGCTCGGGGATCTTCTGTCCCGCCTCCAGCCCAGCCATGATGATCCTGACCTTGTCATTCTCCACCACGAAATTGGGCTTGGGGCCATCGGGCACAAAAGCGACCAGTGATTCCCAATCAGGGAAATACTTAATATCAGACACGGCCGTTATTTCGATTAGTTAACGCTGTAAGTCTCGACGACGCCGTTGGTCGTGCCGTGCTCGTTGGGGACGTAGCTGTCGGCCGCCTCGTCATTGACCCACACGGAGTTGTCGACCAGATAGCGATACTGATAGCTGCCGTTGGCCGGCAGACGCAGCTTGGCCGCAAACTTGCCCTTGCCCTTCTTCATCGCCACCGGCTCCCAGCCGTTGGCTTCGCAAACCAGCGTAACCTCGCCCGCCTCGGTCGGCAGCTCGAAGGTCACTTCATACTCGTCTTTCGTCTTGATGTACTTCTTTTTCAACATCGCAAAATCTCCTCTTACAGGTAGTAAATTTCCGTAATAAATTTGGAAAAACGTCGGGAATTGGACCGGCTTTCCGTGGAATGCCGATTTGATTATAAGAATAGGGGGTGCGCTGTCAATATGTCAGGTGAAGGGAGCACAACGTTTACCGTTATTCTCTCAGCTAATTATCACAAATTCGGGCGGGCGATCGGCCGATCGCCCGCCCGAGGAGACGGCAGTTCATTATTCCGGCTTATAAAACACGGATGAATTCTTGCCCATCATGGCCGGGTACCTGGTTCCTTCGGCCATGCAGCGCACGGATTTAACGTTCACCAGGGCCTCGATCTGATGCAGGATGCGCACCAATTGACGGGGGCCAATCACTTCAAGCTCCATAGCGATCCCCAGTTCCCCGTCTTTCTTGTTGGGGATGGTGCAGATATTGCGGATATTGATGTCCTTCTCCACCATCAGTTGGGTCATCTCATGCAACAGACCCGACCGATCGTAGACATCAACGTAGAGCGGGACGATCCGCATCTCCCGCGGCGCCGTCTCGCCCCAGCCCAGCTTGAGCAGTCGCGAGTCGACTTCGGGGCGGCCACGGGCGGCATTGAGCGTGCGACAACCCTCGCGATGGACCGTGAGGGTGCCGTCCTGCCGCAGGAACCCGACGATCGCGTCGCGCGGCCGCGGGGCACAGGTGCCGCACAGGTGCAGTTTGTTCTTGCCGGCGTTGGTAATGACATACGTCGAGCCGTCAGCCGCGGCGACAGCATTGCCCAGCGGCAGGCAGCGGCCGTCGGCCCACCGCTCGGCCATGATGCGCGTCGAGAGCACCGTCGGCAGCAATTCAGCCCGCCCGATGTTGTAATACAGTTCCGTTGCGCCATCGTAGCCGAACAGCTCGGCGATATCCTCATGCGCCAGCTGGGGCAGCCCCAGCATCTCCAGTTCGCGCAGGAGAATCTCGTGTCCCTGCCGGATCGCCTCCGGATCGCTCAGTCTGCGGAACCAACGGCGGGCATAAAACCGGGCATAGGTCGTCGTGAGATAGCCCAGGTCTTCATCCAGCCAGGCCCGCCTCGGTTGGGCGCGCGGATCATTGATGATGCGCACCTGATCGCCGTCTTTCAGCGGCTTGTTCAATGGAAACTGCAATTCATTAACCAGCACGTCGCGACAGCGATTGCCCAATTCAGTGTGGATTTGATAGGCAAAATCAAGGGGCGTGCTGCCGCGCGGCAGTTCAAACGGCTCTCCGTCCTTGGAGTAGACGCGGATCTGCTCGCCCAGCACGTCGGTCATCGCACTGCGCACGGCCAGCATGGCGTCCTGTGGCGCGACATTGATGCTCTTGGATATGCTGGCGAAGAACTCATCGATCCGCTCGGCCAAGCCGACCGACCACAGCGGAGTCCCCGAATAGTACCACTTGGCCAGCACGCCGATCTGGGCGATGCGCTCCATATCGACTGTGCGCAATCGGACTTTCAGGGGTTGGCCTTCGGAATGGACGAGGGTGGTGTGGAGGGATTGGTAGAGGTTTTCGCGGCCGACGGAGATGTAATCATCAAAACGGTTGGGCACGACCGACCACAGATGGTGGATATGACCCAGAGCCGTGTAGCAGTGGATCCTGTCCTCCAGCAGAACGGTGATGCGCAACATCCGGTCCATATCCCGATAGCTTGCGTCTTGCCTTTCCAGGTCCTTATAGACGGTGTAGATGTTCTCGGGAGCCATTTTGACGTCATGAACCGGCAGGCCGTTGACCGTCAGACAGTCTATGATCTGCCGCCGAACGATCTCGAAGAGCGGCTGTTGCGCCCGGTGAAGTCGCTCCAGCTCGGCATGGATGGTTTCGTAGGCGTGGGGATTGATGACGTTTAGCGACAGGCTCTCCAGCTCACTCTTCACGACCCACATGCCCAGCCGGTAGGCCAGTGGCGCAAAGACCGACAGGGTCTCTTCCGCCTTGGCTTTCTGCCTGTGGGGCGGCAAGGCGTGGATGGTGCGCATATTGTGCAGGCGGTCGAAGAGCTTGATGATGACCGTGCGCACGTCGGCCGTCATGGCTTTGAGCAGCTTTTGCAGCGTCGCCTGCTGAATCTCCTCCGGCGACAATCTGCGGCTCCCCTGGGCCACACCGCGCGTCACTTCCTTCAACTTGGTGACGCCATCCACCAGTTTGGCCACTTGCGGGCCGAATTCATCGCTGATTCGCTCAATGGGTATAAGCGTGTCCTCGGCGATATCGTGCAGGAGGGCGGCCGAGAGAGCCTCCGCGTCCAGCCTGTATTCCGCCAGGTAGATGGCCACCTCCAACGGGTGATTAAAAAAAAGCTCGCCGGACTTCCGGCGTTGGACGCCATGTTCCCGGCGAGCGAATTCGAACGCTTTCATGACCTGAAGGCGATCGGTCGTACTTAAATAATCATCAATAAGCGTAAATAATCGCTCGGCGTCGGCAATTAAGGGTTCGCTCTCGATCATATGAAAATGGATACCCACCAGACCGCCTAAAGATGCCCGAGTGGGACGGGCAGGTAGCAATATCTATAGGTATATCCCCTCATTATACCCTGAACCGCGGCGATCTCCTAGCAGATCGCGCCGAATTCACATGAGAAATGAGGCCAAAATTCGCCCTGGGGACAGGCTATTTCCTGAAATCGACAAAGCGATAGCCGACGCCGCGCTCCGTCAGAATATATTTGGGATTGGCCGGATCTTCCTCGATTTTCTTGCGAAGATAGTTGATGTAGAGGCGCAGGTAATGGGTCTCATCGCGGTACTCATATCCCCACACTTTGGCCAGCAGCGTGTCATGGGGCACGACCCACCCGGCGTTCTGGATGAGGTGATTCAGCAGGCGATACTCCGTCGGCCGCAGGTCGATTCGCTCGCCGTTGACGATGACCTGATGACGATTGAAATCGATCGACAGTCGATCATCGATCTTCAGAACCGTGCGTGGCGGTGGCGCGGGCCATTGCGCCCGTCGCAGCACAGCCCCCGCCCGGCTGGTCAGCACGCGCGGGCTAAACGGCTTGGTGATGTAGTCGTCGGCCCCCAGCCCCAACCCGCGGGTGATATCCTCCTCATCGCTGCGAACGGTCAGCAAAATGACCGGCACGGTGGATATCTCTCGCAGCATCTTCAGGGTCTCGAAGCCGTCCAGTTCCGGCATCATCACATCCATGATCACCAGATCGGGGGTGAACTGGCGCACGCGATCCAGAGCCTGGATGCCGTTCTCGGCCTCGATGACCTGATAGCCCTCCAGCTCCAGGTTCATGCGGATGAAACGGCGCATGCGCAATTCGTCATCGACGATCAGCACGATCTGCGGGGCGGTTGGTTCCAGGTTTTCGGGGACTTTTTCGACCATGATATTCCTATTCTCGCACGAAGCCGATGGCTTTCTCCAGATCGACGGCCGGCAAGATCTGGATATGGCTGATGCGATGCCAGGCGAAGAGGACCTTCTCGGCATTGCCGTCAAGGTATCCCACGGCGCGGCCGTCGCGGCGGCGCGGCGCGTAAACAGTGACGAACTGCGAGGCCGGATCGGGCATGCCTTCCAGCTCCCCGATGATCGGGTCCTCGCCTATCAATTGAATGACGGCCGATAGTCGCATCATAGCTATCTCTTGCGCGGGACGCAGGTTGCGAGCCGGAGACTCATCTCTAAACACCCGTCCGCTTGCCGCATCTGCCGATACTCTGAAAGTCTGTGAAAGCTGCGGACGCTTTCTCCCTGTAGTTTAATCCGCGATCGTGAGTTGTACCAGTAAACCCCCGAAGCGAACGCCCGCCGTAGCCGGCAACGGGTACTCGCGTCCCGGCTCCAGCCGCTCGCCGTTGAGCCACGTGCCGTTGCTGCTGTCATTGTCGCGGATGACGAACCCGCCACCGTCCCACCGGATGGTCGCGTGCCGGCGCGAGACACCCCGCTCCTGGCCTTCAAAACGGGTCACGTCAAACTCGGGCACAAAGTCCGAGAAAGGATCGGTCCGGCCGATGTTGAACTGCGTCCCGCGCAGGATCAGGTCGGACTCATATTGGATGACCCGAACGCGCAAGGTCGGCGGCGACGGCGGCGTGGCCGGTGGCGTTGGGGCATCTCCGCCCGTCGCTTCGGTTGAGGCGGGCGATGATTCCCGATGGCTCGTGCTAATCTTCCTGATGGACGATTGGCGGCCGGCGGCCGCCTGGCTCGCCTCCAGATAGGCCCGCGCTTCCGGGTGGACGGCCGCGCCGCAGCCGTCACAAAATAACGTCCCCGGATAGTGCTGCGCGCCACATTCAGGGCAGGCTATCATGACTTGTCCGACCTCATCAGGGAGCGCGTCCCGTATTTCAGCACCTTGCGGCCTTCGGGCGACATCGCGCCCTGTTGAGCCAGTTGCTGCGCTTCCAGTTGGGCTTGCCGCGCCAGCCGCAGATCGCCCGTCTCCATATAGCGGTCGGTCAGCTTCCGCATGCGCGCCGCGGCCGTGTCCGGTTTGCCCAATTGGGCCTCCTCCCAGGCCTTGTCCTGCATCCGATAGAGGTTGAGCCATCGCGCCGCCTCGATGATCGCCTGTGGGGTTTGGCCATCGCCGGCTTGAACGTCGCCGGCGACCAGCCGCGCGCTGCGCTCCGCCAACTGGGCGATCCCGTTGGCCGCCGTAAACCGGACTTCGAACGGCAGGCGAAACCGCGCCGCAACGGACTGCGGGGCCACCAGGAACTCCAGCAGCACAGTCATCGGCGACCGCCCTTCCAGATCGCCCATCGGGACGGGGCGCGAATCAGAGGGCAAGGGCTGGGGAGACGGCGCCAGCTTGAAGGCGCTGCGCAATGTGAATGAATCCGGCCACGATTGGGCCAGGGCAAGGTTACGGGCGTGGATGGCCCCCAGCCCTTGCAACCGGCTTTCGAGATGAGCCAACACATCATCAGGCCGTTCGATATAGTGCGATTGGCCCCCGGACGAGGCCACCAGCGCATCCAGAAAGGCATCATTCCAATCCGCGCCCAGGCCAAAGGCGGTGATGCCAACCCCGTGAGTTGCCGCTTTCTCGGCCAGGCGCAGGCAATCGGCCGCGTCGCCATAGGTATGGCCGTCGGTCAGCAGGATGAGATGGCTGATATGCCCCTTGGCTGCCGGTCGCGCCACCTGAGCCAGCCCGGCTTGCAGCCCCTGATAAATCTCGGTGCCGCCGGAGGCGACGATGGCCTCAATTCGCCGTCGGGGGTCGCGCCAGGCCGCGGCCGTCTCCGGATCGGGACTGGCGGCGGCCGTGTCGATCGTCGCCGCGGGCAAAACGACCTCGGCCCGATCGCTAAAGCTGACCAGCGACAGCCTGTCTCCCGGCCCCAGCTTGTCGAGCAGCAGCCCGACGGCCGCCGTCACCTTCTCCAGTCGCTCGCCACGCATCGATGTGGAACGATCAATCACCAGACCGAGGTTAAGCGGCCGGGGATCTCCGCTTATAGCAGGTCGATCGTCCCGCGGCCGCAGCGTCAGCAGGGCGTACAGGATATGGGGCGTGTCCAGCAGAGGGATGCTCTCGGCGCTCAAGGTTATGTCGAGTTCCAGCGCCGGACCGGCGGCCTCGACAACCAGCGAATCATAGGTTTTTCGGCGTTGCGGGCTGATCAAGACCTCGTAGGCATACCGGACGCGCTGCCATGCCTCGTCATCGATCGGCCCGGACGAACCGCTGCGCGCCTTCCATGCCGCGAAGGCCGCCTCGATCTCCTCCGGCCGGGCGGCGCGGTCGATGCCGAGGACGGTATAAAGGTCGATTGGTTTCTGATCCATGACTTACTGCCGGTTTAACAACGCCGGCCGGAAAGGGACGAAGCCGGCGCCCGCGAGACGGCCGCCTAGAGCGCAATATCAACGACCACGGCGGTTATGTTATCGTAACCGCCGCCTCTCATCGCCGCGGCATAGAACCGGTCGGCCATTTCCTGGGCCTGGCCGTCGCCGCCGAGGATACCGGCCATTTGCGCCGGGGAAAGGATGCCGCACAGGCCGTCGCTGCACAACAGCAGCTTGCCCCGGGCGGGCAAGTCGAGGGAAAAGGTGTCGGCCGTCAGCGACCCGTTCTGGCCCAATGCCTGCAGCAGGACGTTGCGGTACTGAAAATGCTGCGCGTCTTCTATCGAGAGCCGGCCGGTCTCTTGCAGGCGTCTGACCAGCGAGTGATCCTCCGTCAGCAACTGGAGCTGGCCGCCAGTGTACAGGTAGGCGCGCGAATCGCCGACGTGGGCGATGTACAGGCGACGGCCGAAGACCAATCCCGCGGTCAGGGTGGTGCCACCGTTCGATCCCGGCTCGGCCGAATCAGGGCCGACAACCGCCTCATGGGCGGCAAAAACACCTCGCTCGATGAGATCGAGTATATTCCTCTCCTGTGGCTCCGGCCGTTGCCTTAGCAACGGCAGATAGAGGCCCGACAGGACGAAATCGGCGAAGGCGCGGGTGGCGGTATTGCTGGCCACATGGCCCTCGCGTTCGCCCCCCATGCCGTCGGCGACGACGTAGAGGCCGAAGGGATTAAGCGAAAAGTGGCCGCCATAGACGGCCGTGAAAGCCAGGCACGAATCCTCATTGCGCTCGCGCACCGCGCCCCGCTCGCATCGGAAGCCGCTGTCGATCTCTATGACGCCGTTGATATTCATCATGTCGCTATAGCGGCAGGGCGTAGAGGCAATGGTCGATGGCTCCGATGTAGAGGACGTTGTTGGTGATGGTTGGCGCGCCGATGATGGGGCTGCCGGTGTCAAATCGCCATTGAAGCTCGCCGCGTCGCGCGCTTACTCCGTATACGCTGCCGTCGGTTGAGCCAAAATAGACCGTGTTGCCCCAGATCGTCGGCGCGGAGACTATCTGGCCGTTGGTCGGATAGGCCCAAAGGCGGCGACCGCGCGCGGTGTCGATGGCGTACAGATGGCCGTCGGCCGAACCGACATAGAGCGTATCTTCGAAGATGACCGGCGTGGAGATGACCGGCCCCTGACATTGGAACCGCCAGATGGGCCAGCCCGACCCGGCATCCATCGCGTACACCATGCCGTCCGAGGAACCGACATAGAGGATGTCGTCGGCTATCTTGGGGGACGAGGTGACGGCCCGCTTGGCCGTGGCCTGCCATTTCTGCTTGCCGGCGGACATTTCCAGCCCCAATATCAGCCCGGCCTCGGTGCCGAAATAGACCATCTCGTCGGAGACGTAGGGCGTGGAGCGAACGGGGCTGTAGACATTGGTCTTCCAGTATAGGTGACCGCGCATCAGATTGACGACATAGAAAAAGCCGTCGTCAGCCCCGAAGAAGGCATGGTCGAAACGCGCCGCCGGCGTGGAGTAGATCGCTCCCTCGGCATTGAACTGCCAGTTGAGCCGCCCCTTGCGCAATTGCAGCGAATAGAGCGAATGATCCGCGGAGCCGATCAGCACTGCGTCCTCATGGACGATGGGCGAGCTGCCGATCCCGCCGCCGGTGGGATATTTCCAGAGAAATTCGCCCTTGTCGGCGGTCAGGGCGTAGAGGTTATGGTCATACGCCCCGGCGAAGACGATGCCCTTGGCCACGGCCGGGCGGGTGCGTATCTCATCCTCGCAGCGAAAGACCCACAACGGTTTGATCTGGCTAACACCGGCCTTGAGCGAGGCCGCCGGCGCGCTGGCTCCGTCCGTCCTGTCGATGAGACGGCCGCTATCCGTGAGGCCCAGCCGTTGCTCGATGTCGGCCTCATCGACGCCGCTCTGCGACAGAACCAGCAACGCCTCGCGCAGCGCCATCGCGTCGGGGTAACGATCCTTGGGATCGTAGGCCAGGCAACGCATGATGATGGCCTCGAAGGCGCGGGAGATGGACGGGTTGGCGGCACGAATCGGCCGCTCGCTGAAGGTGAAGGGCGTCTCCTGGCGGGGGTCTTGCCGCGTCAACAGGTGGTGGAGCGTCGCCCCCAACCCGTAGACATCCGCGGCCGGCGTCGCTTCGCCGCGATATTGCTCCGGCGGGGTATAACCGGCCGTGCCGATCATCGTGCCCTTGTCCTCGCCGACCTCGAACAACTTGGCGATGCCGAAGTCGATGAGGCGAATGGGAGCGCCCCGGCCGGAGCCGGTGTCGAGCATGATGTTCCCCGGCTTCAGGTCGCGGAAGACGATGGGCTGGGGTTTCTGGCTGTGCAGATAGGCCAGCGCGTCGCAGATCTGGAGCGCCCAGTCGAGCGCCTTCGGCTCGTCGAGGTACTCGTCCGTCTCATCCAGCCACTGCTGCAGGTTCTGGCCGGGGACGAACTCCAGGATCAGGTAGCTGCGGTTGCCGTCCGTGAAATAGTCGAAGATGTCGGGGATGGCCGGGTGGTTGAGCATGGCCAGCATGCTGGCCTCGCGCTCAAACGACTTGATCGTCAGTTCGCGCATCTCCGGATCGGCCGTGCCGATGTGCATCTCCTTCACCGCGCAAAGGCGAGTGACCGAGGGGAATCGCAGGTCGCGCGCCCGATAGACCGAGCTGAAGCCGCCGGCTCCCAGCCCGCCCATGATCATGTAGCGCCCCTGGAGCACCGTGCCGGATTGCAGCCCGCTGCCCAAGGGATGGGTCAGTGGTTTGCTTTCGCTTTCCCGCCCGACGGGTGGCATTTCTCTTGTGCCGAATTCCATATGGTCGCCTGAAGAACGTTCGATTACTGATATGGCCGTAACTCACGCGATGAGCCGGGACTGGACAACGATCACACGATGACGGCCGGTGGCTTGCGTCAGATTATTATAGAACCTGTCAGTCCGATCCTTCAAATGAAGAAAGCGTGAAAGCGGAGCGCTTGCGCCAGGTCCGCTCGGCCCCGCAAGCCCAGTCCGGCGGAGTGGCCCCGTCCTGTTGCGCCTCGGCCGTCACGCGGGATCCTTCTGCGCGAACCTTCGCCTCCAGATCGGCAAGGTCGATGAAGAACGAGCTGAACTGCGAGCGGTATTCACCAATGGCCGCGAATTTGGCCGCCATGGCCGTCTCGGTCAGCCACGTCGTCTCGGCCGTCCAGTTGCCTCGTTCGACCGGCGGCAAAACGACCTCAAGCGCGCCCGGCTTCATGGTGTAGGGATAATCCTCGTAATAACCCACGTCCTCGAAGGCCCGCTCTCCCGCCTGGCGCGCCAGCTGATGGTCGACATGCTCGCCCACACCCAGCGGCAGGTAATATGCGCCGGCCTCCGGCAGGGCGGCAAAGGCCTTCACCAGCGCGTCGAGGAAGCCCTCATCGGCCGGGTTGACCGTCCCGAACATATCCACCGGACCGGGATAGAGCAATACGCCGTCCGGCCCGGGGCGATAGATGCCATCGAGGAAATGCAGGTGGAGGACATCAGCGCGCAGCAGAGCGAACGCCTCGCGGTCCTCGGCGCGTCGCCGGGCAACGAAGGCCGGAGGCGTTTCGCCCAGGCTGTCGGCCCAGCGTCGGTGGATCGATTCGGCCGTCTCCGACAGGGGGCCGGACGGCTCTTCGGCGGCCACAGTGACCACGAGGACGGTGTCGCCGACGGCCGTGTGGCGAAACACCTGGCCACCGCAGGATAGCGCCACGTCATCGAAGTGGGGCGAGATATAGAGATGATCGTAAAAGGCGTGCAGATGACTCATGATTGATCGCGTGATTCGCCAAGCTCCGGCTTCTATAGATTGATCGTGAACGCCGCGTAGCTGGGGTGGCCGGTTAGGTCGCGGCGGCCACAATGAGTATAATACCATAATCATGACCAAGCGCCTGACTCATCTCGACGAGACCGGCCGCGCCGCCATGGTCGATGTCGGCAAGAAGGCCGTGACCGAGCGCGTGGCCGTGGCTCGCGGCCGCGTCGTCATGCAGCCGGAGACGCTGCGCCTCATCATCGAAGGCAATATGAAGAAAGGCGACGTGCTGACCGTGGCCCAGGTGGCCGGCATCATGGCCGCCAAGCGCACCAGCGACCTCATCCCCCTCTGCCATCCGCTGCTGCTGAACAAGGTCGACGTCACCTGCACGCCCAACCCCGACGACGATTGCGTCGACATCGAGGCTGTGGTGCGCGTGTCGGGGGTGACGGGCGTGGAGATGGAGGCGCTGACGGCCGTCACCGTCGCCGGGCTGGCCATCTACGACATGGCCAAGGCCGTCGACCGCGGCATGCGCCTGACCGACGTGCGCCTTGTCAGCAAATCCGGCGGCCGCAGCGGTGACTGGCACGCCCCCGATGGGATTTAGGTTCAGGCGATCCGGAAGGTCGTGCCGCATCCCCTCCGGCAATTGAGGGTTATTGTTTAGATAATCGACAAGGACAGCATCACAGCCGCTTATGGAGATAACCATCCGCCTCTTCGCCACCCTGAAGGATCGGGTTCAGAGCGAATACATCAAGGTTAGCCTGCCGTCAGACCCCTCGACCGTGGCCACCCTCCTGGACGCGGTGGGCGCGGATTATCCGGCGCTCGCCCCGGCCCTGCGCTCCAGCCTGGTGGCCGTCAATCGCGCCTTTGCCGGGCCGGATACGCCCGTGGCCGCGGGCGACGAGGTGGCCATCTTCCCGCCGGTCAGTGGGGGCAACGAGCAGTCGCCGCACCCGACCTATTTCGCCGTCACCTTCGAGCCGTTCGACATCGAGGCCATCCATGCCCGCCTGACCGGCCCGGAGATCGGCGCGGTGGTCATCTTCACCGGCTTTGTGCGCGGCCGAACGCAGCGCGACGGCCTGCCGGAGGAGACGCTCTATCTGGACTACGAGGCCTATGAGACCATGGCCGAGGAAAAGATGGCCCAGATCGCGCGCGAGATTTGGGCGCGCTGGCCGGAGGTGCGGGGGGTGGCGCTGGTGCAGCGTCTCGGCCGCGTCGACATCGGTGGCAACACCACCCTGGTGGCTTGCGCCGGGGCACATCGCGACGTGGGCGTGTTCGAGGCCGCGCGTTACGGCATCGACCGGCTGAAAGAGATCGTGCCGGTCTGGAAAAAAGAGGTGGGCGCCGGCCGGAGCCTGTGGATCGAGGGGCATTACCATCCGGCAGCCAATGAATGACACGGAGTCCGTTATATGAATCATGAAGATAAAGCGCAAGAGCGAGCGTCGGCTTTTTCCAGAGTGGTAGTTACAGGAGTCGGAGCGGTCACCCCCCTGGGCCACAACGTGCCCGACACCTGGGCGGCGATTCTGGCCGGCACGTCCGGCATCGGCCCTATCACGCTGGTCGATGGTTCCAAACATTCGATCGGCGGTCTGTGCGAGGTCAAGGGGTTTGATCCGGAGCAGTACATGGATCGCAAGGACGCCCGACGGCGCGATCGCTGCCAGCAGCTGGCGACGGCCGCGGTGGGCGAAGCCATGCGCATGTCGGGTCTGACGATCACCGATGAGAACCGCGATCGCGTCGGCATCACCTTCGGCACGGGCGTGGGCGGGATACGCACCATCGTCGAGCAAGAGGCCATCCTCCACAGCGGTGGCGTGCGCCGGATCAGCCCGTTCGCCATCACCATGATCATGCCCAACGGCGCGGCCGGGATGCTGGCCATCGATTACGGCATCCGCGGCCCGTCGACGACCATCACCACCGCCTGCGCCGCCGGCAACGATGCTCTGGGCCACGCCTATCGCGCCATTCGCTACGGCGAGCTAGATGCCGTCCTGACCGGCGGCACGGAAAGCATCATGACCTCCGTGGCCATCGGCGGCTTCGAGCGGGCGGGCGCGACGTCTACCCGTTCGACCAACACGCCGCAACCGTTCGACGCCAATCGCGACGGGCTGGTCGTCGGCGAGGGGGCGGGCGCTCTGGTACTGGAGAGCCTGGAGCATGCCCAGGCCCGCGGCGCGGTCATCCTGGCCGAGATCGCCGGCTACGGGCAGACGACCGACGCCTGGCATATCACCGCGCCGCCGGACGACGGTTCCGGGGCGGCGCGGGCCATTCGCAAGGCGCTGGCCGACGCCGGATTGCGGCCGGAAGATGTGGACTATATCAGCGCCCACGGCACGGCCACACCGCTCAACGACGCGGCCGAGACGGCGGCCATCAAAACCGCGCTGGGCGAACACGCCTACAAACTGGCCGTCAGCTCCACCAAGTCGATGACCGGCCACATCATGGGCGCGACCGGCGCGATCGAGGCCATCTTCTGCGCGCTGGCCATCCGCGACCAGATGCTTCCGCCGACGATCAACTACGCCACGCCCGACCCCGCGTGCGATCTCGACTATGTGCCCAACGTCGCCCGCCCCGGCCGCGTGCGCGTCTGCCTTAATCATGCGTTCGGCTTCGGCGGCCACAACGCCGTCACCGTCATTCGCCGGTTCGACGCCTGATGGATGAGTTGCTGGAGCTGAGTGAGCGGCTGGGCGTGACCTTCACGGATCACTCCCTCCTGTCCCGCGCCCTGACACATCGCTCCTATCTGAACGAAAACCCCGACTCCGCGCTGGAAGACAACGAACGGCTGGAGTTTTTGGGCGATTCGGTGATCGATTTCATCGTCGCCGGCTATCTCTATCACCGCTTCCCGGAGGTGGACGAGGGGGAGCTGACGGCGCTGCGGGCGGCACTGGTTCGCGCGGAGACGCTGGCCCAATTCGCGCGGGAGATCGACCTCGGCCGCTATCTGCGGTTGGGCTATGGCGAGGAGGAGAGCGGCGGCCGCCGGCGAATCCCCCTGCTGTGCGCCTCGTTCGAGGCCGTCATGGGGGCGGTCTATCTCGACCGGGGCATGCCCGCCGCGCGCCCCATTGTCGAACGCTTCATTCAGCCGATGCTGGCGCAGGTCCAGGCCGGGGCGCTGCACAAGGATGCCAAGAGCGAGTTCCAGATGTGGGCGCAGGCGCGCTTCAACAGGACGCCCCGCTATCAGGTGACGGGCAGCGAGGGGCCGGACCACGACAAGACGTTCACCGTGCAGGTGCTGGTGGGCGATGAATCATGGGGCGAGGGAAGCGGCCACAGCAAGCAGGCCGCCGCCCAGGCCGCCGCGGCTCAGGCGCTGGCGCGGACGGAGACGGAAGAATAGTGGAGTTGGCGTTATCATAACCTGCCCATGAGACTGCTCATCACCGGCGGCAGCGGCTACCTGGGGCGGCATCTGGTTCGGCGAGCAGCCGCCGAATACCCCGGTTCCTTTGCCTATACCACCTTCTCGACCGACCCGCTGGGCCTGCCGCAAGGCGCGGCGCAAGGAGCGGCGCTCGACCTGCGCGACGGCGCGGCCGTGGCCCGCTTCGTGACTGACTTCGCCCCCGACGCCGTCATCCACACCGCCGGCTCCAACACCACGCCCGACATGGCCGCCGTCATCGTGGAGGGGACGCGCCATGTGGTCGCCGCCGCCGCGGCCGTGGGGGCGCGGCTGGTGCATCTCTCGACCGATTCCGTGTTCGACGGGGCGCACGCGCCCTATGACGAGACGGCCGTGCCCGCGCCGCTCAACGAGTACGGGCGGGCCAAGGCGGCGGCCGAGACGATCGTCGCCGCCCACCCCGACGTGGTCATCGTGCGCACGTCGCTCATCTACGGGCTGGAGGAGATGGACAAAGGCACGGCGTGGATGGCGGCGGCGCTGCGCGAGGGGCGGCCGGTGACGCTCTTCACCAACCAGCGGCGCAATCCGGTGTGGGTGGAGACGCTCGGCGCGGCCTGTCTGGCGCTGGCGCAGCGCTCGGCTTCTCCGGCGAGCGACTATCGCGGGATTCTCAACGTGGCCGGGCGGCAAGTGATGGCGCGGGCCGAGTTCGGGCTGCGGATGCTGGAGTGGTGGGGCGTGGTCGAGCGGGCGACGTTGTCGCCGGCGCCGGACGAGAGCGGCCGCTGGCCTCTGGATTGCACGATGGACCTGAGCCGGGCCGAGGTCCTGCTGCCGGTGACGCTGTGGGGGGTGGATGAGGTGTTGGCGCGAGCGGTGCGGGGCGGGCTGTCATTGCCGTAAGCGGCATCACTCGCGGCCGGCGGGTCTTCGCCCCAGGAACGCGCGACTCAGGGCGAACACGCCGATGGCGATCCAGAAGACGTTGACCGCCACCGAGGGCATCGCGCCGTGGTAGAAGGAGTTGATCAGCACCAGCGCCCCGCCGACGAGGTTGAGCGTCTGATAGGGGACGCTGTCCCCGGCCAGGCGGCGGGTGGAGACGAGGCTGTAGGCCAGCAGAAGGGCGGCCGTGCCGAGCCAGCCGGCGAGTTCGATGAGGAGTTCAAGCATGGTGTTTCTCCACAAAATGGCCGTCAGGCAGCGGCCCGGGGCCATCATCTTCGGTTCATGGCCTGTCGCTTGCCGGCGGATGCCATCCGGCGCGTATCCATTGACTTCGCGCCCGAACCAGAATCGGCCGATTGAGTTGCAATCGATCCACAGTGGCGCGTCCCGCCGCCGTTAGCCCGAGGATCGTTTGGCCGCCTTCCACCCAGGCAAAATGATCCGCCCACGATTGATGGTTTGGATCGAATAGCGCCACCCGTTCGCCCGATTGCGGGTCGATGCCCGTTACATGTGTCTGTTTGAGCCGGTTGCAATCCCAACAAGCCAGGCACAGGTTGTCAATATCATCACGGCCGCCAAGGGCCTGGGGGATAATATGGTCGACGGTGAACGCCGCGCCGACGATCTCCTCGCGACTGCGACAATAGCTGCAACGATATCCGGCACGACGGGCCACCTCGAGGCGAAGCGCGGCGCTGATTGGGGAAGTCATTCGCCGGTCGGAACGATCAACTCGTCAACGTTGTATCCGCGCTCGGCCAGGAGCGCCGCCGCCTCGCCGCGCAGCAGCATACATCGCTGTGCGTAGCTCTGGAGTTGTGCCGCTTCATCCTGTTCGGCGGTCGTCAGCCCTTCGGCTTGCTCTTTCCATACAAGGGCCTGCATCCGCTCAGCCTTGTCGGCCGCGACGAACATCCGGGCAGCTTGCCACAAGTCGGGGTCAGACAGATGGGGAAGTTGGGCCAACAATTCGGCCGTGGTGGGAGACATGTTGTCGGCAAGAGCCTGCTCCACCGCTTGCGCAACCTCTTCCTCGATCGAGCTATTTCGCTCGCGCGCCAGCCGGCGCATGCGCTGGTAGAGGCTATCAGGTAGCTGAACGGTCACCGACTGCATGGTGCATCTCCTTTCTGTTTGTCGCCAACCTGATTATACCACGCGATTTCTGTCAGTGACTATTCGCCCCCGTATGCACCCAGGGCAACCGCATACTCGGTTCAGATTGGCATATCGCCCCATGCGTGCGGGTTCCAAACCCGCAGCTGACTCTTCTCCCGGTTGCCTGACCCTTCTGCGAAGAGGGCGAGGCAGCTGCGAATGCGGTTGGTTCTGCCAAACGGTGATAATTTCGCAGCTGCCTCGCCCCTACCCCTATAGCGCATTAATTTGTTTACCTGCAACATCCATCAGCAGCAGCGGAGTATGCGATTGCCCTGCTCCAATCGACCGGTTGCTGGATTGAGGGACGGGTTGAGCTATGATGGGCTTGCCATCGAGAACAACTGTTTACACACAATTTAGGACAGTCCCCCGGTGGCCAACGCATCCCGCCAGGCATAAACCATAGCCCCGGATGTCCCGCCACTACGCCACTGCTCCTCTTCTCCTCCGCTCCTCTTCTCCTCCGCTCCCCTTCTCCCCCGCTCCCCTTCTCCCCCGCTCCCGCTACCCCTCCGGCAACAACAACAGCCGCTCCTTAATCGCCTCCCGGTCGGCCACCGCTGCCTGCTTTAAGCATTCGAGTAAGAACCGGTTACCAGCCAAATAACTGTTCAAACATACCCGGTCCTCACCATCCAGCTTCGGGAAAATCAGGTCGCAACGGGCCAGGACGTTCTCCAGAGTCTTCGAGTCGTCGGACAGGCTCGCCGCATCTTTTCGTGTGACAATCCGTTCGGCAAGCGTCGATAGTTCAGCCGCCAGATCTGTTTCTCCCAATCTCTCCGTCAGGGTCGCCGCACTCTCAACCAGCTCTCTGCTCGCTGCCAACCAATCCGGAAATACCTCGTGCTTATTATAAATGGTTTCGGTGATCGCCAGAGTCAGATAGGCGTTCACCAGCGTCGCGTCACGCGCCGGCCGAGGAAAAGGATGGCGGGCGAGGGCGAGGTCGCGGGCGAGGTCGCGGGCGAGGTCGAGGGCGAGGTCGCGGTCGAGGGCGAGGTCGCGGTCGAGGTCGAGGTCGAGGGCGCGGTCGAGGTCGAGGGCGAGGTCGCGGTCGAGGTCGAGGGCGCGGGCGAGGTCGAGGGCGCGGTCGAGGTC
>JAGOZU010000024.1 GCA_018058545.1 Promineifilum sp. | reverse complement strand
CACCTGGTCGGCCGGATCGAGGGAGGTTTTAGCCAGCTCGCAGGCGACCGCATCGCCCCCCCAATTGCCTATAGTATTGCGCAGTCTTTCCTGATTGTTGTCGAAGGCGTAGAGTTCGGCCGCGTTGCGGACCAATTGAGCCTGATACTCGGGAAAGAGGCCGGAAGGATCGGCCCCGGTATACTCAACAGGGAACAGGCCCCAGCCAAGTACCACAAGACCGATGATTAGCCCGGCGATAAATGCTATCAGCGCTGTTAAGCCGGGCCGTCGATTGATGATGTCCATAGTTTGTCACCTACCTGCTTATATCCTCGCGGAATGGATTTTTCGAACCCGTTCACCCGACTACCCGGCGCGCTCGGCCATCCGCGCACTTCAACCGACCTGAGCCGTCTGTTCGGATTCCGCTCTTAGGCGACATCCCCTCTTCTGCTGACGACATCTTACCATAACTCAAAATATGCGACAAGAAAGACGATCAAGCCCGAAAATTGCCTGTTGACAAAAGGGGATGTGAGGCGTTATCATATACTTTGTAAGTTAAGTTAACTTACATAGTCGATTCGCGACCCTTATGGAAAAGGCAACCCGCCGCCACACCAGAGACCATAACAGCCGCCTCGTCTTGCGTACGATCTTCAACAGCGGCCGTGTCAGCCGGGCCGACATTGCCCGACACACCGGTCTCACCCGCCCCACCGTCTCCACCATCGTCAGCGACCTGCTCGAAAGCGAGCTGGTTGTTGAAGCGGGCCAGGGTCCTTCGGCCGGCGGCAAACGTCCCACACTCCTGTCCGTCAATAGTGACGCCCGCCACCTGCTGGCTCTGGACCTCAGCGGTGATGAATTCCGCGCTCTGGCGTTGAATCTGAATGGCGAGATCGAAGCCCGCGCCGGCTTGCCGACCCATGGCGCGCGCGGCGATGAGGCGCTCCAGATCGTCTATCGTCTGGCCGATACGATCCTGTCGCAAACCGACTCTCCCCTGCTGGGTCTCGCCGTGGCCACCCCCGGACTGGTCGATCCCGACAACGGCATCGTTCTGCGAGCCGTCAATCCGGGCTGGGTCAATCTGCCCTTGCGCGACTTGCTGGAAGAGCGGTTCGGCATCCCGGTCCACGTGGCCAACGACAGCCACATGGCCGCGCTGGCTGAGTTTACCTACGGTGTCGACCTTGACAGCGACAATCTCATTGTCATTCGCATCGGGCGCGGCATCGGCGCCGGCATCATATTAGGCGGCCGCCCCTTCTATGGCGACGGCTTCGGCGCGGGCGAGATCGGCCACGTGGTCGTCAACCCCGGCGGCGATCTTTGCACCTGTGGCAACCGGGGCTGTCTGGAAACGACCAGCAGCATCCGCGCCATTCTGGCCCGGGCGGCGGCCGTCGACTGCCCTGAATCGCCTCTGTTCGGTTCCGGAGCGCCCACCTGGCTCCATTTTCACGAAGCTGTATTGGCCCATGATCCCGTCGCCGTCGATATCGCCGTCGATGCCGGGCGCTACCTTGGCGCGGCCGCCGCCAGCCTCGTGGGGGCGTTCAACATCCGCAATATGGTCCTGGCCGGGCGTCCGGTCGATTTGGACGGCGTTTTTCTCGACGCCATGGTGGCCGAAATGCACCAGCGCGTTCTGCCGGCTATGGCCCAGGCGACGAACGTGCGTTTTTCTTCCCTTGGCGTGCATAAAGCTGCCGACATCGTCATGCTGGGCTGTTCGGCCCTGTTGTTAAATCGGGAGTTGGGAATCGCATGACATTGCGCATCGGTCTCGATATCGGTGGAACCAAAACGGCCGCCCTGGTGGTCGACGCACACGGTCGCTCGTTGGGCCGTGCGGTTCGGCCGACCGATGTCGCCTCTCCCGCCCGTCTCGTCGCCGGCACGGTTGCCGTGGTCGAAGACGTTCTGCGCGATGCCGGACGAGACGCGGATATTTTCGCGGCCGGCGTTTCGGCCGTGGGCGTGGGCGTGCCGGGACAGGTTGATCCGTTGAACGGCACGGTGCGTCTGGCCGTCAACCTGAATCTGCGCGAGCCTTATCCGCTGCGCCAGGCCCTGCAGGAAGCTCTTGGCGTGCCGGTCGCGCTGGAGAACGACGTGCGCGCGGCCGCCTGGGGAGCGTATCGCTGGGCCTGCGAGAGAGAGCCGTTGAGCAGTCTGGCCTATCTGAGCATCGGCACAGGCATCGCCGCCGGACTGGTGCTGGACGGGCGTCTTTATCGCGGCGCTCACGGCATGGCTGGGGAGATCGGTCACATTCCCGTCGATCCCACCGGTCCGCGCTGCGTCTGCGGCGCATACGGCTGCCTGGAAGCGTTTGCCGCCGGCCCGGCCATCGCTGCCCAGGCAGCGGAAATAAACCCCGGTCGAGACGAAGGGCCATTGTCTACCGTTGAGGTGTATCGACTGGCGGCCGCGGGACATCCCGTTGCCCGCCGGATTATCGAGCGCGCGGCCGGTTATCTGAGCCGTGCCATCTATTTATTGTTGATGGCCTATGACGTCGAAAAGGTGGTCCTCGGCGGCGGGGTAACTCGCGCCGGCGCGGCCTTTGAACGTCCCTTGCGAGCGGCGATGGAGGCTATGCGCTCCGATTCGCCTTTGACGGCCTCGATGATGCCCGATGAAAAGGTCGTCGTCCTGCCGTCCGATTACAATGCCGGGGTTATGGGCGCGGTATATCTGGCGCCTGCCCCAACATCGGAGATATTAGCAGGAGGTAAATGAGAAGAGCAACGAAGCAACCCACCCCCCATTTCCTGTTTGAGATCGGTTTTAGTTCGGGTATAAACCCAATATTAGTCCCTTTACGGAGGAAAGAATGAAACGTTTGGTATTAGTAGTTTTGATGGTAGCCTTGACGGCCTTCCTGGTCGCCTGTGGCGGAGCCGCGCCCACCGTGGAGCAGGTCGCCCCACTGTCCAGGCCGTGGTTGAGCAAGTTGCTCCCACCGTTGCCGCCGTTGCCACTGAAGTGGCGGCCCCGACCGAAGCCCCGGCCCCGACTGAGGCCCCGGCCCCGACCGAGGCTCCTGTAGCCGAGGGTTCCTTCCTGGAGCGCGCCAAAGCCGGCGAGTTCAAAGGCACGAAAGTGAGCCTGTGGGGTGTCATGGTTGACGAGGAAGCCACCAAGATGGAACTCGCCCTGGCCCCATTTGAGGAAGCCACCGGTATCGATGTTGTCTACGAAGGCTCGAAGGAATTCGAGACCCAGATCAACGTCTCCGTCGACGCGGGTTCCCCGCCCGATGTTGCCAACATCTCCCAGCCTGCCATGGCCCAGCGCTTTGCTTCCGCCGGCAAGCTGGTAGACGTCAGCACCTTCCTGCCGCGCGAGAAGCTGCAGGAGACCTACATCGACAGCTGGATCGACATGTCGACGATGCCCGGCGCCGACGGCAACGACATCATCGCCGGCGTCTGGCAGCGCGCCTCGGCCAAGAGCATGGTCTTCTACCCCAAGGCCCAGTTCGACGCCGCCGGCTATGTTGTGCCCGAGACCTGGGATGAGATGCTGGACCTGACCCAGCAGATCGCTGATGACGGCGACACCGCCTGGTGCATCGGCATCGAGTCCGGCGCGGCTACCGGTTGGGTGGCCACGGACTGGATGGAGAACATCATGCTGCGCACGACCTCGCTGGAGAACTACGACAAGTGGGTCACCGGCGATCTGCCCTTTGAGTCGCCCGAAGTGAAGCTCGCGGCCGAGAAGATGGCCGAGATCTGGCTCAATGACGACTATGTCTACGGCGGCGTGCCCTCGATCGTCTCGACCTTCATCGGCGACTCCCCTGTCCCGATGTTCACCGACCCGCCCGGCTGCTGGTTCCATGCCCAGGCGGCCTGGATCACCGGTTTCTTTGGCAATGACGCTCTGGTTGCCGGCGAAGACTACGACTTCTTCTACCTGCCGCCCATCGACGAGAGCCTGGGTCGTCCCGCGCTGGTCGCCGGCGACATGATGGTCATGTTCAACGACCGCCCCGAAGTCCGCGCTCTGATGGAGTTCTTCTCCACGGCCGCCGGTGTTGAGGGCTGGGTCCGCGCCGGTGGAACGCTTTCCCCGCACAAGGACGCCGACCTGGACTGGTACACCACCTACATCGACCGCAAGGTTGCGGAGTTGCTGCTGAACGCCACCAGCGTTCGCTTCGACGCCTCCGACCTGATGCCGGCTGAAGTTGGCTCCGGTTCCTTCTGGAAGGGCATGACGGACTGGATCAGTGGCTCCACCGATCTGGATACGGCTCTGAAAGAAATCGACGCTTCCTGGCCGCGCTAAAGGCGTAGTCAGTGACCGGCAGCCGGTTCTGTAGCGCCATGTTGTCCGGATTGTGGAGATGAAACTCCCAATCCTGACAGGTTAGACTACAGCCGGCAACCGGGCACCGACCCCTGTCGAATGATAATTATGTGATATGGAAACCGGGTTTCTTTCGAGGAACCCGGTTTCTGTATCTAACCCGCGATTTGCCATGATGACCACGAATCACGAAGACCTCATCGGCTATAAATTCATGCTGGCCTTCGACGGCCGGACACCTCCGCCGCGCATTCTGGATTGGATTGCCAACAGGAGCCTGGGCGGGTTCACCCTGTTTCGGCCGTTTAATTACGACAACCCGAGGCAGGTCCGCGAGTTGACGGCCGCGCTGCAACAAGCCGCTCGCGACTCCGGCCAGGCGCCCATGCTGATCGCCACCGACCAGGAAGGCGGGCAGCTGGCGGCCATGGGCGAGGGCACGACCCAGTTCGCGGGCAATATGGCTTTGGGCGCGACGCGCGACGCCGAACTGGCGCGGCGAGTTGGTCGGGCCATCGGACGGGAACTGGCGGCCATGGGCGTCAACGTGAACTACGCGCCTGTCCTTGATCTGAACACCAACCCGCGCAACCCCTCGCTCGGCATCCGCGCCTTCAGCGATGATCCGACTCTGACGGCGGTGCTGGGGGCGGCGTTCATTGAGGGTCTGCAATCGGCCGGGGTCGCCGCCACGATCAAGCATTTTCCCGGCAAGGGCGAGGCGGCCGTCGATTCGCACTACAAGATGCCGGTTATCGCCCACGACCGCGCCCGATTGGAGGCCGTCGAGTTTCCGCCGTTCAAGGCGGGCATCAAGGCCGGAGCCAAGCTCATGATGACCGGTCACTTCGCCATCCCCGCCCTGACCGGAACCAGCGCGTATCCCGCCACTGTCGCCCGTCGGGTGATGACCGATTTCGCGCGCGGTGAAATGGGCTTCGAGGGCGTCATCATCACCGACGCGCTAGACATGGGCGCCATCACCCAGGGGGCGGGGCAGATCATCGACGTCATCGCCGCCGTGCGTGCCGGCGTCGACCTGATGCTCAACAAGGACGATCCCGACACCCAGGAACGGCTTTATGCCGGTTTGCATCTGGCCCATACGCGCGAGCTGATTGACGACGCCCATCTGCGGGCGTCCGTGGCGCGCATTTTATCGCTGAAAGAGTGGGCGGGGTCTCAACCGCAACCCGACCTCGACCAGGTGGGCTGCGCCGAGCATCGCGCGCTGGAGGCCGAACTGGCTCGCCGGTCGATCACGCTGGTGCGCGACACGGCCGGTCTGCTGCCCCTGCGCTTGCCGGACGGGGCGCGCATTGCCGCCATTATGCCCCACCCGGAAGATCTGACCCCGGCCGATACCTCGTCGACCATCGTTCCCCATCTGGCGGCCGCCCTGCGCGCCTACCACCCCCACGTCGATGAGTTCGTGACCGAGCATCGGCCGCTCCGTGAAACCATCACCACCCTGCGCGAGCGAGTGACCGACTATGACTTGCTGGTTCTGGGAACAATCAACGCATCCATGCAGCCGGAACAGGCGGAGCTGGTGACGGAGTTGCTGCGGCTGGGCATTCCCACCGTCACCGTTGCGATGCGCACGCCCTATGATCTGGCCGTCTACCCGGCGTCGACCACCCACTTATGTACCTACAGCATCCAGCCCGCGTCGCTGGACGCATTGGCGGCAGCGATCTTTGGCGAATTCACGCCAAGTGGCCGCCTGCCGGTCAACGTCGTGGAGTAGCGCTGTGCTGGCCATCACCCATGCCACCGTCATAACACCCCGGGCCGTCATCAACGACGGCACGGTGCTCATCGCGGAGGGATGCATCCAGACGGTCGGCGGCCCGGACCTGCCACTGGATGCCGTGACCGAGGTCCGGGATGCCGGCGGGCTATTCCTGACGCCCGGCTTGCTCGATTTGCAGGTCAACGGCGGCTTCGGCCTCGATTTCACGGCCACCCCGGCGACTATTTGGGACGTAGCCGCGCAATTGCCCCGTTACGGCGTCACCGGCTTCCTGCCGACGATCATTACCTCTCCCCCCGCGGTCCCGCGCTCGGCCCAGGAGGTGCTGCTCGATGGCCCGCCGTCCGGCTGGACGGGAGCGCGGCCGCTGGGCTTGCATCTGGAGGGGCCGTTCCTCAATCCCGGCAAGAAGGGAGCGCATAACCCGGCCTATTTGCGGCCGCCGTCGCGAGCGGCCGTGGCCGAGTGGTCGCCCGCGAAGGGCGTGCGTCTGGTGACGCTGGCTCCCGAGCTGTCGGGGGCGCTGGATGCGATCCGGGATCTGAGTGACCGCGGGGTCATCGTCAGCGCCGGGCACTCGCTGGCGACTTACGATGAAGCCGTGGCCGGCTTTGACGCCGGAGCGCGTTACGCCACCCATCTGTTTAACGCCATGCCCACCCTGCAGCACCGCGACCCAGGGCTGGTTGCAGCGGCCCTGACCGATCCGCGCGTCACGCCCGGCCTCATTCCCGATGGCCTGCATGTTCACCCGGCCGTGGTGGACATGGTCTGGCGTCTGACCGGCCCCGACCGGCTCAATCTGGTGACGGATGCGATGGCGGCCATGGGGATGTCACCGGGTGACTATTTGCTCGGCGACTATCACGTCACTGTCGATGAGACATCTGCTCGTCTGCCGGACGGGACACTGGCGGGTTGTATCCTGTCGCTCGACGCCATCCTGCGCCAGTTCACGCGCTTCACCGGCGCATCCCTCGCTGACACGCTGGCCACCGTGACGACCACGCCCGCCCGCCTGCTGGGGTTGGAGGATGAACTGGGTGGCATCGCTCCCGGGAAAAGGGCCGATCTGGTCTTGATGACGCCTGACATCCGGATCATCGAGACGTTTGTGGCCGGTCGATCGGTCTATCGCGCGTCATAGGCGCTCGGCCGGGGATCGGTTTTTCCCGACGGTCATAGTCGGCTACAATGGGGCCGGCAACACACCGCTTTTCCACTGCTCCCTGACTGTGAAGCCGATTTCGTAAGGTATGGGTTTTTGTTAAATCAAAAAGGGTTCGGAGGATTCCTTCAACTTGAAAGCGACACGACATCTATTGCTGGGCGTTTTTCTCATCAGCATGGGAGCTTTGGCTCTGGAGGTGGTGCTGACGCGCATCTTTTCGGTCACGATGTGGTATCACTTCGCCTTTCTGGCAATCTCGATGGCGCTCATGGGCAGCGCCGTGGCCGGGGTGCTGCTCTACTTCTTCCCCCGTCTGACGAAACCCGAGGCCGCGCAAACATGGATCGGCCGCGCCTCGGTTGCCCTGGCTGTCGCCGTGCCCATCATCTTTCTCATTTACCTTCGCATCCCGTTCCGGCCGGTGCTGATGAATCGCGAGGGCGCTTTCTCGTTCGAACAGTTGGGTTGGCTGGCGGTCATCTACATCCTGCTGTCGCTGCCGTTCTTCCTGTCCGGGTCAGTGCTGGCGCTGTCGCTGGCGGGCTGGCCCAATGACGCCGGCCGGATCTATGCCGCGGATCTCATCGGCGCGGCTCTCGGTTGCGTGGTCAGTATCGTGGCTCTGGCCAATCTGGGCGGCGTCAACGCGCTCTTCCTGTTGAGCCTGATTCTGGCGCTGGCGGCGCTGGCTTTCATCTACGGTCGTCGCCATTGGGCCATCGTCGCCGGATTAGCGCTCCTGATCACCGGCGGGTTTCTGGTGAGCAACCTTGCTGCGCCTTGGGTCCGTATCGTCGTCAACAAGGCCGGCGGTGATGAACCGCCCGTCACTTACGAAAAATGGAATATCCATTCGCGCGTCACGGTTTACGAACCGGCCGAGTATCCGTTCTTCTGGGGTATCTCGCCCCGGAAATGGGAGGAGACGATCGCCGCCGGCGGCCGCTGGGATCACGCCTTGCTGCTGATCGACGCCGCCGCCGGAACGCCTATCCAGAGCTTCGACGGCAACCTGGATACGGTGCAGTTTCTGCGCAATGACCTGACGGCAATCCCATATCATCTGATCGACGACCCCCTGACACTGATCATCGGCCCGGGCGGCGGCCGCGACGTGTTGGCCGCTTTGGCCAGTGGCGCGCCCCATGTCACGGCCGTCGAGGTCAACCCGGCGGTAGTCGAGGCGGTCAAAGGCCCGTTCGCCGACTTCGCCGGCCATCTCTATGATCGGCCGGACGTCGATGTCGTCGTGGCCGACGCCCGCGGCTATATCGACCGCAGCCCCGGCGGCTATGATGTGATCCAGGCTTCCCTGATCGATACCTGGGCGGCCGGCGGGTCCGGCGCGTTCGCCCTTTCCGAGAACAGCCTCTATACCAGGGAGGCATTCACCAGTTACTATAATCATCTCAGCGACGACGGTATTTTGAGTATCTCGCGCTGGTATCTGCCGGAGCGCCCGGCCGAGACGCTGCGGCTGGTGACCACCGGCCTGGCGGGCTGGGAGGCCGCGGGCGTGACTGATGCGCGCGATCACATCGCCGTTATCGCCCGGCTTGACCTGACTCGCGCCCAGGCGGAGGGGCTGTCGACGACGCTATTTAAGCGGGATCCGTTTACGGCCGAGGAAATTGCCCGTTTGCAGGAGGTGGCCGAGGAATATGACTACCAGGTGATCTATGCTCCCGGCCTGGAGCCATTCGAGGAAGTCGGCGCCTTCATCACGGCCGCCGATCATGACGCCTTCATCAGGGCCTATCCCCTGGACATCTCTCCAGCCACGGACGACCGGCCGTTCTTCTTCAATCTGGTCCTGTTGGGCGATCTTCTGGACCCGGCGCTCAGCGGCAGCGGCGTCTATCGCACCAGCATGGAGGCCATCTACATCCTGTTCGCCGTCATCGGCATCACAGCCCTGTTCAGCCTGATGTTTATCCTCGTGCCATTATGGTTGGGCGCAAAACGGCGCAACCTGGCCCGACCGTCGACGACCGCTCTGGCCTATTTCGGTGCGTTGGGACTGGCTTTCATGATGGTCGAGATTCCCACCATGCAGAAGCTGACCGTCTATCTGGGCCAGCCGATCTATTCGCTGGCGGTCGTCCTCTTCTCGCTGCTGCTGTTCAGTGGCTTGGGCAGTTGGTGGAGCGGTCGTTGGGGGTCGGAGAAGATCGGCGCCAACATGCGCTATGTCTTCCCTGTGCTGATCGTCTTTCTGATGGTCCACGCCGCGTTCAGCAGCGCCGTCCTGGAGCGGACGCTGCAAATGGGATTGGCCGGGCGGCTTCTCGTCGCTGTCCTGCTCCTGTCGGTGCTGGGCTTCATGATGGGCATCCCGTTTCCGGTGGGGATTCGCCATATCGGGCGACTCAAACCGTCGGTCGTCCCCTGGCTATGGGGCATCAACGGCGTGACCTCGGTCCTTGGCTCGGCTCTGGCCACGGCCCTTTCAATTCACATCGGTTTCCAGTTGACGCTGGCTGTCGCCGCCCTGGCCTACGCGGCGGCGGCGTGGCTGTTCCTCAATATGATCAGAAGTGCCGCAGCGGACTCTCTTGACCCATCCCGGCCGACAGGAACAGACAGATCGGGGCTGGAGCCGATATAATAATTATTTGGTTACAGGATATTACCTATGACGAAACTTGTTTCTGATTCTCTATTATTCAGCGAAATCCATGAGCAACCGGACGTCCTGCGCCGGCTGTTTGATGAGGAAGAAGCAACGGCCCAGGCGTTAGCCGATTTGATTCACGGGCGCGACATTGAAAACGTCATCATCGCCGCCCGCGGCACCAGCGATAACGCCGGTCGCTACGCCCAGTATGTGTTCGGCGCGATGAACGGCCTGTCCGTGGGGCTTGCCGCACCCAGTTTGTTTTCAATCTATGGCCGGCCGCCCAAAATGGGCAACTCGCTCGTCCTGGGCATCAGCCAAAGCGGTCAAAGCCCCGACATTGTCGGCGTGCTGGCCGAGGCGCGGCGACAGGGGGCTATGACGGCCGTGTTGACCAATCGTCCGGCATCCCCGTTGGCTGAACAGGGAGATGTGGTCATTGCCCTGCATGCCGGAGAGGAACGCGCGGTGGCCGCGACCAAGACCTATACGGCCGAATTAGGAGCTATCGCGCTCATCAGCGCGGCGCTCAGCGGCGCGGCCGAACAACGCGACGCGCTCCTGGTCGTGCCCGATGCGGTGGAGGCGACGCTAGGCATGAATGAGGCCATCGCCCTCGCGGCCGAACGCTATCGATATATGTATCGTTGCGTGGTGGTCGGCCGGGGATTCAACTATGCCACGGCTTTTGAAACGGCCCTGAAGCTCAAGGAGATGACCTACACGATCGTCGAGCCATACAGCCCGGCCGATTTCCTCCACGGGCCGTTGGCGATGCTGGAGAAGGGATTCCCGGTGATCGTCTTCGGTCCTTCGGGGTTGATGGCGGCTGAAATGGCAGGTTTTGCCCGCACCATTCGCGAGCGACAGGCCGAGGTGATCGCCATCAGCGACGCGACCGAGCTATTGGAGTTGGCTCGCGTCCCCCTGGCCATCCCCGTCAGCGTGCCGGAGTGGCTGTCCCCGATTACGGCCATCATCCCCGGTCAGATGCTGGCCATGCATCTGGCCCATGCGCGCGATTATGACGTCGACTCCCCTCGCGGCATTCAAAAGGTGACGGAGACGATATAAGTACAATGGGGCGCGACGAGGGTCGCGCCCCACCGGTTTCCGCGCCTGTCGAAGTTGTTGCGCGTCGGACTTCTTCCAATTTTGTTCCAACTATGATACACTGACGGTGTTATCGCCTCGCCAAGTTTGAGTTCCCTTGACGAGGCGCTTCTCTAATCCATTCAAATACGCGATCACACTAAATCGGCAACCGGGAATTACTTCATTGTGTTTCATCGGTAGGTCTCATTTGCAACTTCAAGAGACGGCAGAGGAGGTGAGTCAATTTCAGAGAGAAGAAACAAAAACGCCCACCCATAGTTTGATCCCTTTGTTTTCTATGCCTAACGTTTCACAGGCTTGTCTGTGAAACTGACAACCTTTTAGGAGAATAAAAATGTCAAGGAAGTTCCTTTTGTTAATTTCGTTGCTGTTGATCTTTGCCCTGGCGCTGGCCGCTTGCGGCGGCGGCGCGGCCGCGCCATCCGCCCCGGCCGAAGAGGCCCCGGCGGAGGGAGCCGCAGAGGTACCTGCAGCCACAGAACCGGCGGCGGAAGCGCCCGCGGCCGGCGGAGCCAATCAGCTTGAGTTCTTCAGCTGGTGGACGGCCGGTGGCGAGGCGGATGGCCTCAATGCCATGTTTGAAGTCTTCCGCGCCCAATACCCCGATGTCGAGATCGTCAATGCCACTGTGGCCGGTGGCGCCGGCTCCAACGCCAAGGCCGTGCTGGCCACGCGCATGCAGGCCGGCGACCCGCCCGACTCGTTCCAGGTTCATGCCGGTCACGAGCTGATCGACACCTGGGTCGTGGCCGACAAGATGGAGCCGGTCACTTTCCTCTTCGAGGAGAACGGCTGGTATGATGTCTATCCCCAGGGCGTGATCGATATCCTCTCCTACAATGGCGAGATCTGGAGCGTGCCGGTCAACATCCACCGTTCCAATGTCATGTGGTACAACCCCGCCGTCTTCGAGGCCAACGGCATCAGCGCTCCGACGAGCTTTGAGGAGTTCTTCGCCGCGGCCGATACCCTGAAAGCCGCGGGCGTCACGCCTCTGGCTCTGGGCGATAACGCCATCTGGGCTTCCACCCATCTGTTCGAGTCGGTCCTGCTGGGCGCGCTCGGCCCCGACGGCTATCGCGGCCTTTGGACCGGGGAAACGGACTGGAACGGCCCGGAAGTCACCGAGGCTCTCAACACGTTCGCCCGCATGCTCGACTACGTCAATGAGGACCACGCCGCCCTGTCCTGGGACCAGGCTGCTCAGTTGGTCGTCGACGGCGACGCCGCCATGACCATCATGGGCGACTGGGCCGACGGCTACTTCTTCTCGTTCGACCTGGAGCCGGGTGTAGATTACGGCTATGCTCCCTCGCCGGGGACCGACGGCACCTTCATGATGCTGTCCGACACATTCGGCCTGCCGAAGGGCGCGCCACATCGTGACAACGCCATCAAGTGGCTGACCCTGTCCGGCTCAAAGGAAGGGCAGGATGCGTTCAACCCGGTCAAGGGTTCCATCTCGCCGCGCAGCGACAGCGATCGTTCGTTGTACAATGCGTATCTGCAGTCGGCGATGGACGCTTTCGCCACCAACGAGATCACCCCGAGTCTGGCCCACGGCGCGGCCGCGTCGGAAGGCTGGGTGACGGCGTTCAATGACGTGATGACCCTGTTCGTCACCGACCGCAATGTCGAAACCGCGCAAGCAGCCATGGCGCAGGCATGTGTTGCCGCCGGCGTTTGCAAGTAAACGCTGACAGGTGAGAAGGGCGCCGCCGCGAGCAATCCGGCGGCGCTCTTTTTAATATGTTATGCAATTATTAGTTTCGTGATACCATTCAGCATGTTCCCCATTGCCGTCCAATATTAGCTGCGAGGTGACAATATGGATTCCCAGACGCGCCATGAGCGCTGGATCGCCTTTCTGATGCTTCTGCCGTCCATCATTCTCATCGCTATCTTTGTCTATGGATTTATCGCCTGGACAGGGCTTGTCTCCGTTTCAAAATGGGATGGAATCGCGCCGGATTACACCTTTGTGGGTCTGGCGAATTACAAGGCTCTCTTTTCCAAAGAGATTGGCGGCATTTCGGCCATTCGTTTCAACACAGGCCTGTGGAACACGCTGTTCTTCACCATCTTCTTCCTGCTGATATGCGTGGGCGTAGGTCTCCTGCTGGCCATTCTTCTCGACCAAAAGGTGAAGGGTGAGGGGATCTTCCGCACCATCTATCTGTTTCCGATGGCCATCTCCTTCGTCGTCACCGGCGTCGTCTGGCAGTGGATCTTTGCTCCCGGCACGGCGTCGCGGCCGAGAGGCGTCAACGCGCTCTTGGGAACCTTTGGTCTGGAGAATCTGAAGTGGGGCTGGTATACCGATCCGACCAGCATCGGGCCGTTCCATATCGCCCTTATCCCGGTCATTATCGCCGCCGCCTGGCAGATGACCGGCTATACCATGGCCATGTATCTGGCCGGCTTGCGAGCCATACCCGATGAGTTGCGCGAGGCCGGCCGGGTTGATGGGGCCACCAATTTTCAGGTGTACCGGCTGATCATCATGCCCTTGTTGCGGCCGATCACCTTCAGCGCCCTCATCATCCTGGGTCACATCTCCCTCAAAATATTCGACCTCATCTATACCATGACCGGCAAAGGCCCGGCCTTCGCCACCGATGTGCCCGGCATCTTCATGTTCGAGACGACCTTCCAGGGTAACCATTACTCCCAGGGAGCCGCGATCTCCGTCATCATGCTCATCATGGTCGCGTTTGTCATCGTCCCCTACCTCATCTACAGCTTCCGCCAGGAGACCGAGATATGACCATGCGCTTTAATCCCGCTCGTTTTGCCGTCTATCTATTGCTGGTCCTTTTCGCCCTGATCTTCATGATCCCGGTCTATGTCTTGTTGAGCAGCAGTTTCAAGACCTTTGCCGAGGTGCAGGACCTGTCACGAATGTGGAGCCTGCCTCAGGGGATCAATCTGGAGAGTTTTCGCGCGGCCTGGTCGGGTATCCCCGCGAAAGGATTGCGCGGCCTGGGCCCCAATCTGATGAACAGCTTCAAGCTGACCATCCCGGCGACGATCCTGTCGGCCATGCTCGGGTCGATGAACGGCTATGTGCTGTCGAAGTGGAAATTCCCCGGCTCCAATATCATCTTCCCGCTGATGCTGTTCGGCATGTTCATTCCCTATCAATCTGTCCTTGTGCCGCTGACGATCACCCTGTCGCGAATCGGAATAGGCGGTACCTTGGCGGGCCTGGTGCTGATCCATGTCGTCTATGGAATCCCGATCACGACGCTTATCTTCCGCAACTACTACTCCGAAGTGCCCAACGAAATGATCGAGGCTTCGCGCATCGACGGCGCGGGGTTCTTCGGGATCTATCGTCATATCCTGTTTCCCCTGTCGCTGCCGGGATTCGTGGTCGTCATCATCTGGCAATTCACCAATATCTGGAACGAATTTCTCTTTGCGGTGACCACGCTGCAGAAGCCGGAATCGCAGCCTATCACGGTAGCCTTGCGTAACCTGTCGGGAAGCCAGATTCAGGAATGGAACATGATCATGGCCGGGGCTATCATCGCCGCCATTCCGACGCTAATCGTCTACATCGTCATGGGCCGCTACTTCATTCGCGGACTGCTGGCCGGCTCCGTGAAGGGCTAAACGGCCTGTGGCGGCAAGCATCAGGGATAATGAATGACTGAAAATACACACGAACAACCCAAACAGACTCGCATCACCATCGACCTGCCCAAAGATCTGAAACCGATCTACGCCAACCTGGCGTTCATCAACTACACGCCGGCCGAGATCGTGGTCGACTTCGCCCAGGTGCTGCCGCGCACCCCCCGCGGAGCCGTCGCGGCGCGGATCATTATGAGTCCTATCCACGCCAAGCTGCTGCATGCGGCTCTGGGCCAAAACCTGGCCAACTTTGAGAATCAGTTCGGCGAGATTCGCCTGCCGCACCCGCGCCCCAACCTGGCCGATAACTTCTTCCGTTTTTCAGGAGAGAGTGGCGAGAGCGAATCCGACGATGAGAAGGGCGATGGACGAACTTGAGGTTACGGCCGAAACGATTCGACGCTACATGGAACAGGTCGACGGCGCGCGTGACCTGGCCTATCAGCGGTCGCGCAGCCTCATCGCGCTGTGCGCCCGATCTATTCGCGCCATACACCGCGAGGAGTGGCCGGCGGCCGAATCGTTGCTGGCCGAGGCGCGCCAGGCCACCGAAGACCTCGTCGGGGGCGTGCGCAATTACGCGGAGCTTTACTTCGCCGGTTATACCCAGGATGCGGTGAAGGAGTTCGTCGAGGCCAATCTCGTCTATGCGCTGGTTCGCAATCGGCCGCTGCCCCCGCCGGAAGAATTGGGGTCGGAGCCTAACACGTGGTTGAACGGGCTGGCCGAGGCTGCCAGCGAACTGCGCCGCCGCATCCTCGACCTGATGCGCAAGGGGCAGATGCCCGAAGCCGAGCGCCTGTTGGACGCCATGGACCTCATCTATAGCACGCTGGTAACTTTTGACTTTGCCGATCAGATCACCGGGGGGTTGCGCCGCCGGACGGATGCGCTGCGGGCGGTTTTCGAGCGGACCAACGGCGATCTTGCCAACAGCTATCGCAGCGCGCAACTGGAAGCGGCGCTGAAATCCCTGGAGGGGAAGCTGGCCGAGGGCGACAAGCCTTAAGCGATCGTAGTTGCCAATCGCGCCGGTTCGGTCATCAGTTTGTCGGCCGCCGCGCACGCCTCGGCCACAGATACCCCGGCGGCCCAGTTGAACGCTCCCTCATAGGGCTTCCATAACGTCCGGACGCGGCCGTTGACCATGTAGGGGCCGTAGACGGCCGGATCGGTGGGGCCGTAGATCGCCAATGTCGGGCAGCCGGTGGCCGCGGCGACGCAGGTCGAACCGGCGTCGTTGCCCACATAGAGATCGGCCAGTTCGCATAACGCTCCCAACTCGCCCAAGCCTAATTGTCCGGCCAGATTGGTAACCGGAAAGGCGATCATGCCCACGACCTGTTCGGCCACCGCTCGCTCCTCGGCCGTGCCGGCTACAATCACATGCGCGCCATAGGTTCGCGTCAGGTGGTTCGCCAGACGGGCAAACCGCTGGGCAGGCCAACGCTTGTCGAGAGCCATCCGGTCAGGGTTATCGCCCCCACCCGGATGCAGTATGACCAGCGGCGTGTTGCCCAGCCAGTCAAGCTCCTCCACCAACCGGCGAGCGATTTTGGCCCGATCGACGTCCGGTGGCTCGAATTCCATCTCCACGCTGTCGATGATCGATGGATCGACCCCGGCGGCAGTGGCAAGGGACAGAAAGCGACGAGCCGTGAGTCGTTCGATGGTGGCCGGCTCTTTCATTTTGCGGCCGCCGTTAAACCCGAAGACCCGTGGAATATCCGCCTGAAGGGCCGCCTGTTTCGTCTTGTTCGATTGGGAGGGGACGAAGCAGGCGTCATATCCTCCGGCGCGGAGTTTGTCAATGAGGGCACGAAGCTCTTCCCGACTGCAATTGTCGGGGCTGCCCGCGCCGGTGTGGATAATGCGGGTGAGGCGTGGGTTGACGCCGATGGCTGGCATGGCCCAATCGCTGACCGCCCAGTCGATGCGCGCCTCCGGGAACCCTTCGCTCAGCGCGGCCAGCAGGGGAGTGGTCTGCATCACCTGGCCCAGGCAGCATGGCTGCATGATGAGGATTTTCTGCGGCGAAACGTTCGATGGCGGCCGCCGCAGCCCGGACGATAGGCGGATGATCCGGTCAAGTGCGGATTTCGGAGCGGGTTTGCTTGCGGACATGGCGACTCGGAGACCTTACCCCTTGATGACGGCGATAGGCACGAGCCGCGCCACTTTGCGGGCGATACCCGCGCCGTGGACGATCTCGATCACCCGATCAACATCCTTGTAGGCTTGTGGCGCTTCCTCGGCAAGACCCGCCAGGCTTCCGGCCCGGACGCGAATACCTTTTGCTTCCAGCTTGCGGCGCAACTCGTCGCCCTGTACCTCCCTCTTGGCTCGCGAGCGGCTCATCACGCGCCCCGCGCCGTGGCAAGTGGAGCCGAAGGTCTGGGCCATCGAGCCTTCCGTACCCACCAGCACCCAACTGGCCGTGCCCATGGAGCCGGGGACCAGAACGGGCTGGCCGATGTCGCGGTAGATGTCGGGCAGGACCGGCGATCCCGGCCCGAAGGCGCGCGTGGCTCCCTTGCGATGGACGCACAATTCCATCCGGCGGCCGCCGACATCATGTTCCTCGATTTTGGCCATGTTATGGGCTATGTCGTAGATCTGATACACGCTGTGGTCATCAACTCGCCCCGCCAGGGCGTCCTCAAAGCTGCGACGAACGAGATGGGTAAGCACCTGACGATTGGCAAAGGCGAAATTGGCTGCGCCTTTCATCGCCGCCAGATAATCCTGTCCTTCGGGACTGTTAAGTGGCGCGCAGACAAGCTCCCGGTCGGGCAATTGGATGCCGTACCGGTGGACGACGCGCTGAAAGGCGGCCACGTAGTCCGTGCACACCTGATGACCAAACCCACGCGATCCGCAATGAATCTGGACGACGATCCGGCCGGGGATGAGTCCCATCCGTGCGGCGGCCGTCTCATCGAATATCTCGTCTGCGACGTCGACTTCGATGAAGTGATTGCCTGATCCGAGCGTGCCGAGCTGGTCGTGGGCGCGCTCATAGGCCCGGGGGCTGATCTTGGCCGGATCGGCGCCGGCGATGCGGCCGTTCTCTTCGGTGCGTTCCAGGTCCGTCTCCGTGGCGTAGCCTTGTGCCAAAGCCCAGCGCGCGCCTTGCCGGACGATCTCTTCCAGTTGCTTGCGGTTGAGCCGGAATTCGCCGCCGCGGCCGACGCCGTGAGGGCAGTTGCGCTGGAGTTGTGTCGCCAGCTCATCGAGCCAGGGGGCGACGTCCTGCCGGTTGAGGTGCGTGCCCAATAGCCGGACGCCACAGTTGATGTCGTAGCCCACGCCACCGGGGGAGATGACTCCGTCGGGTACGCGGGTGGCCACTACGCCGCCGATGGGAAAGCCATAGCCCTGGTGGATGTCGGGCATGGCCAGGGCGTGGGCGACGATGCCCGGCAAGGTCGCGCTATTCACCAGCTGATCCAGGCTTTTGTCTTCCAATGCCAGTTCCAGCAACTCGGCGTCGGCATAGAAGCGAGCCGGCACGCGCATGTCCGACCGGTGGGTGGCCGGTATCTCGTACAGAAAGGGATTGAGCCGCTTAAAGTCTCCGGGCTTCACAATATCCTCCGGGGTGGGTCGGCAGAAGGTCAGACATCGAACACAATGGTCACTTCGAGTTTACCGTCCTGCTCGCGGATTGCCAGATCATGGTAGGTCACGGCCTTGATATGTTTCTGCAGTTCGGGAGCGCGGCCGCCGCGCACTCGCCCTGTGAGCCTGTCGGGCGCTACCTCCAGATGTTCGATCAGGGGAAAGGCAAGCCCTTCCCGCTCGGCCCAATAGGCCAGTTCGCCGAGCCACTCGACCAGCAACCCTTCGGCGTCGTAGGCCTCAAGTTGTATCTCGCGTTGCATGTCTCGGGGCACGGCCGCGAGGTCGCCCGCCAACAGGCGCGCCAGGCCGATGGCCGCGTGACGAAACAGTTCGGCCAGATCGCGGCCGCGCACCAGCAACGCCCAATCGGCCGTGTGTTCCACGATCCGGATCGCGCCGTCGGGTAGTTCATCACTCATATCAATCATTATAACCCCTCCGGCAAGGATCGCGCGGCCAATGCGCTGCCGGAACCTCCTCAGCAAGCTGCCGGCTTGGCAATGGCTCCATCACTCTCGGCACAATCAGTAGCCAAAGCGGACGTTATTGGCTAATCTCTTCCTCGCCAATACCGAGTTGCGAGTAATCATGCCTACGAATAACAACGATTCATCCCCGTCCCCTGCTTCTTCCCCCTACGTCGACGCTCGCCGTTTGATCAAGGTGTATCGCACACCGGCCGGGGAGTTCCCCGCGCTGAAGGGCATCGACCTGCGAGTCAATCGCGGCGAATTTGTGTCCGTCATCGGCAAGTCGGGCAGTGGCAAGTCGACGCTCATCAACCTGATCACCGGCATCGACCGGCCGACCAGCGGCGAGATCTTCGTCGGCGGCGATCCGCTGCATACCTATGACGAGGAACAGATGGCCATCTGGCGCGGCCGCCATATGGGCATCGTTTTTCAGTTTTTTCAGCTTTTGCCGACGCTGACGCTGGTGGAGAACGTGATGTTGCCGATGGACATCAACCGCCTCTATCGCCCGGCTGAGCGGCGCGAGCGGGCCATGCAGTTGCTGGAGACGGTGGAGATGGTCGGGCAGGCGAATAAATTGCCCGCGGCCGTCTCCGGTGGGCAGCAGCAGCGTGTCGCCATCGCCCGCGCGCTGGCCAATGACCCCGGCCTGATCATCGCCGATGAGCCGACCGGCAATCTCGACTCACGCACGGCCGAGAGTATCTTTAACCTGTTCGAGCGACTGGTGGCGGGGGGCAAAACCATTATCATGGTCACCCATGACGAAGCCCGCGCCGCCCGTACCCACCGCTCGGTGATGATCGCCGACGGCGAGGTGGTCAACGAGCACGTCGTCCGGGCGCTGGCCGTCCTGAACTACGATCAGCTGGCCGAGGTGCAACGCCGGGTGGCCCCGACAACCTTTGAGCCGGGCAGCACTATCGTGCGGCAGGGGGAGCCGGGCGACAAGTTTTATATCCTGACTGACGGCCGGGTCGATGTGTTTGTGGAGCATCCCGACGGGCGTCAAATTCTGGTGGATCGATTGGGGGCGGGTCAATATTTCGGCGAGATGGCTCTTGTCGGCCGCCGGCCGCGACAAGCCACGGTGCGCGCAGCCACCGATTCGACGGCCGTCGTGGCGGCGCTCGACCGGACGACCTTCGATTGGCTGGTGAACGAGTCACCCTCGTTGCGCGACGAGCTGCAGGACATCATCGACCTGCGCCGGCGACAGAGCCAGGTCGATTAACTTGTCGAGGATACTGGATGAGCAAGATCGGGAGTGTCCACCGTCGAATGCCCTTCGTTAATGCCCTTCGTTATTGATCAATGAACACGTTGCGACTTAAGACTTTGCGTGATTTGTGGCTCTATAAATCACGCACAATCCTGGTAGTGCTGGCTATCGCTATCGGCACGGCGGCCGTGGGTGTGGCGACGACGAGCTTTATCGTGCTGCGTGGCGACTTGCGCGACGGCTATCGCGGCACGAACCCGGCCCACGCCATTCTCGATCTGGCCACGATGAATGGTGCCGGTGTAGAGGAATCGCTGGCCGTGCGCGTGGCTGAGTTGCCAGAAGTGGCCGGGGCCGAGCTGCGTCGGGAAGCGATGCTACGGCTGGACCTTCCCGGCGGCGAAACTCGGCCGATGCAGTTGTGGGTCTTGCCGGACTTTGACACAGCCACTATCGGCACGCTCTACCGCCAGCCGGGGGCGAAAGTTCCCCCACCTGAAGGGGCGCTGCTGCTGGAGCGCTCGGTTGGGCCGGTGCTTGGCATCGCCCAGGGAGATCCTGTCACCGTCCAGCTCATCGGCGGCGACACATTCGAATTGACGGTGGCGGGCTTCGTCAACGACCTGGCCGTGGCTCCAACAACGGTGTCGCCCGTTGTGTATGGCTATTTGACCGCGGATACGGCCGCCGCGCTGGACCTGCCCAAGGGGTATAACCAGTTGCGCCTGACCGTCAGCGCGGCTGACCCGGATCGCGCGGCGGTGGAGACGGCCGTCACGGCCGTGTCCGAATGGCTGGCAGACGAGGGCGTCATCGTCACCCGGGCGGCTATCCCCGAGCCGGGCGTCCACCTGATGCAAGGCAGCGTCGATACCGGACTGCTCATGATCGGCATCCTCGGCGGGTTGACCTTGCTGCTGACCGCCTTCCTGGTGACCAATGTCATGTCGGCCGTCATCGCTCAGCAGGTGCCGACGATTGGCGTGCTGAAGGCGCTGGGCGGCCGCCGCGGGCTGGTGCTGCGGCAATACGGACGGATGGTGCTGCTCTTCGGGTTGATGGCCTTGGCGCTGGCGGTGCCTCTGGGTCTGATGGGGGCCTGGTTCCAGTCGAGCTATCTGGCCGGGCAACTCAACTTCGACATTCCCTCGTTCGGCCTGCCGTGGCCGACGCTGTTGATCCAGATCGCCGGCGCACTGCTGGTTCCGGCATTGGCAGCCCTGGGGCCGGTGCTCGCGGCATCGCGCCTGACGATTCGCGAGGCGCTTTCCCCGACCGGTGACATGAAATCCCAGCCACGAGAGAAGGGCGGGAGGGATTCATTTCTCGCCTCCCATATGCCGTATCTGGTGGCCTGGCGCAATGTGGGACGACGCAAGATACGGCTGGTGCTGACGCTGGTGGCGCTCAGTCTGGCGGGTGCGATGTTCATCGCCACCTTCGGCCTGCGGCTGGGACTTTATGAAGCCATCGAGATTCTGGTCGGCGAGTTCTCTTATGATGTGCAGATCGACTTCGCCGGACCGGAATCAGCGGAGGATGTGGCGCGTGAGGCGGCCGGCCTCGACGGCGTTGCGCGGGTCGAAGTCTGGGGCGTGGCCGACGCCCGTCGCATCTATCTCGACGGCCGTGTGGGCAGCAGTTTCCTCCTGTTTGGCGTGCCGGAGACGACCGAGATCGCGGTATTTGCCAATCGGGACGGGCGATGGCTCAATTGGGTGACGGAGAGCGACGCACCGCCCGACATTCCTCTCTATATCAACTACGAGGCCGAGAAGATCACCCATGCCCCGGCCGTCGGTGATGAGTTGTCATTGCGCATCAATGGCCTGCGCGACACCACGGCGCAACTGGTGGGCATCAGCCTGCGGCCGTTCGAGGCCGGGGCCTACATGCCCTATGCCGATTTCGAGCGGGTCACGGGCACGGACGGCCAGGCCGGGCGTCTGGTGGCCTATATGGATGGCCCCACAGCGGATGACCCGATACGGCAAGCGGCGGTGGCGGCCGAGTTGATCGACCGCTTTGAGGACGCGGGCATGCCCGTCGCGCGCGCGGAGACGGCCGGCAGCCTTCGCGAGAACTACCTGGCGCAGTTCAATACGCTGGTGGTCTTGCTGATGGCGTTGGCCGGGTTGACGGCGCTGGTGGGCGGGCTGGGTCTGGCCAACACGATGGCGCTCAACGTGCTGGACAGGTCGCGGGAGATCGGCGTGCTGCGATCCATGGGGGCGGGGCGGTCGTTGCTGCGACGATTGGTGCTGGCGGAGGGGCTGGCCGTAGCTCTCATCAGCAGCGTGCCGGCGATTATTCTGACCGTGCCGCTGACGCTCATTCTGGATCGCGTGATGGGCAATTCGCTGCTGGGTAGTCCGTTGAGCTTTGCCTTTTCGGCCGCGGCGGCATTGGGTTGGGTGGCATTGGTAGTGTTTATCGGGTTGGCGGCTTGCTGGCTGCCGGCCGAGAATGCGGCTCGTCTGACTATTCGGGAAGCGTTGGCGTATGAGTAGTGGGTTGGTTCGTTGAGGAGGAAAGGAATTCTATTCGTTTGGATAGCGCATTCATATGGTTGGCCCCTATTAAAACCTCGAAGGTCGAGGTGGATTCGACTATTATCTAATTCGCAACCGGCCCTCTTTTCACTATAATCTTCATTAATAAATCGCCGTTCCGCTGTAAGAACCGCTCAAGGAGTGATAATCCCATGCCCAAGCCCATCACCAGCCCATTAAACGATCCCGTCTATACCCGCGCGCCTTACTGGAAAGACGTCCCTGATGAACAATGGATGGATTGGCGCTGGCAGATGTCTCATCGTCTTAATTCCGTCGAGGAACTCGGCCGTGTCATCAACCTGACTGAATCCGAGCGCCGCGCTCTGACGGCCCAGGGGTTGTTTCGCGTCGATATCACCCCCTATTTCGCCAGCCTCATCGACCCCGACGACCCTCATTGTCCCGTCCGCAAGCAGGTCATCCCCACGGACCGCGAGATGGTACCCTTTGAATCCATGATGGAGGACAGCCTGGCCGAGGACAAGCATTCGCCGGTGCCGGGACTCGTCCATCGCTATCCCGACCGTGTACTGATGCTGATCACCACCCAATGCGCCAGCTACTGCCGCTATTGCACCCGCAGCCGCATCGTCGGCGACCCGACGCAGACCTTCAGCCGCGCCGATTTCGATGCCCAGATCGACTACATTGAGCGCACGCCGCAAATCCGCGACGTGCTGCTCTCCGGCGGCGATCCGATGGTGCTGGCCCCCAAGCTGGTGGACATGATCCTCGGTCGCCTGCGAGCCATCCCCCACGTGGAGATCATTCGCATCGGCTCACGCGTGCCCGTCTTCCTGCCCATGCGCATCACGCCGGAGTTCTGCGACATGGTCGATAAATACCACCCACTATGGATTAACATTCACGTCAATCATCCCAAGGAGATCACGCCTGAGCTGGCCGCGGCTGCCGACCGCCTCTCCCATGCCGGCGTGCCTCTTGGAAATCAGAGCGTCCTGCTGGCGGGCATCAACGACTCCGTCCATATTCAGCGCAAACTCGTCCACGAGCTGGTCAAGATTCGCGTGCGGCCGTATTACCTCTATCAGTGTGACCTGGTGGAAGGCTCCGGCCATCTGCGCACGACAGTCGCCAAAGGGATCGAGATCATGGAGGGATTGCGCGGCCACACCTCCGGCTATGCCGTGCCCACCTACGTTGTCGACGCCCCCGGCGGTGGCGGCAAGATACCCGTCATGCCCAACTACGTCATCAGCCAGGCGCCCGGCAAGATCGTACTGCGCAACTTCGAGGGCTTCATCACCACCTACACCGAGCCTCTGGACTATGACCCGCACGAGATCAAGGATCAGGAGGCGCTCATTGCGCCGCGGCCGGAGCCGGGACAGGAAGGGGTGCTGGCTCTGCTGGAAGGGGAGCGCATGTCCATCGAGCCGTCCGGGTTTGCCGACACCCATGCCCGTGGCGGCGCCGAACACCGACTGCGCAGCGGCGAAATCGCTCAGAAGTGGCAGCCGCTGGGCGTCGGCTCAATTGAGGTTCACAAGCCTCGCGAACGGCTTAACGAGGGCAAGCACCATGTCGAAGGTGAATAGGAACGGCCGAATTTGGCGCGCCTGATCATTCGATTGTAACCGACACATCCTTATAGGCGTTGTAGATAGCCGGTTTCACGGTGTTATAGGCTGTCGCGTCGACCAGGCCAATGGTGAACTGTCGCCCCGTGCCATTCAAAAGGCGAGAGTTGCCGTTTCGACCAAAGCCGAACACGGTCATCAATCCGCCCATCGGGGTGTAAGCATCGATCTGTGAATCGCTTTGATGGTGAGCCAGATAGAGGGATCGCCCGATGTTCGGATCGCTGAAATAAAGCCATTCGTCACCGGGAATGTCTGTCTTTAGCGTGGCCGAAAGGAGAGTCATCGTTCCGTTTGAGCGGGTCTGTGAATCAATTCCGGGTTCGAGAAGCCCCCCCGGTGTTCCTTCATAGAGAAACCAGTATTTGGCCGACGGAGCCTTCATGACCGTCATTCGTGCATAGGCAGGGAAGACTTCCCAAAGAGTTTCCCATTTACCGTTCTTGTCCGTTGATTTAAAAACTACTTTTAATGGCCCCTGACTTATAAGCGTGGTAATAGCAGTCGTGCGACCGGGATGAAAGTAACCACCGTCATTCGGGTGGACCATATTGGGTATGCCGCGAAAATCGCCGGCCGCTCCGGTGGCGCTGCTCCATCCGATCCAGTCATTACCACTCACGTCGAGAAGCGTGGCGAACCCGCCACCCGGCTTGTGGTAGAAGTATTCACCAATAGTGGTCACCAGACGGATACTCTGATAACCCTTGTGCGGCACGTTGTCAGTTGCCGACACCAGCGGCGTGAAGTTTGGCGCAGTAAATCCCTTTCCCGTAACGTCATAGTAGACATGATAGCGGCGCGTCGTGTTGGCCGGGGTATTGCCCTCCATCAGCCACACAAGCGTGCCTGCTCCGTTATTGGCGGCGTTGTAGTTCGCCGCCATGTCGAACTGGAAGGGGACTTCCGAATCGAGGATAGCGTCGCCGGAATCCACTTCCACAACGCGCAGCGAGGCCGGATCAAAAGCGCGTGTCTGGCCCGCTGCAGCCAGCAACTGGGTGAAGTTGATCGATGTCTCGGCCGGCTTGTCGGTGAAGGCATATGCGCCTGAGGCGGCGGTTAAGGCGGTGGAGTAAGCCTGGGTTGGAGCGCCCGGCACAGGCGTATGCGTTGGCGTCGCCGTATGAGCGGACGTCTCTGTCGCGGTCGGCGTCTCCGATGGATTTGGTGTGTCCGATGGTATTGATGTACTCGTTGGCGTATCTGTCGCCGTCGGAGTGTTGGTAGGGGTTCCTGTCTCTGTCGCTGTCGGCGTCTCCGATGGAGTGGCTGTGAAAATCGGAGTATGGGTCGCTATCGGGGTGTTGGTCGACGTCGGCGGGATCGAGCCGGACGGAGCGATGACGACGTTGTCGAAGAAGAAAAAATCGCCGGCAGCATCCGACTTCTCCAAAGCGATGCGCAGCCGACCGTTGGACACAGGTGAGGAGAAGCCCTTGGTTGTGAATGTGATCATGAACACCTGCCAGCCGGGGGTCAGTTTGATCGTAGCGTTCAGGCCGTAATTGGTGAAGGGCGCGTTGTGCCTGCCTAGAATGACCTTGACCGTTCGATTGGCTGAAGCGCGGGCGGCGATGGAGAACTGATAGGTCGTTTTGGGCTGGAGGGTGATGCCGCTCTGGTATAGCTGAACGTTGGTGCCGGCGGTTACGATGGCGATTTGGGCAGCTGGAGCGCATTGTTGGTAGGGGGTTTGGGTTGTTGTGGTGAAGGCTCCCTTGCCGTTGGTGAAGAATACCCAGTTGAAAGTATCTGAGAAATCCGGATTGGTGACGAGGTTTCCGGGAGCCGTCATCGGGCATTGCGCCGGCGTGGTGGGTACTGGCGTGGCGGTGGGCGTGTTGGCCTTGGTTGGCGTCGGCGTATTGGTTGGCGTGCTCGTCGCGGTCGGTGTTGGCGTGTTCGTCGAAGTATGAGTCGGAGTCGATGTATTAGTTGATACCGGTGTGTTGGTCGGTGTGCCTGCCTCGGTCGGCGTGGCGGTGTCGGTAGGAGTTCCCGTCGCGGTCGGTGTTGGCGTGTTCGTCGACGTATGAGTCGGAGTTGATGTATTAGTTGATGCCGGCGTGTTGGTTGGCGTTGGCGGTGTGACCGTGATCGGCACGCAGCTGCTTTGTTGCTTGTAGAGCAGGACTTTATCTTCACTCCAACTAATAGAGATGATGTCCTGATCCCCGTCATTATCGATGTCGACGAACTGGGTTCCATCGTGGTGTTCGTTGCCGGTAGCGATTATGTGCGCGACCCAGGACGCACCTTGATTCAGGTTTTCATAGATGATGACGCGGCCTTGGGATGGATTGGCCAAATTGTGTTCGCCCACGACGACGTCCGGATCGCCGTCACCATCGATATCGATAGTGTCAAGACTCATGGGGGCAAGAATATCTGGTGAGCCGGCGATGATATGTTCCGTCCACAGCCCAGTGGGATTTGGAGACGCTTCATACCAGGCAAGTTTACCGGGCTGGGAGCCCGTCTTTTCATAGCCTATGACTGAATCCAGACGACCGTCGTTGTTGATATCACTTAACCGACTTCGGTCCGGTTTGTCGCTTGTACTATAGAGGGTGCGAGTATTCCAGGATACCCCGTCACCCGTATTCTGAAGCCAGATCGAGCCCAGCAATATATCCTGATCACCGTCTGCATCAATATCCCCTGCAGTAACTTCTTCGCTCTGTGTCACAGTCGATAATTGGCGTAATGCCCAAGTTTGCGTGATAGGAGAGGCCGGAACAATTAACGCATCAAGACGGCTGAGAGATTCCTTGTGCCATGAAAGAATCACTTCCTTGACACCGGGCTGAAAGGAGGTGACCGTGATACCTTGCAGAAAATCGCCGTGCGACGCCGTGACGCCCGTGTCAATGATCTCAAATTGAGTGGCTGGATTGGCACCACCAAGGTTGTGGGCCCAGACAAATGCATTACCGAGATGGGGTTGGGCGGCGACCGGCTTGGTGCCCAGAATGTCGGGAAGGCCGTCACCATCAAAATCATCGATAACAGCCATCTGATTGAACGTTGCCCCGATTGCGAAACGCTGCCAGGCCCCGCCGGCCGCACCGGGGTTGCGATACCACCATCCCCCGGTGACGATATCCTGATACCCGTCGCCATCCAGATCGGCTGAATCGATGAATACGGCACGATACGGTCGGGCGCTGTCAATTACTTGAGAGGCCCAGTCATCCGGCGAGAAACAGATCGCCGGCGTACTCGTTGGAAGAGTGGTTGAAGTGTCAGTGGGCGGTATGGTTGGCGTACCGGTAGGCGTCGCCGTCGCTGTATCGGTATTGGTGGGCGTTACCTCAGGTGTTTCGGCATCGGTAGGTGTCACTTCCGGCACATCAGCATTGGTGGGTGTTGCCCCTGGTGTTTCAGTATCGGTCGGTGTCGCATCCGGTGCGTCGGCATCGGTAGACGTTGCGTCCGGTGTGTCGGTGGTGGTTGGGGTATCGATCGATGATCCTAACAGATTTAACCATACGTCAACACGAGGTGTATCCCACTTGTGTGGCTTGCCGAGGATATCCAGATCGCCGTCGCCATCCAAATCAGCCAGACGTGATTCATGATTGTCGATGCCGGTGGCGATTATATCGGTCGTGAAGTTGCCCTGACCATCGCCATAAAGAACCATCGTCCGCGCGTTTGCATTCAGGTCAATCCCGGTTTGAATCTGACGCATCTCGCCGATGAAGATGTCGAGATAGCCATCCTGATCGACGTCCCCTATATCCAGCGAGTGGCCGTGGGTGATCGTCCCGACAGGTAAATTGTTGCCTATCCATGCGGATCCGTTCCACTGATACCATCTCCCGGGTCCGATTGAATCCCCCGGAATCTGGATAATCTCCGGGCGACCGCCTGGGACGAGCTGACCGACGGCGACTCGCATAACCTTGAAATATTCGATTGGATATGCTGTGAAGTTATTGTTGTTGATGTGTTTGAACCAAATACCGCCACCAATGATGTCATCCTTGCCGTCGAGATCGATATCAGCTTTGACTAGTCCCTCACGCTGGCTGTCGGGAGCGGTATAAATTGCCACGGCATTGGGCCAAGGTTGAGTAGATTTAGGGTTGGGTGGTATATCGACCAGAAATAACTGCTTGGCCCCTTGATTCCAGAAGGCTAGCTCAATGTTTGGATCGCCATCGAAATTGCCGAAAACCATGTCATGGTGCTTGTTGCTGCCGCTATTTTTAATCAATCGGCGTGTCCATGGCGTAGCAGGCTTGAAGTCGGGAGAAGGGTTTTCCCACCACCAGATCGAGTTACATTGATTGGTGCAGCCAGCAACGACGTCCAGATCGCCGTCCCCATCGATATCATGGAAAGCGCCACCGGCCTCTATGTGAAGCGCTGAGGGTTCGATAATGTAGCGTGCCCAGCCGGTTTCGCCGCGTCGATACCAGATCAGTGCTGGGCCTGGTTCTCGGCGCGATCCGATGACAAAATCGTTTATATTGTCTCCATCGATATCCAGAATAAGGGAAAGGGTTTGTTGTTCGCTGGATGCCGGAGAGGGGATATCATCGTTAGCTGAGGAAAGAAGTTGCCAGCTATCGACAAGCGCCGAGACATTTTGAGACTTGAACAATTGCAGATGCCCAATCCTAAGCCCAATATTCAGCCACAGGAGCAAGAGGGTTGTGAAGGTAATGATCTGGATTCCGCGTCTGTATCTGATGACCAAATGCATTTATGAGTGCTTCCCTCCTGATGCCAGGATAGGGTTACTTTAGATATTTGGTTCAGCGGGCAAAGCGAACTTCCGACTAAGCGGGTTTAAACCGGTGCCTGATACGATTCCTGCAAGCCGGAAATCGCGCCCGCAATCATACCAATTGTAAATGATTGAAGACAATAGGAGAAAAGTACCGAGGGAAACGATGCTCTAGCGATAGAGTTCCGCGGCCGCTCGGCGCAGATCGACAAAAATGGGGTGCAGGCAGGCGATGATCTCGGCCAGACGCCCGGCGACGGCCGCGCGATAGGCTTCCGTCAGCGGCTCGTCCGGGTAGACCTCGTAGACCTTCGTCCAGCCGCGATCCCACATCTCGGCCTCGATGCGTTCGCCGAGCGTCGTCTTGATCTCGAACAGGTGATGGCGGAAACCTTTGAGCAGCAACAGATTGAGATCATGGTCGCGCGATTCGCAATGGAAACCCAGTTCCCAGCCGGAGACATGTCGCCCGGGCTGGTGGGCGTAGTGACCGACCTCGTAGTGCAGCGACGGCTCGCCGTAGTGGATCTGCAGCAGGCTCCACGGTTGCCGCACCTGAAACCCTTGTAACAGGGTGGGCAACATCGGCCGCAGCTCGTCGGGCAACGTCTTGAGGAAAGCGGTGTGGGATAACGTGCTCATCCTCCTTGTAGTATAATCATTCTTGAGCGTCCGACCCAACCGTTTCACCGGCCCGGCCAATGACCGATAAACAGCGAACCTGGGGGCAGTATGCCACGCCGACCGATGTAGCCGACTTGTTGTTGGGCTTCTGTCTGCGTCGCGCCAATGCCCGGCTGCTTGACCCCAGTTGCGGCGACGGCGCGTTGCTGCGCAGAGCTGCGCAATGGCGCGCTTGGTTGGCTTCGGTCGAGGAGCAGTCCGCACAGAGGACGCTCTACGGTATCGAACTGGACCCCAATGCAGCGGCCGTGGCAGAGACGGTATCCGGCGCGAGGATCGAAAGGGCGAATTTTTTCACCCTGGATGCGAGCGGCTATGAGCCATTTGATGCCGTCGTGGGTAATCCACCTTACACGCGAGCCGAGTGGATTGAACGGCTGGGCGATGATGCCCGGCAGATGACCTTGTTTAATCCCGAAAGCTTGCCGAATGGTCCATCACCGTTGCACCCACTTGTGCCGCGTGAGTTGAGCGCGTTCCTTGGCCGGAGAGCCGGCCTCTACGCCTATTTCTTCATCCACAGTCTGGATTTTTTGCGCGAGGGCGGGCGTCTTGGGTTTGTCGTGCCTAACGGCTGGCTCGACGTGGCCTATGGTGACGCGCTGAAGCAGTTCATGCTCGAGCATTTTCGCATCGTAGCCGTGGTGGAGTCGGCCGTCGAGCGCTGGTTCGCCACCGCGGGGGTCAATACTTGTCTGGTCATCCTGGAGCGCGCCGGGGAGGCTGCTGATCGAGCCGGCAATCGCGTCCGCTTTATTCGGTTGCGGCAACCCTTGCGAGAGTTGCTCGGCCTCGAGACCGATAGCCGCCGGGTGCAGGCCGTCGAGAGCCTTGTCACTCGCCTGATGCCCGCGGCCGATCGACTGTCGCCTGCGGCGTCAGTCCGGGTTCGCGAGCAGGAGGGACTGGACGCGACCGCCCGTTGGGGATCGTTGTTGCGCGCTCCCGATGTTTATCTGCGTCGGCCGCCACGCCCGACGGCCCCTCTGGGTCAATGGGCGATGATACAGCGCGGCCACACCACCGGGGCCAACGATTTCTTTTATCTCAGTCGTCGTCGCGTGGAGCAGTGGGGCATTGAGGCGGCGTTCCGGCGGCCGTTGCTCAAATCCCTGCGAGGCGTCGACTCACTGCTATTGGGCGCGTCCGATTGTCGTCACGAGTTGTTGGCTATCCCCCCGGCGGCCGATTTAACTGGCACGGCGGCGGCCGATTATCTGGCCTGGGGCGAGGCGCAAGATGTGGCGGCGCGAGCGACTTGCGCAGGTCGGCGACCCTGGTACGCCCTGCCCGAACAGGAATCGGACCAGGCTCCCGCCGGACAACTCTTGCTGGCCAAGGGCGTCTGGCAGCGTCATTTCGCAGCCGTGGCTACCGAGCCGATCGCCGTCGATCAGCAAATCTACCGCCTTGTTCCGACTAACGGTGTGTCGCCGACTGCGGCCGCGGCGCTGCTCAATAGCGCCTGGTTCGCGTTGGCTTGTGAGCTGGGCGGCCGGGTGAATCTGGGCGAAGGAGTGTTGTGGCTGGCATCCTACGAGCTGGCCGGGGTGCTGCTGCCCGACCCGCGCGAACTGGGCACGGAAGCGATGCGCTTGCTGGAAGAAAGTTTCCGGCGAGTGGCCGCGCTGCCGATTGAAGATACGCCGGTGATGTTGGCGCGAGCGGAGCGTCAGACGCTGGATGAACTGGTGTTTGATCTGTTAGGGCTTTCAGTCGCCGAACGCGAATCGACCCGCAACGCCTTGCTCGATTGCCTCGACGGCCGCCGCAGACGAGCGCGGCAAACAGGTGAAACTGAATCATGATGACCATTGCAGCTTTACGTAAAAAATATGCCGTCGTCTATCGCATTCTGAACGAGACGTATGGCCTTCCTGTCTGGACATCCACCGGTTCGCCGCTGGATGTATTGGTCGGCACCATCCTCTCGCAGGCCACGAGTGACATCAACTCCGGCCGGGCTATGACTGAATTGACGACCCACTACCCCGATTGGGAGAGTGTGATGCACGCGCCGCCGGAGGAGATCAGTGACGTCATCCGTTCGGCGGGTTTGGCCAACGTGAAAGGTCCCCGTATCCGAAACGCCCTCCGCCACATCTATCGCGAGCGTGGCGAACTGTCGCTCGATTTCCTGGCCGGGATGCCGACGGCCGAGGCAATGGACTGGTTAACGAGTATCGAGGGCGTGGGACCCAAGACGGCCTCCATTGTCCTGCTGTTTTCAATGGGTCGCGACGCCTTTCCGGTCGATACCCATGTCCACCGGGTATCGGGTCGTTTGGGACTGATCCCGCCGCGCATGAGTGCGGAGAAAGCCCACGCCTTTCTGGCCGAGCTTGGCGCGCCGGAGACGTACTATCCCATTCACATCAATCTGATTCGTCATGGACGAGAGATCTGTCACGCTCGCGGGCCGCTGTGTCACATCTGTCCCCTGAAGGATTGGTGCGATTACTATCACCAGGTGGTCCTGCCGTCGGTTGATTCATGATACGGTTGTTCCAGCCCAATTTCGCCAATTGAGCGACGAGTTCAATGATAGCGGCTACAATACGGTCACGTCCCGATCGGGCAAGACAATGACCACACCGCTATGAGCGCGACGACAACACGCACCAACGAGGAATGGCTGTCCGATCTGCGGATTGAAGGACCGGCGCGCGAAGCGGCTCTCAGCGATCTGCGCCTGATCCTCGCCAATGGTCTCCGCCGTGGTCTCATTACCCAGGTCGACACCGCCGCGCCGGAGTTCGACGCACTGGTGGATGATTTCGTCCAGGAGACGTTGCTGAAGGTGCTCGATAGCCTCGATACCTTTGCCGGGCGCAGCCTTTTCACGACGTGGGCCAACAAGATCGCTCTCAACATTGGGTTGACGGAGTTGCGCCGCAAGCGGTGGCGCGATATGTCGCTCGACCAGTTGACGCAGACGGATGACGGGGAGTACACCCCCTCTTTCGTGGCCGATCCCTCCCCGCGTCCGGAAGACGTAACCGAGCGTCGGGAGCTGATCGCTTATGTCAACTATCTCATCAACGAGGAGTTGACCGAGAAGCAGCGAGAGGCGCTGACGGCCGTCGTCATTCAGGGGCGGCCGCTCAGTGAAGTTGCCTTTCAAATGGAGTCGAACCAAAACGCCCTCTACAAGCTGTTGTTCGATGCCCGGCAGAGACTTCGCCGCCGCATGGCCGATGACGGGCTGACGCCGGAGGAAGTGATCGCCGTCTTTGGCGATTGATGACCTCCTTCCGGCAGAATGACTGTAAGAAAATCAAGCACGGCACCGTCTGAGAATGAGAATGGCTACTTTGAGTGAAAAACTTCGCCGGATCATGGAGCGGCCTTCCGATACCCCCGACGCAAGCGCCGCCGTTCCTCTGGATGATCAGTCCATCGAGCGACTGATGCGCCTTCTGTGTGTGACGCGCGACGACGAACTCTCTTGCGAAGAGGTTTTCAATCGGCTTGATGAGTATGTCGATTGCCTTATATCCCGTGAGGACGTGGGCAGTATCAAGCCCCTGCTCGAACACCATCTGGGCTTTTGCGCCGATTGTCACGACGAGTTGGAAGCGCTGATTCTCGCCCTGGAACAAACAGCTCCGGGCGATAACCGGAACTAGTCCTCGCCTATTGGAAACGGACCAGCTCGCGCCGACCCCGTCTAAAATGATCTGGAACGATGTGATCCCAACCCAACATGACCATTCCGGAATGATCGAAGTCAGAGGTTAGCCTATGTTACTCGCCGGCGATATTGGTGGCACCAAGACTGTTCTGGCCGTCTTCGATGTCGATGACGGCGCGCTTATCTCGCGTCATCCCGTTCAGGAGCGCGTCTTCCCCAGCCGGCAATATCAATCGCTGGAAATCATCGTCGAGGAGTTCCTGCGCGATAGCGGCATCACCATCTCCGCCGGAAGCTTCGGCGTGGCCGGGCCGGTGATGGGCGATCGCGCCCAGGTGACCAACCTGTCGTGGGCTATCGATGCGAGCGATATGCAGCAACGCTTCGGCTTCAGGGTTCATCTGCTCAACGATCTGGAAGCGCTGGCTACGGCCGTTCCCTTTCTGGAGCGGACGGATTTGATCACCCTCAATGAAGGCGAGGCCGTCGGTCGCGGCGCCATCGGCGTCATCGCGCCGGGAACGGGGTTGGGGGAGGCGTATCTGGTGTGGAACAGAGCCACAGAGCGCTATGAATCCCATCCCTCCGAGGGCGGCCATTGCGCTTTTGGCCCCACTACGCCGTTACAACTGGAGATGCTCAACTACTGGATGCCGCGCATGGGTCATGTCAGCTATGAGCGCGTCTGCTCCGGCCTCGGCATCCCCAATATCTACACCTTCCTGCGTGAGACGGGGCGCCACCCCGAGCCGGATTGGCTCAAGGACCAGTTGGCCGAGGCGAGCGACATGACACCGGTGATCGTCAAGGCGGCCGTGGCCGGAGAGTCTCCGATCTGTTCCGCCACGCTGGAGCTGTTCATGGAGATACTGGGCGACCAGGCCGGCAATTTGGCCCTGACGGTACTGGCGACCGGCGGCATTTACCTCGGCGGCGGCATCCCCACCCGCATCTTGCCTCAATTGCAGAAGGGACCGTTCCTGAAGTTCTTTGGAGATAAGGGCCGTTTCAGCGAGATGATGAGCCACATCCCCGTCCATATCATCTATAACCCGAAGGCGGCGCTCTACGGCACGGCTTACGACGCACTGGCCTTGGCGGCCCATGACTGAGCAATCTGTCTCGATCTTGCCTGATTTCGCGGCCGACGCGGCGGCTATCTTCATGGCTGACCTGGCGGCCGCTATCCGGCAGCGAGGCGTGGCGAGCATCGTTCTGTCCGGCGGCGGGACGCCCCTGAGCGTCTATCGCCGGATGGCTGCCTTCAAGGGCGATGCATTCTGGGAAAATACCCACGTTTTCTGGGGCGATGAGCGTCTCGTGCCTCCCGATGATTCGGGCAGCAATTACCGCGCGGCTTGGGAAACACTGCTGAACAAGATACCTGTTCCCACAGGCAACATCCACCGCATCAAGGGGGAATTGGCGGCGGAAGAAGCGGCGGCCGATTACACGGAGCAATTGCGGGCCTGGGCCGCCGGCCATGACCCGGGCGCGCCCATTCTCTGGCCACGCTTCGATGTGGTGTTGCTTGGCCTGGGGGAAGACGGCCACACCGCGTCACTCTTTCCCGGTTCGCCGATGGTTGCCGGGGCGCCGGTCATCGCCGTGTCGGCCGACTATCAGGGCCGCCCCGCCGGTCGAGTGACGCTGACGCCGCCGGTCTTTAACGATGCCCGTCATATCTATTTCCTTGTATCGGGGACCGGCAAGGCCGACTCGGTCTACAACACCCTCAATCAGGATGACCCCGTTCGCCTTCCGGCCCAAAGGATTTGTGCCAAAGAGGGTGGAGCGGTGAAGTGGCTTCTGGACAAGGATGCCGCCAGCCGCCTTGGCCAGCGGGCTTGACGGCCGTACCGTTAATCCCGCCGCCGTCGCGCTTCCTCGCCGAAGGTTCGCCTGACCGCGACCAGCGCCGCGATTGTCGCCAGAGCCACCCCAACAACGAGAATGCCATAGGCGATATCGTATCGATAGAGCCAGCCATCCATTGTGATTGTCCAGTGACCATTACCCGGTTGGAGATCGGTGAAGAACGCTATCCCCGGCGCCAGTGAAAGCATGTACTCTTCCGCATTGCCGTTCACCCGAACAACCAGCATTGGCGCGTTATATTCGACCCATAGATCCTTCGGCTGTTGCTCGGCAAAGAGGTCGGGCACGATAATCTCCGGCTTATAACCGTTTTCTCCGGAGGAGGGTGTGCGCAGGCGGATGAGCAACGCGTCACCTTCCTGCCCCAGGGTGATATTTCGGTGGTGGGTATCGGCCGAGATGGAGACGATGCGTGCGGGGCCGTTTTGCGCCGGGTTGGCCGCTGTGACGGTTGTATTGATGACAATGTGATGGCAATGACTGGCGTAATTGGAGAAACTTTCGAACGGACCGGTGGTTATCAGCCATTCGCCGGGGCCGGTCGTGACGCTGCCGTCTTCCTGTGGCGTTGTCGGCCCTTCGCTCCAGTTCAATGACGGCTCATCCCCTCGCCGGCTGATGTTTTCGTAAGGTGCCTCCCCCGAAAAATCGTAATCAACAGAGACATCCGGAGGAAGCGGATCGTCACAGCGAACGTCCATAAGCAGTGATCGTACCGATCCTTGCCATGGCCGATCGCCAGTCGCTTCGTTGCCGATGACCAAGGGAAACGAGGTGTCCCAGTTCGTCAAACGGACGTGGTTAATCAGGTAGGCGGTCAGCAGTGCACTGCCGATGGCGTACAGAGCCAGGCCGAAGAGCAGATTTCGCCGGGTGATGTAGCGGTCAAGTGCACGGCCGATCCCCATTTTCCAGATGTGAAACAAACCGTAGCCAACCAGAGCGCCGATACTGTTAGCGGCGACGTCGGCCAGAGAGGTCACTCGATCGGGTATAAACAACTGGATCGATTCCATGATGACCGAAAGCAGCATACCGGCGACGAAGACGCGCCGGCCGATCTTCAAACTGTCGATATCCTTTCGGCTATGATGGGCCAGCACGCCCGACAGCCCAAAGCCGAAGGGCAGAAAGAACAATATATTGCGGGGAAAATCAAAGATGTTCTGTGGTTTCCATTGAATCTGTTCGAATGGAATAGGGAGATGCCAGACAGGATTAAACGGGCTCAGGCACAGAACGATGATAATAGCGACTGCCGCCAGCGTGATGGCGACGAATCCTCTATAAGTTTTTTTTGCGAACATTTCTCTCCGAAGGCTTGATCAGCCTGCAGCCCAATCCAGTTCCAATTCGCGGGCGCGGTCGGTGTAGCGCCGGATATGGTCACGGGTCATGGCATGCATATCCGCGCTGTCCTGGAATCCCTTGAACCAGTCGGTGATCTCGGTCAGGGCGTCGACCCAGGTGTAGACCGGCCGCCAGTTCAGGCGATGGGCGGCCTTGTCCCAACTGAGGCGCAACAGCCCCGTCTCCACTTCGGCGTAACCTGGCTGCGTGTGGACCCACGAACCGCTATCCCAGAGTTCGATCAGCTTTTCGGCCAACGCCTGAGCCGGCACTCCCTTCTGCTCCAGCGGGCCGAAGTTCCATGGCTCGCCGAAAGCCGGGCCATGGCGCAATAACTGGACGCCCAGCCACAAATAGCCGCTCAGCGGCTCCAGGACATGCTGCCATGGCCGCACGCTGAGGGGATTGCGCACGCCGATGGGGCGGCCGTCCATGAGCGCCTTCATGCAGTCGGGCACGAGGCGGTAGTCGGCGAAGTCGCCGCCGCCGATGACGTTGCCCGCTCGCGTGGAGGCGATGGCGACGTGGTGGGATTTGCCATACTCCTCCGGGGAGAAGTAGGTGCTGCGAAAGGCGGCAATTGCCAGCTCGGCCATTGCCTTGCTCGCGCTATAGGGATCGTGGCCGCCCAGTTGGTCGGTCTCGCGATAGCCCCATAGCCACTCCTGATTTTCATAAACCTTGTCGGTGGTGATGCTGACCAGAGCGCGAACGCTGTCGCTGTGGCGGATCGCTTCCAGCACATTAACCGTGCCGCCGGCGTTGGTATCGATAGTCAGTTTGGGTAATTCCACCGAGCGCAGGACGATGGGCTGGGCCGCCAGATGGAAGATGACCTGCGGCCGATGGGCGATGATGGTTTGATGCAGGTGTTCGTAGTCGCGGATGTCACCACGAACATCGATGATGTGCTTCGTCAGATTGGAGACGACGAAATTGCTCGGCTTTGTGGGCGGGTCGGGCAGGCTGTAGCCGATCACTTGCGCTCCCAATTCGAGCAGCCAGGTGACGAGCCATGAACCTTTGAAGCCGGTGTGGCCGGTGACGAGCACCGGAAGACCGGCATAAGCGTTGTTAAAAGGATAGTGGTTATGGGTCATATTGATATCCAAATCAGAGATTACGAATCTGAATTCGTAACTCGAAATTCCTACTTCGCGCTACCTCGCATGACACGATCATACACCAGTAGTGTCTCGGCCGCCGTTGTCTCCCATTTGAATTTTGCCGCCTGGATTGGCCCTCGCCGGCGCATATCGGCCGACAGATAATCTTCGGTGAGGACGGATATGATCGCCCCGGCCATGCCGCGCACGTCATCGGGATCGACGGCGAATCCGGCGGGGCCGACGATCTCCGGCAGCGAACTGCTGTCGCTGACGATGACCGGCGTGCCGCAGGCCATCGCCTCCAACGGCGGCAGCCCAAATCCCTCGCGACGGCTGGGAAAAACAAATGCCTCGGCGTTGCGATAGAGCAGAGGCTTGTCCTCTTCGTCTACATACCCGATCCAGCGGACGTATTTCGATAGTCCCGACCGCGCGATCATGTCATCGTAATCAGGGAAATTGGCTGATTCCGACTCCGGCTTTTTCCCGGCAAGGATGAGCGGATAGTCATTGCCTAATGCCTGGGCCACGTAGGTGTAGGCGTGGAGCAGGTTGATGATGTTCTTGTGCGTTTCATAGCCGCCCAGATAGAGCACGTAGGACTCCGGCAGATTGTACTTGGCGACTACGGCCATATCGACCAGGCTGCTATCGCCGCCGGACGCCGGCGGTCTGAATTGCGGGCCGACGCCAAGATAGACGGCGGTGATGCCTTGTTCAGCGATGCCCAGATTATCCATGATGTCCAGCTTGCTGGAGAAGGAGTCGGTCAGGATGTGGCCGGCTCCACGC
>JAGOZU010000164.1 GCA_018058545.1 Promineifilum sp. | reverse complement strand
TTGATGGAGAGTAACTCCCAGTTGCAGCGACGCGCTCAGGAGCTTAATGTGCTTTATGGCGTCGGCAAGTCCGTCTCCTCATCGCTCGATCTGGAGGAGGTCCTGCAGCGCGTTGACGAGGCGGCCGTCTATGTCGTCGGGGCGGAAGAAGGCTCCCTGATGTTGCTGGACGAGGAAAGGGGCGAGCTTTACATTCGCGCCTCCAAAAACCTGGACTCCAAGGCGCGATCGATGCGCAAGCGAGTCACCGACAGTCTGGCGGGCAAGGTGTTGCAGACCAAGCGAGCAATCGCCATTGGCGCGGACTCGCAGTGGAAGCGAACCCATACAGCCCTCCTGGTCAAGTCGCTTATCTATGTCCCTCTGATCCTCCAGAACAAGCCCATCGGGGTGCTGGGAGTCACCAACCAGATTAAAGATTCATCATTCGACAGCAACGATACGCGTGCCCTATCGGCGCTGGGCGGCTATGCCACAATCGCCATTAATAACGCCAATATGTATCACACCATGGCCCATGAGCGAACGGTGCTGGGCGAGGTGATGGAACAGATCGAGGATGCCGTCATCGTCGTCGATGAGGATTATCGGCTGTCGGTGCTGAACGCCTCGGCGCGTTCCCTGTTTGATCTGGCTGGAGATGGGATTATCGGCCGCCCGATCATGGATCTCATCGATCACGTCGGCCTGATGCGCATGGTTTCCGAGCCGGGCGGCAATGACGCCGGCGCTCACATCGAGCAAGACTTCCCGCTCTCAAATGGGCAGCTCTTCCGCGCCCGAGTCACCTTGATCGAAGGCGGCAGCCGGTTCATCACGCTACGCCGTCTGGGCTGACGACATTCCTGAAAAACATGAAGGGCTTGCAGTCCGTCGCTGCAAGCCTTTTTTATTAGAGAATCCACCGCATGTCATCTGAAATACCATTCAATGTCCGCCGCCGAATCATTGGGGTTTTATTCGTCGTGTCCAGCCTGGCCGCTGCTGCCCAGGTGGCCTATTTCACCCTGATGCCCATCATTGCCGCCGATCTGAGTGGCAGCGATAGCGCCGCAGGCGTCCCTTCAACCCTGGGCCTGGTATTCCGCGCTCTGACGACCTATCCGCTGGGCTGGCTGATGGGGCGAGTCGGCCGCCGTCTGGGCTTGTCTCTGGGCTTGTTCGTCGGCATGTTAGGGACCGCTGTCAGCGCTTGGGCAATTGGCGTGGGACATTTCTGGATATTTGCCTTTGGCGCAGGCGTGGCCGGCGTTGCCCGAGGCGCGTCCGATCTGTCGCGCTATGCCGCGGCCGAGGTTAGCCCGCCCCAGCAGCGCGCCAAAATTATCGGCTGGATCGTCTTCGCCGGCACGATAGGCGCCCTGATGGGGCCGATATTGGTCGCGCCGGCGGCCGAATTGGCAGGCAGGCTGGGTCTTGTCTATGAAACCGGGCCGTTCTGGGCGGCTACGCTCGTACTCTTCCTGGCCATTGTGCTGACTTTCGTGTTCGTTCGCCCCGATCCGCTGGAAATCAGTCGTCAAATGGCGATGGCCGAGCGCCAGGAACAGGGCGACTTGCCTGAGATTCCGGCTCGCCCTGTTCACCAGCTCATGAAAAGCTGGAACGTCCGGTTAGGAATGACCTCAATGGCCATCGGCCAACTGGTCATGACCATGATCATGGTCATAACCCCTTTGCACATGAGCCATACCGGCCATGGTATCGACTCGATATCATTTGTGATATTGGCTCATCAGCTTGGCATGTTCGGGCTTTCAAGTCTCACCGGCTGGCTGGTTGACAGATTCGGACCGGCGACCGTGATCATAGGCGGCTCCGCGGTATTGGTCACTGCGTCATTGCTTAGTCCGCTCGGGACTTCCGTACCCTTCCTGACTTTGTCTCTGTTCTTGCTGGGATTGGGTTGGAATTTATGTTTTATCGCCGGGTCAGCTTTGCTGGCTGTCGGCCTGGCTCCAGCCGAAAGTGTGCGGCTCCAGGGCATGGGTGATACATGGGCTTCGGCCGCTTCAGCCGTGGGTAGCCTGAGCAGCGGCTTTCTCTTTGCCATGGGAACGATGTCGCTCGTCGGAGCGGTGGGGCTGGGCTTCTCCCTGTCCCTGATTGCGGCCTGGGTCCTGTCGCGCCAGAGGATGTCAATCGCCCAGACTTAGCTTCGCAGGTTATCGGAAACTGATTTCCAGATCGTATTTCATCGGATCCGTGATGTAATATTCGAATACCCGGATCGCGTGCAGGCCGATTTCCGTTAGAGTGACTTCTTTGTATTCTTCTTCGCCCTCATAATTATTATCGATAGTGCTGATGTAGGCCCCGCCGGGACCATAGAGATCGGACGATGCGTCTACATCGCCTATCGGCTTAAGCCGGATAGCGACGGTATCGCCTTCCTTTGCGGTGAAGAACCAGAATTGGATGGTTTTGGGAGGTAATTGCACGCCGATTTTGGGTGAGCCGGGGGTGATAATCCCCCCAATAACGACGGGATACTCCGGATCATCGTATATCGTGAGGCCGTATTCCGTCGCAACCCCTCCATTGGCCGTGACTCGGATCGTGTAGATTCCCGGCCCCGGCAGCGGTGGCGCGTTAAGAACCTCTGGCGCTCCCGCCGGCGCGTTGTTCTGATTGTTGATGACCGCCTGATCGCCTTTGTAAACCGACAGGATGATGTCGGCCGGTGGCGGGGCGATGGCCTGAAAAAACAACTTCTCACCTTCTGAGATTTCTACTTGCCAGCTATCGATGGCCCCGGCCTCCAGCGAAGAAATCGTGAAGTTATCGCCGATGGCATCATAGATATCGCCTCTATCGACCAGGTCCCCTGGACTCCCTGTAGCTCTTGGTGTGCCGGTTTCCGGCGGTATCGTGCCCGTCACCGTCTGACCGGGGATCGGAGTGGTTTCGGTAAAAGGCGTCTGTGCGGTAATAGGCGTCTGGTTTATGGGAATCGTCGGTGTCAATATGGGTGCTCCCTCAAGGGGAGGGGGTGGCGCGCCGGGATTGGCTTCGGGCGGCTCGGTGGATTCCAATTCAACGGGAGTTTCTACCATCTCAAGTGTCGCCGTTTCCGTGACTACTTCCCCGAACTCTCCTTCGCTGGGTGGCAGGGTTGCTTCGGCCGTGATGGCGGCTATCCCCACGTCGGATGACGGCGTCAGGGTGATCTGGGTCAATGGGCTGGGGGAGAGGATGCGCTCGACGCTGAGATACCAGACCTCTTGCTGTTGGGCTTGCTTGCCGCAGCCGACAGTGCCCTCCCAGCGCCGCCACCGGCCTTCCACGGTCATCGTCAGATCGCCCGGAAGCAGGGAGCGTACCTGATCGTCGAATCCCCCGGCCGCTACCATGAGACCCTCTTCAATCAGCCCCCAACTTGCGGGCGACGCATAATAATTGGAATTGCACACGATCAGGGGGTTCTTTTGCAGCCGGCCGGTCAGTTGCACCACCGTGTCGAGGTATAGCCCCGGCGCGGCCAACAACTCGGTAATCGACAGCTTAATCGGGCCGCCGATAGCCGTGGTGGCAGTTGGTCCGGCCGTCGGGAATGGCGTGGGGGTCATGGTTCCTCGCCCTCCGCACCCCGCCATCAGCAACACGATCAGGATTGGGAGAAAGACAATACGACGCATATCCAGCACCCAGTATAGCCTATCACGAGAGGAACAGGATGAATTGGGCATGAGCGTCGGCAATTGGCTGCGGTAGTTACCGATTTCCCTTGCGTTTTATATCTCCAAGGCTTCCCGAATACCGGCCAGGTGCAAGGCTTCATGGTCGGCGATCAAACGGCAAATCTCCTCGATGGTCATAATCTTCATGCTGGCGTGACGACCCTTCTTGTCCCGGTCACCGTCTTCCAGACTGTCGATGAAGGCCAACAAAGTGGCTCGTGAGGCGACGATGCCATCCAGTAACTCTTGTGGGCTGCGGCCGCTCAATTTGTCGACGGCGCGTTGATTCCAGCGGTTCAAGTCAAAGTCCTCCGGCACACCTTCGCCACCGGCCTTGATCTGAACCATCAGGGCGGTCATGCCACGCTCTGAGTCAGCCATATGACGCAAAACATCGACGACCCTCCATTCCGACCCTTCGGAGTAGCTCTTCACTGACCATTGTTCCTCCGACAGGCCGTTCAGGGTTGTGTAGAGATCCTCTCGAACGACTGTCAGTCTTGTCTTGATTTCGTTTTTCCAATCGTCAGACATCGGTTCCTCCATCTGTTTTTTGATAGAACTGTGTTTGATTCAGGCTATCATACCCCTATGCGTCGAGGGTAGCGACCATATCCTCCCAGGTAACTGTTCACGTTAACAGAAAAGAATCTCATGGAGAGGCAGCCATAGGTTGAACGAGCAGCGCCAGGAATTCATAAAAGGGATTCAGGTTCCGCGCTTGCCAGGTACCGAACAGGCTGGCCAGA